>JASFUX010000076.1:0-13417 GCA_050050115.1 Maricaulaceae bacterium | reverse complement strand
AGAAGCTGCCGTACATCGCCTCGCTCGGCGTCGACGCGATCTGGCTGTGTCCCTTCTATCGCTCGCCGATGTGCGACTTCGGCTACGACGTCGCCGACCACTGCGACGTCGATCCGATCTTCGGGACCCTCGACGATTTCAAGCGGCTGCTCGATCGGGCCCATGCGTTGGATCTCAAGCTTGTTATAGACCAGGTCTATTCGCATACGTCCGACCTCCACCCCTGGTTCGAAGAAAGCCGCGCGGCGCGGCAAGGCGAGAAATCGGACTGGTACGTCTGGGCGGATCCGAGGCCGGGCGGCGCGGCGCCGAACAACTGGCTGTCGGTGTTCGGCGGCTCTGCCTGGGCGTGGGAGCCGCGGCGCGAGCAATATTATCTGCACAATTTCTTGGCCGAGCAGCCCGACCTCAACTTCCACAATCCGGCGGTGCGCGCGGCCGTTCTCGACATCGCCGCTTTCTGGCTCGACCTCGGCGTCGACGGGTTCCGGCTCGACGTGGCCAACTACTACGCGCACGATCCTCTGCTGCGCGACAATCCGCCGAACGACAACCCGCGCGATCCGAACCGGGCTTATTGTATGCAGCGCCACGTCTATGATCGCTCGCGGCCCGAAACACTCGAGTTCCTCAGCGAGCTGCGCAGTCTTCTCGATCGGCATCCAGGAACCTTCACCGTCGCCGAAGTGTTTTCCGAGGCATATTTCGACCGGCCCGTCCAGTACACCTCCGGCGCCGACGCTCTGCACACGGCCTACAACTTCTTCCTGCTCGAACACGCGCCGCTGAGCGGACATCTTATCCATGACGCCCTCGCGCCCTGGTCCGCGGTCGACGCCTGGCCGAGCTGGTCGTTCTCCAATCACGACGTGGTCCGCGCAGCGACGCGCTGGGGCGGCGCGGCGGCCGACGACCGCTTCGCCAAACTCCTGGTGACGCTGCTGTGCTGCCTGCGCGGCACGATCTTCCTCTACCAGGGCGAGGAGTTGGGGCTGCCTCAGGCGGAGGTGCCGCTCGATCAGCTGCGCGATCCCGAGGCCTTGCGCTCATGGCCGCATACGCTCGGCCGCGACGGCGCGCGCACGCCGATGCCCTGGCGGACCGACGCGCCCGCGTGCAGCTTCTCCTCGGGCGAACCCTGGCTGCCGATCGATCCGCGCCATCGCCAGCTCGCCGTCGACGCGCAGGAGAACGATCCCGCCTCGACGCTCGCCTATGCGCGCCGCGTGCTGGCGCTGCGGCGCGCCAGTCCGGCGCTGCGGCGCGGGGAGATCCGCTTCACCCATGTCGAGGACGACGCTCTGGCGTTCGAGCGCACCAGCGGCGAGGAACGCCGGCTCTGCGCCTTCAATCTGTCGGACGTCGAGATCGAGATCCCGTTGCCGCCGGGCGAACGCTGGAAGACGGGGGACCTGCCGACGAGCTGCAGGGTCAAGCGCGATCGTCTGATCGCGCCGGCCTTCGGCGCGGCGGTGCTGGAGGGCTGAGCGTCGGCGAGAAGACTAGGCGGCGGACTTGCGGCGCAGGCGCTTGTCGACCACGGCGTGCAAGCCGGTGACCAGCTTGGCGCGCTCTTCGGGATGGTCCGAGCCCAGAGCGCCGAGCTGCTGCATCGCGTCGATGTGGGTGGTGATGACCTCGGTGTCGAGCATGCCCGTCGCGCCGACCGCGCTGATGTAGCGCTGCAGCGAACGCGCGGAGTCTCCCATCGCTTCGTCGCGCACGTCGTCAGCGAGCTGCTCGGCGTCGCGCACGGCCGCGTAGATCTCGCGCAGCTTGCGGCGGTCGGACGGATCGAGGTTGCGCGCCAGCTCTGAGATTTTGGTCACGCAGGTGCGCACAAGCTCGCGGTTGGTCTCGGCTTCCCACGGGGCCTTGTTGACCTCTTCAAGCGGATCGGTGAAGCGCCGCATCGGGCCTTCATATTCGTCGAGCATCCGGCGGCGGCGGCACGGGCCGACGTAGTTCACGCTCTCCACCAGGCGGCGCGGCCGCAACAGCACCGCTTCGACGCGGGTGAGCAGCGCCTCTCCGGTGAACGGCCGGGCGAGCATTTCGTCGACGCCGCTGTCGCGCGCCGCGTCGAGGAACTTCGGCGTCGGCGTGTCGGTCATCACGATAATCGAGGTGACGCGGCTGACCGAGCCCATGCCGGCGCGAACCTTCCGCGTATATTCGAGCCCCGAGATCCCCGGCACGCGCGAAGAGGTGATCACGACGCTGGGGAGGAATTCCTGGGTCAGCTCAAGCAGCTCATGGCCGGTCGAGGCGAACTGCATCCTCTCGAAACCGACGCCGCCGAGCACGTCTGCGACGAGCCTGCGGGTGTGCATGTTGTCGTCGCAAATAACGAATTGGACGGAGCTTTTTGACTTGTTCGACATGACCGCGACACTGACTCAACTACCTTTGAGGCGCAGCAAACCGTCGCACGCAATGGTTGATATATGATTGTCGCTAGACGGATTGTCCCGATTTAGCCCAGTCCGAGAGGAAGGCGTCGAGCCCCAGATCAGTCAGCTTGTGCTCATAAAGCGACCAGAACACCTTCGGCGGGATCGTCGCGCAGTCGGCGCCCGCGAGCGCGGCGTCGCGCACGTGCGCGGGGGAGCGGATCGAGGCGGCCAGGATATCCGTCGTGAAGCCATAGTTGTCGTAGATCATCCGGATGTCGTGGATCAGCTCCATGCCGTCCACGCCCGCATCATCGAGCCGCCCGATGAACGGGGAGATGAAGGTCGCCCCGGCCTTGGCGGCCATCAGCGCCTGGACGGCGGAAAAACACAGCGTCACGTTGATGTTGACGCCTTCGCTCGAAAGCGTCCGGCAGGCCTTGAGGCCGTCCGGCGTCAGCGGCAGCTTCACCGTCACGTTGGGCGCGATCTCCGACAGCGATCGGCCCTCGGTGATCATGCCCTCAACTTCCGTGGCGACGACTTCGGCGCTCACAGGGCCCTCGACGAGCCCGCAGATCTCCCCCACCGCCTCGCGAAACGGCCGGCCGCTCTTGGCCACAAGGGAGGGATTGGTGGTCACGCCGTCGACCAGGCCGGTGACGGCGGCCTTTCTCAACTCCTCGACGTCCGCGGAATCGATGAAAATCTTCATGCGTTGGGCCTCTTTCGCCGCTAAAGCTGCGCCGCGGCGGCGCCGATTGCGAGCCGTCGCGCCTCGCCCGACTGGGCGGGCTCCTGTTGACGGCGTCGTCCGGCGTTGTTGAAACCTGCTGCGGGCCGTGGTGCAAGCTCGCGTGGCGAAATTAGTCTGGAGAGCCCAAATGGTCGACACCGCCGCCGGCGTCAGCCTGCGCGACATGGCCAACGCGTTGCGCGCGCTGGCCATGGACGCCGTCGAGGCCGCCAACAGCGGCCACCCCGGCATGCCGATGGGCATGGCCGACGTGGCGAGCGTCTTGTTCGGCGAATACCTGAAATTCGACCCCGAGGCCCCCGATTGGCCCGACCGCGACCGCTTCATCCTGTCGGCCGGCCACGGCTCGATGCTGCTCTACGGTCTTCTGCACCTGACCGGCTACAAGGACATGACCCTCAAGGAGCTGCGCAATTTCCGCCAGCTCGGCTCCAAGACGCCCGGTCACCCCGAGTACGGCTGCGCCGCGGGCGTGGAGACCACCACCGGTCCGCTCGGCCAAGGCCTCGCCAACGCTGTCGGCATGGCGCTCGCCGAACGGTCGTTGAACGCAGAGTTCGGCGACGACCTCGTCGATCACCGCACCTGGGTCATCGCCGGCGACGGCTGTCTGATGGAAGGCGTCAGCCAGGAGGCGATCACGCTCGCGGGTCGGCTGAAGCTCTCCAAGCTGATCGTCATCTGGGACGACAATCAGATCTCGATCGACGGGCCGGTTGCGCTCGCTGATGCGACTGATCAGGCCAAGCGCTTCGAAGCCGCCGGCTGGGCGACCCTGGCCGCCGACGCGCATGATCCGGACTCGATCCGCCGCGCGCTGTCGGCGGCTTTGAAATCCGAGCGCCCGGTGATGATCGCCGCGCGCTCGAAGATCGGCTACGGCGCGCCGACCAAGGCCGGCACCGCCGGCGTGCACGGAAATCCCTTGGGTGCGGATGAGATCGCCGGCGCGCGCAAGGCGCTCAACTGGCCGCATCCACCGTTCGAGATTCCCGAAGCAATCGTCGACGCCTGGCGCGCGGTCGGCGCGCGCGGCGCGGAGCTGCGCGAGGCTTGGCAGGCGCGTCTCGCCGACGCCGAACCCAAGACGCGCGAAGAGTTCGAACGCCGCCTCGACCGCCGGCTGAGCGACGCGGCGAAGTCCGCTCTCGCCGCGCACGCCGCCAAGATGGCCGACGAAGCGCCGGCGATGCAGACCCGCGCGGCGAGCGGCGCCGCTCTCGACGCGATCGGTCCGCACGCGCCCGAGCTGCTGGGCGGCTCGGCCGACCTGACGGGCTCGAACAACACCAAGCGGAAGGACTCCAAGATCCTCTCCGCCGAGGACTATTCGGGCGACTACGTCCACTACGGCGTGCGCGAGCACGGTATGGCCTCGGCGATGAACGGCATCGCGCTGCACAAGGGTCTGCGGCCCTACGGCGGCACCTTCCTGGTGTTCTCCGACTATTCGCGCCCGGCGATCCGGCTGGCGGCGCTCATGGGCGCGCCGGTGATCCACGTGCTCACCCACGACTCCATCGGGCTCGGCGAGGACGGCCCCACGCACCAGCCGGTCGAGCACGTCGCCGCACTAAGGGCGATCCCGAACCTCGAGGTATTCCGCCCCTGCGACGCGGTAGAGACCGCCGAATGCTGGGCGCTGGCGCTCGACCGCTTGGACGGGCCGAGCGCGCTGGCGCTGTCGCGGCAGAAGACCCCGGCGCTGCGCACCGAGCCGAGCGCGGACAATCTCTGCGCGCCGGGCGCTTATGAGCTGCTCCCCGCCGAGGGCGGGCCCGCCAAAGTCTCGATCTTCGCGACCGGCACCGAAGTCGCCATCGCGGCGGTCGCGCGCGCGAAGCTGCAAAGCGGCGGCACGCCCACGCGGGTGGTCTCGGTCCCCTGCCTCGATCGGTTCAAGGCGCTGACGCCGGCTGAGCAGGAGGCGATCTTGTCGCCCGCGCCCGCGGCGCAAAGCGCCGCAGATTCAAAGCGGGGCGCGGAGCCTGGTTCCGCGCCGGTGCGCGTGGTCGTCGAGGCCGGGATCAACCAGGGCTGGGACGGCGTGCTGCGTCCGGGCGACGCTTTCGTGGGCATGTCCGGCTTTGGCGAGAGCGCGCCGGCCGAAGACCTCTACAAGCACTTCGACATCACGCCCGAGCGCGTCGTGCGCGAGGCGCGCGACCGGCTCTAGTTCCGCCTCTCAGCTCTGCCTCGTCCAGGGAACAGTCATGACGAAGATCCGCAAAGCCGTCTTTCCCGTCGCCGGCCTCGGCACGCGCGTGCTGCCGGCAACCAAGTCGATCCCGAAAGAGATGCTGCCGGTGTTCGACCGCCCGGCCATCCAACACGTGGTCGACGAGGCGCGCGACGCAGGGATCGAACACTTCGTCTTCGTCACGGGACGGAACAAAGGCGCCATCGAAGACTACTTCGACCGCGCCTATGAGCTTGAAGACACGCTCAGGATGAAGTCCAAGACCGACATACTTGAGGAACTCGAGTCCGAGCTGCCCGCGCCCGGCTCGATGAGCTTCGTGCGTCAGCAGGCGCCGCTCGGGCTCGGTCATGCGATCTGGTGCGCGCGCGACGTCATCGGCAACGAGCCGTTCGCGATCCTGCTTCCTGACGTCATCGTCAAGGGTTCGCCCTCGTGCCTGGCGCAGATGAACGCCGCCTATTCCGAGGTCGGCGGCAACATCATCGCTGTCGAGAAGGTCGCACGCGAAGACGTGACGAAGTACGGCATCATCGCGCCCGACGGCGCGCCGCGCGCGGATGGCCTCGTGCGCATGACCGGCATGGTCGAAAAGCCCGCGGTCGAAGAGGCGCCGTCGCAGCTGTCGATCACCGGGCGCTACATCCTCGAGCCGGAGATCTTCCAGCTGCTCGCTGATCAAGGCGCCGGCGCGGGGGGCGAGATCCAGCTGACCGACGCGATGGCGCGCCTGATGGAGGCGAGCAGCTTCCACGCGCTTGAATACAAGGGCGTCTCTTACGATTGCGGCAGCAAGGTCGGCTACCTCCAAGCCACCGTCGCCTTCGCGCTCTCGGACGCGAAGTTCGGCGCCGAAGCCCGCGCCACCGTCGAGCGGCTGCTCGCGGGGCGCTAGCCCGCGGCCGTCTCGGGATCCGCTCTATAGGCCTTGAACCAGTCGACGAACTTGGTCAGCCCGTCTTCGAGCGAAGTCGTCGGCTCGAAGCCGTAGTCGGCGCGGATCGCGTCGATGTCCGCGTACGTCTCATAGACGTCGCCCGGCTGCATCGGCTCCATGATCTTCTCCGCCGTCTTGCCCAAGCGCTCCTCAAGCAGCTCGATGAAGCGAAGGAGGCCCACCGGCTCGTGATTGCCGATATTGTAGACCTTGTGCGGACGCTCGGGATCGAGCGCGGGGGCCTGGGTCGCGGTTGCGACCACGCCCTTCGTGATGTCGTCGATGTAGGTGAAGTCGCGCTTCAGATCCCCGTTGTTGAAGACGCGGATCGGCTCGCCTTTCAAGATCGCGTCGGCGAACGACCAATAGGCCATGTCCGGCCGCCCCCAAGGCCCATAGACGGTGAAGAACCGCAGGCCGATCTGGCGCAGACCGTAAAGCGAGGCGTAAGCCGAGCTCATCAGCTCGTCGGCGCGCTTGGTCGCAGCATAGAGCGAAACCGGCGTGTCGACAGGATCGGTTTCGGAGAACGGGACTTTGGTGTTCCCGCCATAAACCGAACTCGACGACGCGTAGACGAGCAGCGGCTCGCGCGCCGCATGACGGCAGAACTCGAGCACGGACAGGTGGCCCGTGAGGTTCGCTGCGGCGTAGTCGAACGGCTTGCTGAGCGAATGGCGCACCCCGGCCTGGGCGGCGAGATGGATCACCACATCGACGTCGTTCGGCCGGCAGGATTTCACCAGCGCGTCGTGATTGGCGATGTCGACGATCTGGAAGCTGAAGCCGGCGTGACGCTGGAGCCGCTCGAGCCGGGCCTGCTTCAAGGCCACGGGATAGTAGCGGTTGAGATTATCGACGCCGAGCACCTCCTCGCCCGCCGCGAGCAGCGCTTCGCAGGTATGATAGCCGATGAACCCGGCGGCTCCGGTAACCAGATACATGCCTCGTCCAATGTCCTTGTCGCACCGGCGCGGATGTCAGCCGGCTGAGAGAGTTCCGGCCACCGCCGGTCCCCACTGTTGTCCCCTCGCGCGGACGCAACATCAACGTCCGAGTTGGCCAAACGCCTTTCGGTTGCGGCCAAATCACGCGAGCGGTCTATTTCCGAAAGGGCCCGCAGCTTGCGCCGACAGTTTCAGGAAACGTTCGCCTCGGCGTTAAAGCACCTCGAACCGCGCGTTGAGGCCGCCCAGCAGGATGGCGAGGACGGCGATCGGAACAGCGTAGCGGATCATGAAGCGCCAAGCCGAGAAGAAAGCATTGTTCGCATGCGGAAGCTCACCGCGCATGATCTCGCGCGGCACTACCCAGCCGGCGAACACCGCGATGAAGAGCCCGCCTAGGGGCAGCACCACGCTGCCGGCGATGAAGTCCACGAAGGCGCCGAAGTCGGCGGCGTGCACGGCGCCCGCGCCGATGAACCAGGCGAGCCCGCCAAAGACGAGGGCCGCGGTGGTTTTTGAAAGGCTGGTGTGCTCCTCCGCGAACGACGAGACGACTTGCAGAAGCGAGATCGACGAGGTCAGCGCGGCGATGAAGGCGAGGAAGAAGAAAGCCCCGCCCACGACCGCGCCGGCGGGCATGCCGGCGAAAACCGTCGGCAGCGCGTCGAAGATGAGCCCCATCCCGACGGCCGGATCCAGCGAGAAGGCGAAGACGACGGGAAAGATCATCAGCCCCGCGACGATCGCCACAAGCGTGTCGGCGCCGGCGATGATCCCCGCGGAGTTGGGAATGTTTTCTTCCCGCGGGAGATAAGAGCCGTAGGTGATCATGATCGCACCGCCCACGCCTAAGGAGAAGAACGCCTGGCCGAGCGCGGCGAGCACCGTTTCAGGGTGAACCGCGGCGAAGTTTGGCCGGAAGAGGTAGGCCAGCGCATCACCCGCCGCCCCGGTTGAGAGCGCATAGATGCAGAGGCCAAGGAGCATCACAAAAAATAGCGGCATGAGAATCGTCACGACGCGCTCGATGCCGCCGGTGAGCCCCCTCGAGACGATGATCACCGTCAGCAGCATGAAACCGAAATGCCACCAGAGCTGCGCGCTGATCGATCCGTAGAGGGAAAGCCCCGCCTCGGTCGCCGTGACCGTGTCGGCGACATCCGCGGCCGACGCGGAGAACTCGCCCAAGAACGACATCGCCGAATAGGCCATCACTTGGCCGGCGATCACCGAATAGGTCGTCAGGATCAGGAAAGCGGCGACTGTGCCGACCCACCCCGCGATCGCCCAGCGAGGCGAGCGGCCGGCGTCGACGGCGAGGTTGCGCGTCGATCCAACCGCGGAGAGGCCCTTGTGGCGGCCCACCGACAGTTCGGCCACCAGGATCGGAAACGCGATCAGGATGACGCACAAGAGGTAGACGAAGACAAAGGCCGAACCGCCGTTCTGGCCGGTCTGGAAGGGAAACCGCCAGAGGTTGCCCAGGCCGACCGCCGAGCCGATCGCAGCCATGAGAAAAGCGAACCGCGAGGACCACCTGACGGGCGCCGCACCAGACTCAGACGTCGCCATTCGCGTTCTCCCCAAACGTTTCAAAGCGTTGCGCGGGAGCATGGCCGGGCCCGCATTGCTGGTCAACGATTGCGCTAGCCTCGCCCGCCGCCGCGCGCGAGTTCTTCGTCCTGGTTGAGATGGACGTTGAGCACCACGCCGAAGGCGGTCATCACCACGATCATGGCCGTCCCGCCCCAGGAGACGAGCGGAAACGGCACGCCCACCACCGGCGCGACGCCGATGTTCATCGCTACGTTGATGAACACGTAGAAGGCGAAGATCGCGCAGGCGCCCATGGCCGCAAGGCGCCCGAAGTGATGGCGCGACGACATCGCGATCGACACGCCCAGAACCAGGATCGCCGCCGTCACCGCCAGCAGCGCGGCGCAGCCGACGAAGCCCAGCTCCTCGCCTATGACGGTGAAGATGAAGTCGGTCTGCTTTTCGGGCAGGAAATCAAGCTGGGTCTGGGTGCCCGCGCCGAAGCCCTTGCCGGTCACCCCGCCCGAGCCGAGCGCAATCTTGGCCTGCAGCGTGTGGTACCCCGAGCCGAGCTGGAAGTCCTGGTCGGTGCTGTCGGCGTTCAGGAAGGTGATGATCCGCTCGCGCTGATAAGGGCGCAGCCCGTTGAAGAACAGGAAGATCACGCCGAACAGGCCGCCGAGGCCGCCCAGGAAGATGTGCGTCCAGCGCACGCCCGAAAGGAACACCACGACGACGCCGGCGCCGACGACGAGCAAGGCGGTGCCGAGATCGGGCTGGCGCACAATCAGGAACGCCGGAATGGCGATCATCACCAGCGGCGGAATGTGCGCGATCGGAAAGACGCCGCGCGCATGGCGATAGTCGAGGTCGTGATAGTAGCGCGCGAGCGCCAGCACGATGGAAAGCTTCATCACCTCGGAAGGCTGCACGCGGATCGGACCGATCAGGATCCAACGTGTCGCGCCCATGTTGGTCTCGCCGTAAAACTCCACACCGACAAGCAGGGCAAGCGCGCCGAAGTACGCCGGGTACGCCATATGACGCCAGAACCGCAGCGGGATCGCGGTGGCGGCGACGATCATCACCCCCAGCGCGAGGGCGAAGCGCAGCGCGTGCGCCGCCGCCCACGGCGTCCAGGAGCCCCGCTCCCACCACGGCGTCTCCGCCGTATAGAGCGTCGGATCTCCGCCGACGGAGTAAAGCATCGCCACGCCGAAGCCGGCGAGCATCGCCAGGAGCAAGAGCAGCAGCCAGCCGCGCGCGCCCATCCGGTAAACTCGCCCGCGCGCGGTCGGTCCATTGGCGTAGGAGGAGAGGATCGCCGTCATCCGCGCATGCTCTCGCGCTCAGCCGTCGCGCGCGACGGGTCGCGCAGCAGGATCTCGCGCAGAATGTCGCGCGCCGGAGCGGCCGCCGCCGACGATCCGCCGCCGCCGTGCTCGACAACCAGCGCGATCGCATACTTCGGCGCCTCGTAAGGCGCGAAAGCCACGAACAGCCCGTGGTCGCGCCGCCTCCAGGGTAGGTCGTCGTTGCTGATGACCCCGCGAGCGCGCTCTTCGGGCGTGATCCGACGCACCTGGCTCGTGCCGGTCTTGCCCGCCATGCGAACGCCCGGGATGTCGATGCCGCGCGCATTGAGCGCCCAGTAGGCGGTTCCGCCCGCCTCGTCGGTCACCGACATCATCGCGTCCTGGACCCGCGCGATATGAGCCGGATCGGCGAGCGGCTCTTCCGGCGGCGTCTCCACCGGGTGCGGCCGGCCCTCGACGATGTAGGGCCGCACGGCGCGGCCGCCGTTGGCGACCCGCGCGGTCATCACCGCCAGTTCCAGCGGCGTAGCCAGAACGAAGCCTTGACCGATCCCGGTGATGAGGGTTTCGCCCGTCGCCCACGGCTCGTCGAGATAGGCGCGCTTCCACGCCTCGGTCGGCACGTGGCCCGAGAGCGCGCCCGGCGCGTCGAGGGCGAAGTCCTCCTCGAAGCCGAACCGCCGCGCTTCCGCCGCGATCGCGTCGACGCCGGCGCGGCGCGCCGCTTCGTAGAAGTAGACGTCGCAGGAGTTCTTGATCCCGCCGCGCATGTCGAGCCAGCCGTGGCCGCGCTCCTGCCAGCAGTGGAATTCCCGGTCGCCGAGCCGCACCTTGCCGCCGCAGTAGACCCGCTCGCTCGGATCGATCGCCTCATGGCGCAGCGCCGTCAGCGCAGTGATGATCTTGAAGGTCGAGCCCGGCGGATAGCGGCCGGCGAGCGGCTTGTTGTAGAGCGGCTTGCGCTCATCGTTCTGCAGCGCGCGGAAGGCGGCCGGCTCGATGCCGCGCGCAAAGCGGTTCGGATCGAACGCGGGCGCGGAGACGAGGCAGATGATCTCGCCCGTGTTCACGTCGAGCGCGGCGACCGCGCCGCTCTCCCCGGCGAGCCGGTTCTGCGCATACGCCTGGACCTGGGCGTCGAGGGTCAGCCGCAGATCGTTTCCTGGCTGGGAGGCCTGAACAACGCCGCGCTCTTGGATGATCCGGCCGCGCGCGTCGACTTCGATCTGCTTGAGGCCCCAGACGCCCTGAAGCTCCGGATCGAGCGTCTGCTCAAGGCCCGCCCGGCCGATCCGGTAGCCCGGGTGCCGCAAGATGCGCGAGAAGCGCGACCGTTCCTGGGGATCGCGCACCGCGTCGAGCCGGTCGTTGATCGCCGTGTCGTCGGGCTTGCCGACATAGCCGACGACGTGCGCGAAAGCGTCCGCGTCGCGGCGCGGGCTTTCGGGCGCCGCCGCCAGGCCGTAAGCGCGGGAATCGCCGATGTCGACGGTCACGCCCGGCAGCGACGGCAGCCGCAGATTGATCCGCGAGAACGTCGCCCAGTTCAGATTGTTCTCGAGCACCACTTCGTCGTAGGCGCGCGCCCGGGCGATCTTGCCCGCCCAGCCTTCGACCATGGCGTTCCAGCGGTCAAAGCCGGCGCTCGGCGCGAGGATGCGGGCGAGGTCCATGAGCACCGCGCGGCGCTCGGACTCGCCGCGCACCTGGTGGGCGGTGAAGTGGACGAGATAGTTCTCGACGTTGACGGCGATCATCGCGCCGTAGCGGTCGAGGATGCGGCCGCGGCTGGGCGGCATCGGCACATAGTTGAACTGGTTCTCGTCCGAGCGCGTCGCAAAGCGTTCGGCTTCGACGACTTGCAGCTGCCACAGACGCGTCGTCAGGCCGGCGAACATCAAGGCGCCGGCGCCTGAGAGCAAAAGCCCGCGTCGATTGAAGGCGCCGCGGCGCTCGGAGCGGTCGTGGCGGCGCCTCACAAGCCCCTCCCCGCCGTGGTGATGCGCGTGAAGCCGCCGAGCGGTCGGGCGATCAAGGGTCCTAAGAGCATGGTCACAGCCGCTTCGAGCACAAGCGGCGCCACGGCGGGCCCTGGCCGAATGTCGCGTTGACCGATGACTGAAGGATCAAGGCCCAGGCCCTCGAGATCGAGCGCCGGGCGGAACTGCGCGGACAGCCAGCCCGCGCCGAAAGCCACGGTCCCAGCGACGGCGACGAAGAGCACGAAGCCGATCCAGACTGCGCCCGCGGTTTGTCCCGACATGGCGCCCCGCTGAGGCGCGGCGGCGGAGAACGCGACGAGATAGGCCAACGCCCAAACCCCCAGCGGGCCGCCGGAGACGAAGTCCTGAAACAGTCCGAGCACGAACGCCGTAACCGCACGCGACAAATCCGGACGCAGCATCCCCCAATAGAAGACCGGCGCGAGCGGCAGCCACGGCATCGGCAGATCGAAGCCGGCGACCTCAGCGGGCGCGTTGTAGAGGAGCGCGCCGATCACCGCGAAGGCGCAGCCGCCGATGTAGAGATACCGCTCGCGCGCGCGAGCCACGCGCCCGACGGCCATCAGCCGGCCTCCTCGTTGGCGACGCCCTCAGCCGCTTCGCTGACGACATCGCTCGGGGGCGGCTCGGGTTCAGTCACCTCGAGCCGGCGCGGAAAGTCGAAGCGCACCACGCGCACGTAGTCGACCGGACCGTCGTCCGAATAGAGCCGCACCCGCCAATCGCCCTGCCCGTCGACGAACGTCTCCCCGACCGGCAGCCCGCGCGGCAGCAGCCCTCCATCGCCCGAGGTGACCACGCGGTCGCCCGAGACAAGGCCGTGGCCAGGGCGCAGATAGCGCAGCTGCGGCCGCTCGGAATTGTCCCCGGCGAGAATGGCGCGCACGTCGTTGCGCTCGATCATCACCGGCACGCGGCTGTTGAGGTCCTTGAGCAGCAAAACGCGCGAGGAGCGCTGGCCCGCCGACACCACGCGACCGACAAGCCCGTGCTCGCTCAGCACCGCCTGATCTTCAGCCACGCCTTGGTTGGCCCCGGCGTTGAGCACGCGCGTTTTGACGAACGGTCCGTCGGTCTCGGCGATGACGCGGGCGAGGATCGCCTCGGCCGTCGGGTCGGGATTGAGCGCCAGGATCTCTTCATAACGATCCATCTTGTCGCGCATCGACAAAGCGAGCTGGTACCAGGCGCGTAGCCGGGCGTTCTCCTCGCGCAGCCGCTGGTTTTGTTCGTGCACGCGCAGATAATCGAGTCCGACGCGGCCGAAGTCCCGCACCGTCGCGAACGGCGCGGAGACGACATTCTGTACAGTGTAGAAGACGTCGTCG
>JASFUX010000075.1:0-13552 GCA_050050115.1 Maricaulaceae bacterium | reverse complement strand
ATGAAGGTCTGGACGTCCACGACAGACAGCAGCGACGTTCATCGCGAGAGCACGGCGAGCGACTGTGCGTTCTCGGAGACCACGCCCCGGCCTGACTCGCTGGGAGAGCGGATGCGAGGCTACCCGGTCTTTGACACCCCGGAACAGGGCGCTGACTCAAGTAATGCGCAAGGGCAATCCTCCCGCGATTGAGTTTCGTTGATTCCGACCGCCGGTAGCCGACATTCGCGGGTTGGAGCGCCCTACTTTTCGGTAGTCACGCATTAGCGGGCGTGTGCGATCCTTGCCCGATGTTCACCCCTCGCGAAGACCACCCCGACACGCTTGAAGAAGCCCGCGCCGAGGCCTGTCGCCTGCACGCCCACGTGCCGCCCCACAACAAGGAGTCTCGCAGCCAGGCGCGAGCCCTCCTCGAGCGGTGGGAGGCTCTGCGACCGGAGACGCGGGCGCTTGTGAACTGGGCGGTCAACGACATGTGGCA
Organism: Maricaulaceae bacterium; assembly: GCA_050050115.1. Classification (GTDB taxonomy): domain Bacteria; phylum Pseudomonadota; class Alphaproteobacteria; order Caulobacterales; family Maricaulaceae; genus JASFUX01. Next base: position 13,071 of record JASFUX010000075.1, on the reverse strand, counting down.
GCGCGCCGACGAGCCGCCGCTCGACCTCGGCGAGCCGCTAGAGTTCGCCACCTACGTCGAGGAGGGGGAGCCCGCGCGAAACAGAGGCCGCCGGCTCTTCCTGCGAGCGGTGGGGCAGTCAACGAAACTTGGAGTACTAGGCGCGAGTCCACCTTTGTATGCGATGCGCTAATAAACTGGATCGTACGTCAACGACGGGATGCGACGTTCGAGCTCAGGCAAGTCGGCATCAGAGAGACCGGAAACCCCGAGTTCGATCGCAGTTTGCGCGACGCTCACGGCGATCGCTTCGGAGACGCGGCGGATGTTCGACAGCGGCGGATAGAGCGCGCCCTCTTCGAGATCGCGATCCGTCACCAAGCTGGATAGGGTGCGCGCCGCCGCCAGGAATATCGGTTCGGGCAGCCTGACGGCTTCGGCGGCGATGGCGCCCAGGCCGATCCCGGGGAAGATGTACGCGTTGTTCCCCTGCCCCGGTCGGCGCACGCCGTCTTCAAGAACGACGGGCGGGAACGGACTGCCGGACGAAAAGATCGCGCGCCCCTCGGACCATTCGTAAGCTTCCTCAGCGGTGCATTCGGCGCGCGAGGTTGGGTTTGAAAGCGCAAAGATCACCGGCTGCTCGTTGAACGACGCCATCTTCCTGATCACGGCTTCGCCGAAGACGCCCGGCGCGCCAGTCGCGCCGATGAGGACATCGGGCTTAATTGCGTCGAGCGCCGCCAGCAGGTCCATCGGCGCGTGCTCATGCGCATAGGGCAGATTGTGTAGCTGAAGATCCGTCCGTCCGGCGACCACCAGCCCATCCTTGTCGACGAACCAGAGTTGCTGTCGCGCCAGGAGATCGCTCTTGCCCTCCGCCTTGAGCGCTTCACAAATCAGGTCGCCAATGCCCGTCGCGGCGGAGCCGGCGCCGACAAACATGATCTTCATGTCGGCGAACGCCTTGCCCGTGGCGCGCGCGGCGGCGTAGACGCCCGCGAGCGCGACCGCGGCCGTGCCCTGAATGTCGTCGTTGAAACACAGCGCATCTCGCCGGTAACGGTTCAACAGCCCGTATGCGTTCGGCGTCAGGAAATCTTCAAACTGGATGAGGACCCCTGGAAAACGGTCCTGCGCAGCGGCCATGAATTCATCGACCAGCGCCAGGTAGCGATCACCGCCGATCCGCTTGTGCGGATATCCTAAGTACAACGGATCGTTCAGCAGAGAGTCGTTGTTCGTGCCCACGTCGAGCATTATGGGCATGCATTGGGAAGGGTGTATCCCCGCGCACGCCGTATAGAGCGACAGCTTGCCGATCGGAATGCCCATTCCGTTCGCGCCCAGATCACCCAGGCCGAGAATGCGCTCGCCGTCGGTCACCACAATCACCCGGACGTCGTCCTCCGGCCAGTTGTCCAGCATGGACCGGATGTCGCCCGCATCGTCCGGCGTGATGTAAAAGCCCCGCGGACGTCGAAAGATGTGAGCGAACTCGCGACACGCCTGACCAACGGTCGGCGTATAGATCAACGGCATGATCTCTTCGATGTTGTCGCTGACGACACGGTAGAAGAGACGCTCGTTACGGTCGTGAAGCGCGGTCAGGAAGATGTACTTCTCGATATCGGAATGCTTGCGACGCAGGTTCTCCAGCACGCGCTCGGCTTGGGTTTTCATGCTGGCGACGGCGTAAGGCAGCAAGCCGCGAAGCCCCAATGCTTGGCGCTCGTCCCGTGTGAACGCCGTCGACTTCGTCTTGGCGGCGTCCTTGAGAATGTCTCGTCCGGTCAGGGCGCTGGTCATGGTTCTTCCTAGCATTGGCAGTGTCTTATCTCGCACCGGGTGTGGCCGGGCGTGTTTTGAGCCGTCAGTCGGCGCTGGGCATGAATCCGAGGCGGCGAACGGCCTGCTACATCAGCTCGGGGTCGGTGATCACCTCCACCAATGCAGGGCCTTCAACGGCGATCGCTTTCTCCAGCGCACCATCCAGCTCGTCTCTTGTCTTGACCAGATACCCCTTCGCGCCGCAGGCGCGTGCGAAAGCGGCGAAGGGCGGGTTCACCAGATCCGTCTCCCAAACCGGAAACTCGCCCGAGCGCTGCTCCTTGGAGATCTTGCCAAGCTGAGCGTTGTTCATCAGCACGTGGCAGATGTTCATCTGATACTTCACCGCGGTGGTGATCTCCATCGCATACTGACCAAAGCCGCCGTCTCCGGAAATCGAGATCACCTTGCGACCGCGATAGGCCTCGGTGTCCTGCGTCGCCGCCCATGCGCCCATCGCGGCGGGAAAAGAGAACCCGATTGATCCCAGGTAGCCCGACATCAGCACGCGCTGCTTGCCGCTTGGCTCGAAGTAACGGCCGAACGAATAGGTGTTGTTGCCGACGTCGACCGGCAGGATCGCGTCCTCAGGCGCCAGGCGAGTGAGCGCGTCGAACAAAGCGGCGGCCGACAGCCCGCGCCCGCGGTCCTCGCCGACACGCTTCGCCTTCTCGGAGCGCCAGAACGACCAGCGCTCAGCGATCTCAGGACGCAGGTCCAACGCCTCGGCGCCGCTCGCCGCGCTCAGCATGGCGCGCGCCGTCACACCGACGTCTCCGAGCACTGGGGCGGTCACCGGATGTCGCTTGGCGATCCTCATCGGGTCGGTGTCGACTTGAATGATCGTGGCGCCTTCGTAGATGCCGGTGTGATCGGAGAACGAAGCTCCGAAGACCAGCAAGACGTCCGCTTCATTCATGAACCAGCTGGCGATCGGCGTGCCGGACCGCCCCATCACGCCCGCGGCGAGCGGGTGAGCGTCAGCGATCTGTCCCTTCGCCTTGAACGTCGTCGCGACCGGGGCCCCCAGCTTCTCCGCCAGAGCGATGACGTCGGCCATGCCGTCGAGCGCGCCATAGCCGACGATGATCATCGGCCGCTTGGCGGCGTTGAGAATACCGACCGCAGCGCTCAAGGCGTCGTCAGGCGGCGCGACCGCGGGGTTTGCCAGGCGTCCGGACGGCGACTGCGGCTTTGCACCCTCTTCGGCCGGACGCGGCTGCACGTTGTCGGGAAGGATGAGGTGCCCAACGCCGCGCTTGACCAGCGCCGTCTTGATCGCCTGCGTCATCAGCTGCGGTTGGTCCGAACTGGGATGAACGGTTTCGGAGAATGCGCAGACCGCCTCGAACGCGGCTTCCAGGTCGATGTCCTGGAACGCATGCACGCCGATGACCTGCTCTTGAACTTGACCGGTCAGGGCAAGCGCAGGCGCTCCGTCGACCTTTGCGTCCCACAGGCCGGTCAAGAGGTTCGTGGCTCCCGGGCCGGCGATCGTCAGCGCGGCCGCCGGCTTGCCGGTCAGCTTGCCGTAGCCTGAAACCGCAAAGGCGGCCGCGCCTTCGTGCCGGATCCCATAGTAGTTCAGCTTGCCGGCTTGAGCCTGAACCCGCAGCGCGTCCGCGAAACCAAGATTAGAGTGTCCCACCATGCCGAACACGGACGTAACGCCCCAGTTGACCATGGTCTCGGCCATGACGTCGGACACGGTGCGTTCGCGGGCGGGTTCTTCCGGCACGCCGACGTAAATTCCGTCTTGGCGAACCTCCACCGCGTAGAGCGCCTGGCCGGCGTCTTCGTGGCCGCCCGGCGGCTTGCCCGTCAGCGGATCGAAGTCCCATCCGTGCCAGGGACAGCGCAGCCAGCACTTGCCGTCCACGCCCTTCTCGATCGAACCCTCCCCGAGCGGCCCGCCCTGATGCGGGCACTTGTTGTCCATCGCGGCGTACTGGCCGTCGAAACGGGTCAGAGCGACGTTTACCCGGCCTGCGGTCGCTGACTTGACCCGCCCTTCGGCGACCTCGTCGATTTCCGCCACCTTGTGCCACTCAAGTGTCACCTCGTGGTTCATGGTTCCGACCCTTTCTCCACCTTGGGCGGATGCGCCGCTTGCTTGGACAAGGCTAGCGAGACGCGTTCTTGTTGGCTCATGCCCTTTGGGAATGATAGCAATGCATCACTGGTATTGGACGAAATACGGTCGCGCCGCGCATCCTCAACCCGTTGCTGAACGATGCAATCGCCGAGGGCGAAATGGAGATTCGAGGCCGTCTTCCAACCAGCTCCGTCAGCGGATTGAGTTGCGATCGGCCGACGCGTGAATCTGCGCTTCGACAAGATGCGTTTCGGTCTCTGGCGCTCATGGGGCAGGGATCGTCCCGGTCACCGAAGGTCGTTCGGCGGCAGGCGGCGAAGCACGCCGCAAAGACACAATCGGCTACAAAACTCTTTAGCGGACACGGCACGCCACGGGGGCTAAATTGAAGAAGATCAAAATCGCCCAGTGGAGCGCGCTGGAGGACCGCAAACCCATCCACGCGTTGGTCGAGAATGTCGATCTCGTCATCGTGCGCTACGATGACGAAGTGTCGGTCCTCTACGGTCGGTGCCTGCACCGCGGCGCTCTGATGGCGGACGGTCATGTCGACGAGAACGACAACCTGATTTGCGGCGTCCACAATTGGGACTACCGGGTCGACACCGGCGTCAGCGAATATGAGAACTCCGAAGCGCTGGAGAAGTTCAGCGCGTGGGTCAAAGGCGACGAGGTCCTCGTCGACGCTGACGAGATCGCCGCCTGGCGCGACGAGCACCCCCAACCGTTCAAACGCGAAGAGTATCTCGGCCAATACGCCGACACCTCGCATGGAACCGACGAGGAGCCTTATGCGAGCCTGATCCAGAGTTACGCGCGCGACGGTCTCTCCAAGACCGGCCACCACGGGGTCGTGGACGCCATGGGCGTGCCGCGGAAAAACCTTCCGGACTGGGACGATATCCAAATCATCACGGCGCAGCTGTCGCGCCCGCCTTTGCTCGAAGATGTAGCTGTCGACACCGAAGTCGTCATTGGTCCGACGGCGCAGAAGCCTCTGACGTTGAAGATCCCGCTGCTTGTGTCCGACATGAGCTTCGGCGCTCTCTCCGAGCCCGCCAAGGTCGCGCTCGCGCGCGGTGCGGAGCTGTCGGGGACCGGCATTTGCTCGGGCGAAGGCGGCATGCTCGAAGAAGAGCGAGCGGAAAACTCGCGCTACTTCTACGAGCTGGCCTCGGCGCGCTTCGGCTTCGCCTGGGAGAAGCTCGAAAAAGTCCAGGCGTTCCATTTCAAGGGCGGTCAGAGCGTGAAAACGGGCACCGGCGGGCATCTGCCGGGCGACAAGGTGCGCGGCAAGATTGCCGAGGTCCGCGGACTGACGCCCGGCGAGCCGACGATCAGCCCGCCGCGCTTTCCCGATTGGACCGAGCTCGGCCAGATCAAGGACTTCGCCGACCAGGTCCGGGATCGAACCGGCGGCATTCCCATCGGATACAAGCTCTCGGCGCAGCACATCGAGAAGGACATCGACGCGGCGCTCGAGGTCGGCGTCGACTATGTCATCCTCGATGGGCGCGGCGGCGGCACTGGCGCGGCGCCGCTGATCTTCCGCGACAACATCTCCGCGCCGACGATCCCCGCCCTCGCCCGCGCGCGTCGCCACCTTGACGCCGCCGATCGCAAGGACGTCACGCTGATCATCACCGGCGGACTTCGAAAGCCGGCGGACTTTGCCAAGGCGCTGGCGCTCGGCGCGGACGCCGTCGCGGTTTCGAACGCCGCGATGCAGGCGATCGGCTGCATCGCCATGCGCGCGTGCCACACCAACAATTGTCCGGTCGGGATCGCAACGCAGAAACCGCACCTGGTCTCGCGCCTGGTGACCGAGAAATCGGCGCGCCGCCTGGCGAACTTTTTTGAGGCGTCGGTTGAGCTCATGACCGTGCTCGCTCGCGCCTGCGGACACCGACGCCTCAGCGACTTCAACATCGACGACTTGATCACCTGGAAGCGCGAGATGGCCGATCTCTCAGGCGTCGCCTACGCCGGCGTCGCCGGGCGCGAATGACCCATGACGACCGCGGCGGCTGAAATCTTGGTGTTGTGCCTGGCGCTCTACGCGCTCGTCGGCGTGATCTTCGCGCTCTACTTTGTCGCCTTCGGCGCGCCGCGAATTGATCCGAACGCACAGAACATGAAGCTGGGCGCGCGGCTGATCATTTTCCCCGGCGCCGCGGGCCTTTGGCCGCTTTTGATTGTCAAGACGCTCGCTAAGCAAGGACCGCCGACATGACCCGCGCTCAACGCGCCCTGCACCCCGTCATATGGGCGCTCGTCCTCGCCGTCGCCGCCGCGGTCGTCGCCTCAGCATGGCGCGCCCGTCCATCTGAAACGCCTCCGAGCTTGCCGCAAGCCGCCGTGTCCGCGATCGAGGAGACGCGCTGATGGGACATGCATACAAGGTTGTTCAGTGGACGCCGTTCAAGAAGGCCTACGATCTCGCCTTGATCATCGGCGTCACGGTGTTTCTCGGATCGTTCATCGCGGTCTCGGCGACGACCTTCCCCGACGGGCAGAACCTCCATCCGGTTCAATTAGTGATGCGCGCGACCGGCGCGTCGGCCTTCGCGCTGCTGCACCTTGTGCTCGCGATCGGCCCTCTGACCCGGTTGTCGCCTCGGTTCAAGCCGCTGCTCTACAACCGCCGGCACATGGGCGTGGTGACGTTTCTGCTCGCCCTGATCCACGCCGGGCTGGTGCTGATGTGGTATCATGGGTTTTCTGACACCAACGTCTTCGTCTCGTTGTTCGCTTCGAACCCTCGCTACGGGTCGCTGAACGGTTTCCCGTTCGAAAGCCTTGGTTTCGCGGCGCTGGTGATCCTCTTCCTGATGGCGTCGACGAGCCACGACTTCTGGAACGCAAATCTCGGCCCGCGCGTTTGGAAGACGCTCCACATGAGCGTTTACGCTGCATATGGGCTCCTCACCGCTCACGTGGTGCTCGGCATCGTGCAAGCGGAGAAAAGCCCGCTCTACGGCGCGGTCGTCGCCTTAGGTTTGGTCACGCTGGCGAGTCTGCATCTCGCGACCGGTTTGCGCGAGCGCATGCGGGACACGACGCTTGGCCGTGCGCCCGAGGACGGCTGGCTGCGCGTCGGGCCGGCTCGGGACATTCCCGAGAACCGCGCCTTCATCGTCGTGCTCAAAGACGGCGAACGCGTCGCTGTGTTCCGCTACGACGACAAGGTCTCGGCCGTCTCGAACGTCTGCCGCCATCAGGCGGGGCCCTTGGGCGAAGGGTGCATCCTCGACGGTCTGGTCACCTGCCCCTGGCACGGGTTCCAATATCGACCAGAAGATGGATGCGCCCCTCCTCCCTTTACGGAGAAAATCCACACCTATCGCGTCAAGATCGAGAACGGCGTCGTATTCGTCGATCCCAAGGCCCTGCCGCCGGGAACGCCGACGCCGCCGGCGAACGTTGACCCGCTCACGGAGGCGGCGTGATGTCCGACGATCACCTCATCCGTCCAAAACCTGAGTCGAGCTTTTTCATCGGGTGGTCGCCGCAGGTTCCTCCCGTCGACCGGCGGGCCATGCTGTCAGCCGCGATCGGGCTGACCGCCTTGGGCGCCGGGGCCGGTTGGCTGCTCGCCTCGCGCCAGGATGCACCCGGCTCCGGAACCTGGGATCAGGCGGACGTGCGCGACTTCACCGGGCTGTTCCTAACCGAGCCCTATCCGATGCTGCGCACGCGGGACATTGACGGCTCGCCACGCACCGCGCTGCTCGCGTGCATGACCAAATGCGGCGTCGCCGACCGCCTACCGGCGTTCTCCAACCGGCCGGCACGGGTGCGCGGCTCGGTGATCTCACGTGGGCGGCACGCGATGATCACCGTCTCGGACGGCGAGGACTGGATCGCCGAGGCGGAGGCGACCGACGATTCAGTTCTTGCTCCGCCTTCGGAGCAAACGCTTGGCGAGGCGACATTGACCGGCGAGATACTTGATTCCAAGTGCTGGTTCGGGGCGATGCGGCCGGCGGACTCGAAAGTTCACAAAGCTTGCGCATCTTTGTGCATTCGCTCGGGGATCCCGCCCGCGTTCTTCGCCCGCGACGATCAAGGCGGCGAGCACGCTCTGATCCTAACCAACCCGGACGGTTCGGGGATCACGCCCGACGGGCGGTTTCTCTCACTCGTCGCCGATCCCGCCCAAGCGCGCGGTCAACTCGTCGCGCGCGCCGACCAGCTTCAGCTGCGCGTTGACGCCTCCTCCATCGTGAGACTCTAGACGGTCGTTTTCGCACACGCCGCGCCGGGCGGCGCGAACAGCGCCACCGCGCCCCTTTTCATGACTTCGGTTCATCGAAACGATGGTGAACCGTCATTTCACACAGAGCCCGCGGTCACGGAGACTGGTCTTCGAAAGGGGTTCCGCTCCTGGCGTGCTTTGAAATGCTGCGTCTCGCTTCGCTTTTGTTCGTCGCGTCGTATCGCCCCACGCCAGGTCCGAATTCTTCAAACATTGCATCGGGGCAGCTTCGATGGATCTTCACAGCGTCGCCATCATCGCCATCGTCGCGACCATCTTCGCGCTAATTTCCAAGCGCCTGGAGACGAGCATCCTCACACCACCGCTCGTCTTCACAGCTGTTGGCCTTGCGGGTGGAGCGGCCGGCCTCGGCTGGGTGCGGCTTGAGTTCGATCATGGCGTCATCCATGGCCTGGCGGAGTTCACGCTGGTCATCGCTCTTTTCGCTGACGCGGCGCGCATTGATTTGCGGCGTCTGCGCGCAGATCACAGCTTGCCCGTGCGCATGCTGTTCATCGGCATGCCCCTCATCATTCTGGCTGGCGTCGCGGCCGGGCTCGCTTTGCCGCTCGGCCTCGGGCTGTGGGAGACAGCGCTCCTAGCCGCCATCTTGGCGCCCACGGACGCAGCGCTCGGCCAAGCGGTCGCCGCCAGCCCGCTCGTGCCTGTGCGCGTGCGCCAGGCCCTCAACGTCGAGAGCGGTCTCAACGACGGGATCGCCCTGCCGGTCGTACTCGTCTTCGCGGCGCTCGCAAGCTTCATGGGCGACGCAGACGGCGAGCGCAATTGGCTTGTTTTCGGAGCGCTGCAGGTGAGCCTTGGCCCGGCGGTAGGCGTCGCGGCGGGCTTCGGCGGCGGCCGGCTCATCGATTGGGCGGCCAAGCGGGAATGGATGAGCGAGGGCTTCGAAGGGGCGGCGGTTCTCGGCCTCGCCATCCTCGCGTTCGCCGGCGCCGAACTCGTCGGGGGCAACGGCTTCATTGCGGCTTTCACCGCCGGTCTTGTGTTCGGCGATCAGGTGCGCGGGCGCTGCCGCTTCCTCTTCGAGTTCGCCGAAGCAGAGGGGCAGATCCTGGTGCTCGTCACCTTTCTCATCTTCGGGGCCGCGCTCCTGCCCGACGCCCTCGGCGCGCTCAGCTGGCCAGTGGTCGTTTACGCGCTCCTGAGTTTGAGCGTCGTCCGCCTTGCGCCGATCGCTCTGTCGCTCGTCGGTCTGAAGCTGCGCCTTCCGACGATCGTTTTTCTCGGCTGGTTCGGACCTCGCGGTCTCGCCTCGATCCTGTTCGCGATCTTCGTCCTGGAGGACATGTGGATCACGGCCGGCGACACGATCCTCACCACAACGCTTGTCACCGTGGCTCTCTCCATCCTCCTTCATGGCGTCACCGCGGCGCCTGCCGCGCGCTGGTACGGCGCTCTGGCGAGCCAAATGGGCGAGTGCGTCGAGAGCAAACCGGTCGCTGAGATGCGTACGCGAACCGGCATGGTCGAGGTCGGCGACAAGCCTTCACGAACCCACGATTTCGAAACCCCGAACCCATGAGGAGTTGAGCGATGTTGAACAAGCTTCAGGAAAAATGGTGCGACGAGAGCAGCTGGGATTTTTCCGGTCTGAAGGCGCTCTTCTTCAACTGCACTCTAAAACGCACGCCCGAGCTCTCCCACACTGACGGGCTTGTCGCCATCTCGCGCGCCATCATGGAGCGCAACGGCGTCTCGGTGGACGTTCTGCGGCCGGTCGATCACGACATCGCCCCCGGCGTCTACCCGGACATGCGCGAGCATGGCTGGGAGCGCGACGACTGGCCGTCGATCTATGAAAAGGTCAAGGCTGCCGACATCCTCGTCGTCACCACGCCCATCTGGCTCGGCGAGAAATCTTCGGTGTGCACCAAGCTCATCGAGCGCCTTTATGCTAACTCGAGCGAGCTCAACGACGCTGGCCAATACGCCTACTACGGACGCGTCGGCGGCTGTCTCGTCACCGGCAACGAAGACGGGGCCAAGCACTGCGCGATGAACATCCTCTATTCACTGCAGCACCTGGGTTACGTGATCCCACCGCAAGCGGACGCAGCGTGGCTTGGCGAGGCCGGGCCGGGTCCGTCCTATCTCGACGAAGGCTCGGGCGGGCCGGAGAACGACTTCACCAACCGCAACACCACATTCATGACGTGGAACCTCTTGCACTTGGCGCGGATGCTCAAGGCTGAAGGCGGCGTTCCCGCCCACGGCAATCAGCGCGCCCTCTGGGCGGCGGGCTGCCGCTTCGGTTTTGCGAATCCGGAGTATCGATAACGTCTCGACGTGCGCCGCCGCGCTCAAGCGGCGGTGCGCTGCGGCCACGCGTGAGCGCGCGCCCCGCGCACGAACGCGCCGACCGCCGGGGAATGCGGTCGGCCGCGCATGGTGACGAGCGAAACCGTGCGATCGAATTCCGGTTCGATCAACGGGCGCACCGGAAGGTCATCCGGGATGGTGCAAAACTCAGGGAAAAACCCCCAGCCCATCCCGGCGCGGATCATGCCAAGCACCCAATCGTCGCGCTCAGAGCGGAACACCATCGGCGTGTTCACGCCTTGCGCCTCAAAAACCTTTCTGGCCGGGGCGAAGACCTCGCAGTTGATGCGATTGAGATAGGGCTCGCCGTCAAGATCCTTCACGCGAATAGCATTCTTCTCCGCCAAGCGATGGCCAGGCGGCAGAACGACGACAAAGCGTTCCGTAAACAGTGGGATGGCGTGCAGACGTTCATCGAACGGTTCGGGTAAGCCGATCAACCCGACCTCGAGCTTGCCCTCAAGCACCATGTCGGCGAGCGCGCGCCCTTCAGTGTCGTGGATCGCGAGCGTGACGCCTTCGAACTGCTTGTGAAACTCGACGATGAGACCGGAGAGCACGCGCGGGCCGATGGTGCACATGGCGCCGAGCTTGAGCTCGATGTCCTCGGCTTTGGTGAAGGACTGCGCCTCTTGTTTGAGCGCCTCGGATCGGTCGCGAATGGTCTCGAAGTGAGGCAGCATCATGCGCCCGAGTTCCGACAGGTGCGTGCGCGCGCGCTCACGGTGGAAGAGCGGCGCGCCGAGTTCAGACTCAAGCGCTTGGATCGCGCGGGTCAGGGCCGGCTGGGTGACGTTGCAGGCCTCGGCGGCGCGGGTGAAGTTCAGCTTGTCCGCCAGCGCCAGAAAATAGCGCACCTGCTGCATTTCCATAGCGGTCTGCTCACGAAACTCATCGGCGGCGATCACTGGTCGCTGGCCGTCTTCTTCAAGACAACCTTGGCGCAGTTTCGCGCGGTTGTCATGTCCTTGTTCGGCGCGCGACGTCGAGGGCGGCCGATAACTCCAGGACATGGAACTGATGGGCAAACGATATTGGAGCCGCTCAATCCCGATCCCTAGCGTGACTGCAGACGCAAGACGACTTGCGTCGTAGTCAACGCTGGAGATGAACATGAAAACGTCCGTGACGGGAGCGTTGATCGCTTCCCTCTTGTCCTCGACCGCTTTTGCAGGCGACATCGAGGGTTATCTGTACACCACGCTCAACGGCGAGTCCGAAAACCAGGTCATCGCCATCGAGCGCCTGTCCGACGGCTCCCTCGGCCGTCAGACCGCGTACCCCACCGGCTCGATGGGTGGCGCCAACCGCGCAGCAGGCGGCGACGCGGCGGGTGACTTCGATTCCCAAGGCGCCGTGCAGATCATCGGCGACTATCTGCTCGCCGTGAATGCTGGCGGCGACACCATTTCGGTGTTCGCGCTTGATCGCACTGACGGCGACCTGGCGTTCCATGAGAACGTCGCGTCCGGCGGCGAGCGTCCGGTAAGCATCGCCTTCACACCCAAGTCGGCCGACGGCGACGACTACTGGGTCGTGGTCGGCAATCAGTGGAACAACCCCAACGCCCAGAAGGGCGGCGCCGGGGAAGGTCCGCTGGAGCAATACCCTAATGCAGACTTCCTCGCCGACGACGGCGGCCACGAGCAGGTGCTCGACGATCGCAACATCACGCTCTTTTCGTTCAACGCGTCCACCGGCGCGCTGACGCAAGAGCGGATGCTCGACGCCTATCCCGGCACGAACGGCGGACCTACCACGGTGGCCTTCAACCACGACGGCTCCAAGCTCGCGGTCGCGACCTGGGGCATCGCCCACTTCGCCACCGAAACGCCCACCGAGCAAAGGCCGAGCCGCGTTTACGTCTATGACTTCAACGGCGAAACCGGCGCGGTTGAGAACGCCCGATTCTTCGAAGAAGAAGGCGTCGCCGGCAGCATCGGCTTTAGCTGGGCGCAGAACGCCGACGTGCTCTACGTGTCGAACTTCAACCTGACGCCGGAGAAGCGCGATCATTCCTTGACCGTGCTCGTCGACGACGGTCGCGCAGTCGCCGAGGCTGCTCATTTTGGCACCGGCGAAGGCGCCGACATCGACGAGGCGTGCTGGACCATCCTGAGCGCGGACGGCTCGAAACTCTACGTGTCGAGCTTCGGCGGCAACTTCATCTCGGAGTTCAACGTCGATGAGGCCGGCATGGTACATCAGGTCGGCGATGGCGCGGAAACCGCCTTCGCTCGGCGCGCGCCCGGCACGCCTCCGGGCGACACCAAGGACATGTATCTCAGCGCCGACGGCGAGAACCTCTACGTCCTGGGAGCCTACCAGACGTTCACCGTCTCCGAGTACGACCTGATCGGGACCGGTTCGCCGGTCTTCGCGCAGGAGTACAATGTCGAGGCCGCCACTGAGACGGGCCCAGGCGCGTACAACTTCCTCGGGTTGGCCGGATTCGATTTCTGAGCCGACACCTCCCCGCCGAGGAACGGCCGTCGCGGGCGCACGCGCTCGCGACGGCCGTCTTCGCGTGCGCGCGACAGCCCCCTTCCTCCGGCTCCGACTGGCAACG
>JASFUX010000074.1:0-13577 GCA_050050115.1 Maricaulaceae bacterium | reverse complement strand
CTGAAGCGATCGACGAGGCCTTCGTCGAGATGCTGATCGGCATCGCGTTCGAAGCCGGCCGCGAGGTGATGCGCTGCTATGAAAGCGGCGAGATCGGCGTGGAAGGCAAGGACGACGGCTCGCCCGTGACCGCCGCAGACAGAGCCGCGGAGGCCGTGATCCTGCGGGGGCTGCGCGCGATCGCACCGGACGTTCCCGTCGTCGCCGAGGAAGAAGTGTCGGCCGGACGTGTTCCCGACACGGCCGGGGAGTTCTTCCTCGTCGATCCGCTCGACGGAACCAAGGAGTTTATCAAGGGCGCGCAAAGCCGGGGCGAATTCACCGTCAACATCGGCCTCGTGCGCGACGGCGCGCCGATCGCCGGCGTGGTTTTCGCGCCGGCGCTGAAGCAGCTCTGGGCCGCCGCGCCGGGCAAGGCGTGGACCGCCGAAGCAGACGCCGCCGACGGAATCAGCCCCGCCCGCCCGATCGCCGTGCGCGAGGCCCCGTCGGGCGGCTTGACGGCGGTGGCCAGCCGGTCGCACGACACGCCCGAAACTGAAGATTTCCTCGCCCGCTACCAGATCGCGGAGCGCAGCTCTGCCGGTTCCTCGCTCAAGTTCTGTCTTGTGGCGGAAGGTCGGGCGGATATCTATCCGCGTCTGGGACGGACGATGGAATGGGACACGGCGGCCGGAGACGCAGTGCTTCGGGCGGCCGGCGGACGCACGTTGACGCTCGACGGCGCGCCTTTGCGCTACGGCAAGCGCAACCAGAGCGATGATGCGGACTTCGCCAATCCCTATTTCGTCGCGCTTGGGCGCGCCGAGTTTCGTATGCCGGACTAGCCGAGCGAGTTGGAAGGTCGCGACGGGGGCTGATGACCGACGAACTGACAGCCGAGATTCATCCGACCGCTCTGGTCGATCCTCAAGCCGTGCTCGGCGACGGCGTCGTCGTCGGCGCCTTCTGCAGGATCGAAGGGCCGGTCAAGATCGGCGCACGCACCAAGCTGCACCCTCACGTCACTGTCGTCGGCCGTGTCGAGCTGGGCGAGGATTGCGTACTTCATCCCTTCGTCTGCCTTGGCGCACCGCCGCAGGATCCGCGCTTCGGTGATGCACCGACGGCGATCATCATCGGCGACCGGACCGTGATGCGCGAGCAGGCGACGGCGCATCCGGGCGTGAAAAGCGCGAATGGCGCTACGCGCATCGGCTCGGACTGCCTGCTCATGGTCGCCGCCCACGTCGGCCACGACAGCGTGGTGGGCGATCACGTCGTCTTCGCTAATCACGCCTCGCTCGGCGGGGCCTGCTCGGTCGGCGATCACGTCGTGCTCGGCGGCTTCGCCGCGATCCATCCCGGCGTGCGCATCGGCCGCCACAGTTTCATCGGCGGCGGCGCGATGGTCTCGGGCGACCTCGTTCCCTATGCGTCGGCATATGGCGCGCCGGCGACCCTGAGCGGGGTCAACCTCACCGGTCTCAAGGCGCGCGACTACGATCGCGCAATCATCCGTGATCTGCGCGCAGCGTGTCGTCTGCTGACGGCCAGGGACGCTGCGCTCGCCGAGCGGCTCGACGACATTGCTCAGATGTTTCCCGACCGGGCCGAGGTGGTCGAACTGGTGGACTTCGCGCGTGCGCCCTCGCCGCGCAGCCTCTGCCTGACTTAGACCTTCGGGGCCTTCAGGACCGCCGGTTGCGCAGCCGAGCGTTTCCTTCGCCCGATGCGCGAGCTTCCCGCCTCCGCAGCAGGCGCCGAGCGAATCTCGGCGCGCACGCGCTCGGTTAACCTCTGTCAGTCACAATTCGAAGCGGTACGTTATTTGCTCTGCATAACGCCGCCCGGCTACATCGTCTTGGGCGGAGACGAAGCCAGCGGCGAAGGGGGCGCGACTTGAGGAGCAGTTGCTCATGTGCGGCATCATCGCCATCGCGAGTCATCAACCGACCAGCGAACGGCTGATCGAGGGCCTGAAACGGCTCGAATACCGGGGCTACGACTCCGCCGGGATCGCCGTGGTCGACGCGAGCGGCGAGCTTGAGCGCCGGCGCGCGGTCGGCAAGGTGACCGCGCTTGAAGCCGCGCTCGCCGGCGCGCCGGTCGACGGGGTCGTCGGCGTGGCGCACACGCGCTGGGCCACCCACGGCGCGCCGACCGAAACCAACGCCCACCCCCACCGCGCCGGCCGGGTCGTCGTGGTCCACAACGGCATCATCGAGAATTTCGCCCGTTTGCGCGCCGAGCTGGAGCGCGCGGGCCGCAGCTTCTCCACTCAGACCGACACCGAGGTCGTCGCCCACCTGATCGACCAGGAACTCGTCGACGGCCGCACGGCCGTCGAGGCCTTCCGCGCCGTCATCGGACGGCTTGAAGGCGCTTTCGCGCTCGCAGTGCTGATCGAGGGCGAGGCCGACCTGGTCTTCGGCGCCCGTCGCGGCAGCCCGCTCGTCGTCGGCATCTCGGACGATGAAGCCTTTCTCGGCTCGGACGCCTTCGCGCTCGCGCCGTTCACCAATCAGGTCATCTACCTCGAGGAGGGCGACTGGAGCGTCATTCGTCCGGGGGCTGTCGAGATCTACGACCATACGGGCGCCAAGGCCGAACGGCCGCTGTCGATCTCCTCGGCGTCGGCGGCGCTGGCCGAAAAAGGCCCCTACCGCCACTTCATGGAAAAAGAGATCTACGAGCAACCCGAGGCGATCGCCCATACGCTTTCGCGCTACGTCGACCCGGTCGAAGGCCGCACCACCGCGCCGGAGGGTCTCGACTTCGCGCGCGCGAACCGGATGTCGATCATCGCCTGCGGCACTGCGTGCTACGCGGGTCAAATCGCCAAGTACTGGTTCGAGGACCTCGCCGGGCTGGGCGTCGAGAGCGACGTCGCCTCGGAATACCGCTACCGCTCGCCCGTCCTGCAGGCCGGCGACATCGCGCTGGCGATCTCGCAATCAGGCGAGACGGCCGACACCAAGGCTGCGTTCGAGATGTGCAAGGCCGGCGGGCTCGCCACCGGCGCGATCGTCAACGTGCAGGAGTCGACCATCGCGCGGCTCGCCGACACCATCTTGCCGACCCTCGCGGGACCGGAGATCGGCGTCGCCTCGACCAAGGCTTTCACCTCCCAGCTCGCCGTGCTCGCCGCGCTTTCGGTCGCCGCGGCGCGGGCGCGCGGCCGGATCGACGCCGCCGAGGAGGCCCGCCGCGTCGGCCTGCTCCAGGAGATCCCGCGCCTCGTCTCGGAAAGCTTCGGCGCCGCGGAGCACATCCGCGCGCTTGCCCACGACCTCGCCAAGGCGAAGGACGTGCTCTACCTCGGCCGCGGTCCGGCGTTCCCGCTCGCGCTTGAAGGCGCGCTCAAGCTCAAGGAAATCTCCTACATCCACGCCGAGGGCTACGCCGCCGGCGAGCTCAAGCACGGCCCGATCGCGTTGATCGACGAAGAAACGCCGATCGTCGTCATCGCGCCGCGCGACCACCTCTTTGAAAAGACCGTCTCGAGCATGCAGGAAGTCGCGGCGCGCGGCGGTAAGATCGTGCTGATCACAGATCGTCAGGGAGCGAACGAAGCCGGCGATTCCGCCGCGGCGATCATCCAGGCGCCAACCTGTGATCCGTTCATCGCACCGATCGTGTTCGCACCGGCCGTGCAGCTGCTCGCCTATCACATCGCAGTCGAGAAAGGCACGGACGTCGACCAGCCGCGCAATCTCGCCAAGTCGGTCACCGTCGAGTAGCCGCTCTTAGGCGCCCTCGTCGACGATGACGCGGCAGGGCGCGCTCGGGTCGAACGCGGCGACGATCCAGCGACCCGCGTCGGCGAGATCGGCATCCGGCGACAACAGCTCCGCAGCGCGCGCGACCGGGCCCTTGGGCGCGAAGTTCCAGTCTGTCGGCTCGATCGCCCGCCAAGCCCGCACCTTGCCCCGCTCGATCGACATCCAGTGGATGATCCGCCCGCGCGCGGTCACGGCGATGCCCCAGCCCTTGCCCGAGCCCTTCAGGTTGACGCTCGCCGGATCGGATTCGCGCACGTCGCGCAACGCGCGCTCGAGACGATCAGGCAGACCGGCGGCGAACTCAGCCTGTGCGCGGAACCAAGTCGCGAGCCCTTCGGTAATCTCGCTCCGTCCCAGGATCGCCCGCGGGCTCTCCTCGACCGCTCGGCCGGAGAGGTGCGGGCGCGCCGCAAAGCCGGCGTCCTCGCTCAAAGCGGTCGCCGCGCGCTCGATGCCCGTCTCATCAAGCAGCGGCCAGGTCCGCGCCTCGATGTCGCCGATCGCCGGCGCGTCGGGTGCGATGTCGTCGAACATCGGCGCAAGCAGCCTCAATGCGTGGCGCATCGCATTGGTCTGCTCGAGCAGCTCGGCCGGCCGCGGCCGGATCGCGCCGCCGCCGATCCGCGCCCAATCGCCGTTCTCGTAAATGGCGCCAACGGCGGCGGCAGCCGCGTCACGCGCCTCGCGCACGATCTCGGCGTGCGCGAGGCCGCCTGTGAGCTGCGACCAAGCGAGTCCCATCCGCCATGCACAGGCGCTGGCGGTCTCGAAGCCGACCAGCAGCCGACGTGCGGCGACCTGCGCCGGCGTCAGGGCGACCTTGAGCGCCCCCTCGGCCGCCGACAGCGCCGCAGCGGTTTGCGCAGTCGCGTTGATCGGAAAGAGGAGGCCCGCCAGCCCCGCCGCTTCGGGCGCCGCGCGTCCTTCGGCCACGCGCAACGCGCCCGGCGCGCGATGGGAAACCACCGTGGCGCTCAACGCATCGCCGCGTCGAGATATCCGCACCTCATAGCCGCCGTCGAGCCGCCGCGCCTGAGCCCGCGGCGCAGCCGGCCCCAACGGGCCGCCGATGTCGGCAAGATCATTCAAGCGGCGGGCTCCATGCAGGCTTCGCTGACGCCCACCATCAACGTCTCGACCTGCGAAGTCGAGCGTTCTCGGTTGATGACACGCGGCGGGCGACCATCGACGCCTCTCAGGATGACGGCGCGAGGCGGCAATCCGGGCTTTCCGTCGAATTTAGCGAGGACAGTTCGGCGCGGCGGTTCCGTTCTCCGGGGAATTCCTCTAGCTTGCGCCGCCTTTCGGCGAGCCGGTAGCTCAGTTGGTAGAGCAACTGACTTTTAATCAGTAGGTCCCGGGTTCGAGACCCGGCCGGCTCACCATTTTCTTGCGACGCGTCTTTCCCGTCGATCCGCGTTGACCGCCCTACAGCCGATAGATAGCGTTCGGCGCAACAAAGGTGGGGAGGCGGATATGATGCGCAACGCGCAGCGAATGGTCTTCAATAGTCGACGTTTTCACATGCGTTCCGCCGCGGCGGCGCTTGCTGCATCGGCCCTGACCGCTTGCGCCGCCGGCACGGCGCCGACGCCGCTCACGATCGCGGAGTCTGCGCCGGTCGTGCAGACACGCGCCGGCGCCGTTGCGGGAACGCACGAAGACGGCCTGGCGGTGTTCCGCGGCGTGCCGTTCGCCGCGGCGCCCGTCGGCGATTTGCGCTGGGCGGCGCCTTCGCCCGTCGCTGCCTGGGAAGGCGTGCGCGCGGCCGACGCTTTCGCGCCGGCCTGCTATCAGGCTTCGGGACCCGCCGCTGGCGGCGTGGCGGAGAACCAGTCGAGCGAAGACTGCCTCTATCTCAACGTCTGGACGCCGGCCGAAACATCGTCCGCCGGGCTCCCGGTGATGGTCTGGATCTATGGCGGGGGCTTCTCCGCGGGCGCGACGTCGACGTCGATGTACTCCGGTGAACGGCTGGCCGAGCGCGGCGTGGTGGTCGTCTCGATCGCGTACCGCGTCGGGCCGATGGGCTATCTCGCCCACCCCGAGCTGAGCGCGGAGTCGTCCGCTGAGGTCTCGGGCAACTACGGTTTGCTCGATCAGATCGCCGGCTTGGAGTGGGTGCAGGACAACGTCGAGGCCTTTGGCGGCGACCCGGACAAGGTGACCATCTTCGGCGAGTCCGCTGGCGGCATCTCGGTGTCGATGCTGGCCGCTTCGCCTCTGGCCGAAGGCCTGTTCCGCGGCGCGATCTCCGAAAGCGGCGGCTCGTTCGGCGCGACGCATTCCCCGCCGCTGCCGGGCGAGAACGTCCAGCGTCTCGATCAGGCTGAAGCAGCGGGGCTTGAACTTCAGGCGGCGCTTGAGGCGAGCGGGCTTGCCGACATGCGCGCCGCCACCGCAGCCGCAGTGCAGACCGCCGCGCGCGGCGTGCAGGGTGTCAGCTGGCCAGTCATGGACGGTTACGTGATCCCCGACGACCAGCATCGCCTCTATGAAGCCGGCGCCTACAACGACGTCGACGTTCTGATCGGCTTCAACTCCGATGAAGGCGCGCTCTTCGGCGGTCCGGTAGGGACTGAAGCGCACGAAGCCGGCGTACGCGATCGCTACGGTCCGTTTGCGGACGAGATCCTCGAAACGTTCTCCGCCGCTTCGGAGACCGACGCGACCCAAGCCTCGCGCGATCTGGCGACTGACGTGATGTTCGGCTGGCACACGGTGACCTGGGCGGAGCTTCAGTCGCAGACCGGCGAGGGCGACGTCTATCTCTACTACTTCGATCAGAAGCCGCCTTATCCCGAGGGCAACCGGCTTGCGAGCGTGCAGGGCGCGCCGCACGCGGCCGAGCTGGCCTACGTTTTCGATCACCTCGATCTACAGCCGACCATGCCGTGGCGCGAAGAGGACCGGGCCATGGCCGCCGCGATGGCCACCTACTGGACGAACTTCGCCAAGACCGGCGATCCGAACGGCGGCGGCCTGCCCGAATGGCCCCGATACGCGGCCGGCAATCCGCAGGCGATGATCTTCCGCGGAACGCCGAGCGCCGGCGCCCTGCCCGATCCAGCGCACTTCGACGTTCTTACGCGCTACTTCGCTTGGCGGCGCAGCCCTGGAGGAGCCCAGCCATGAAGTCGTTCACGCGCATTGCTCTCATCGTCTGCTTCGCAGCGGCTGGCGCCTGGGCCGCGCCGGCCTTCGCTCAACCCGACGCCGAAGAACTTGCAACCGGCGGCACGATCGACGTCGGCGAAACCGGCTGGGAGGTCAAACGGCCGGTGATCGCCACGGCGTGCCCGTTCGGCTGCCCCTGGGGCGAGCTCGCCGAGTTCGTCCATGACGCCATGGAGCCCTACGGCTACGATGTCGTCTTCTGCCGCAACTGCAACCGCGGCCGCGGTCCTGGCGTTGTCTCCACCGCCGCCATCCCGCCCGAGCTCGACGAACTCGACGCGCGCACCGGGACGACCTATCGCGTCACCGCGCCGGTCGACTTCGGGATCACCGCCAGCGGCATCCTCGGGGGCGCCTACAACGGCGGCATGGACAACCTCCGCCTCATCGCCAAGATCGAGGATCCGCTGTTCCTCCTCGTCGCCGTCAAGGCCGAGACCGGGATCACCGACCTCGCTCAGATCCGCGACAACGAGATGCCGGTCCGCATCCTCGCGGGCGGCTCAGCCAACGAGGTGCTCGACCACTACGGGATCACGCGCGCCGACATCGAAGCCTGGGGCGGCTCGGTCAACGGCGCGATGGGCGCCCGAGCGAACGCCGAGTTCGACGTCATCATCGGCGATCACGGCACGCCGTTCATGAACCCGGAAGGTTCGCATTGGACCATTCTCTCCCAGCTGCACGATCTCAACTTCCTCGACCTGCCCGACGAGCTGGTCGACGAGCTGGCCGAGCGTCCCGGCTACGAGGTCGTGACCACCAAGTGGGGGCTGATCCAAGGCATGGATCGTCCGATCCGCACGGTCGCGCGCTCGGGCGAAGTGATCTTCGCGCGCGAGGACACTCCAGAGAACGCCGCTTACGACGTCGCCAGAGCGATCGATGAATCGCGCCGTGACCTGATGTTCCTGATCCGTCGCTATTCGATCGATCCGCGCACCGTCTACGAAGACCAAGGCGTGCCGCTGCACCCGGGCGCGGAGCGCTACTACCGCGAGGCCGGCTACATCGAATAGGTCGGCGCGCGTCTAATCGACTTTCCAAAAGAGGACGGGAGACCTGAAGATGAAAAAGCTGCTCGGCTGCTGCGCGGCCGCTCTTATGGCCGGCTGCGCAACTGCGCCTATGGACGACATGGGGAACGACGGCGGCGGCGCCATGCTGACCTCGCGCGCCCCTGCCCCCGCTCCGATCGTCGAAGGCCAGTCCGTGCCGGTGACCGTCGCCGAAGATCAGCAGGCGCTGCTCGAAAGCGATGATCCGCAACTCGAAGCCAACAAGCGGCTGGTCTACGACTGGTGGCGCGAAGTGCTCTCGGCGGGCCATCTCGAAAACAACGCCGACTACCAGGCCGAAGACTACATCCAGCACAATCCGCTCGTGCCCACGGGCCGCGCGCCCTTCGAGGCGTTCTTCGGGTCGCGCCCGCCGCGCGAGATCCCCGACACAATCGACAACCTGGTCACGATCGTGGCCGAGGACGATCTGGTGGTCTTCGTCTTCAAGCGCGAGCTGCCCCATCCCCGCAACGAAGGCGAAACCTATACGACGACATGGTTCGACATGATGCGGGTCGAGGACGGCAAGGTCGCCGAGCACTGGGACTACGGCACCCTGCGCTAGCGCGGACCACGCCGCACAAAATGAAGCGGGCGGGCCTTGCTTGGCCCGCCCGCTTTTTTCGATCCGCGTGAGGCTGGCGGATCTAGCTGTTCGACCTGAGCTTTCCGCCAGGAGCGGCCAGCATCATCTCGATCAGCGTTTCGGTCACGACGGGTTCGAGACCCTCAGTGTGGCCTTTGTCGAGCCGCATCACGTCCGCGACAACGCGACCGCCGTCGCAGTTCGGATAGACGTAGACCTCCGCCGTGCCCGGACGCGGCAGCAGGCCCCAAGCGGGGTTGGGGTCTTCCTGCGCGTTCGAGGCGTAGACGTAGCCGGGTTCGGTGTCGACGATGTCGTCGCGGCGCACGCGGGCGTCGCAGTGGTACTTCTCAGCCCACGGCGAGTCCTCGGGCAGCCCGGCGATCTCGCGGTTCCCGGTCGTGAAGATGTAGTTGATGTCGCACTTGGGCGTGACGGCCGAGCCGGGCTGGGCTCGTTCGGGACCGTTCGCGCCGTCGATCGGCGGGAACGCCGGCAGCGCGGGCGCGGCGGCCTCTTCAGCGGGCGCATCGCCCTCGTCGTCAGCCGCGGCCCCGCCGCCGCCGATGCCGAAGCTCGGCGCCAGACCCGCCGGACCGATGCGGCCGCCCGAGAGCGACAGCCAGCCGTCGACCTTGTCGGCGAAGAAATCAGTGCACACGAGGCGGTTCGACGTCATCCCGCCCTGGGAGTGGCCGGCAAGCCAGAATGAGGAGATGTTCTCTTCACCAATTTCGTCGATCAGCGAAGCGACGAGCGTTTGAAGATACTCGTCGTCTTCGGTGGTCCAGAATTGGATCGGCGCATTCGGCGTCGCCACCACGAGGCGATGCTCGTCGACATAGTCGAGGATCGGGAAGTAGTGGCGTTGCCAGTTCCCGTACGAGCCCCCGCCGTGGAGCGAGAGGATCAGCGTGACGTCCTCGCCCGGGCGCAGATCGCACGGGTAGTCGAGAAAGTAGTTCCGCCCCGTCGTCGGCTCGACGACTGGGCCCTGATCGATGACCATCTCTCCGGGGCAATCAGCTTCCGGACAATGCTGGACGGGCGGACGGACGCACTCGGCGCCCGCGAGCTGCAGAGGCTCGGCCGGTTCCATTAGAGCGCAGCCGCTCGCAAGAGCGGTAGCGCCGAGCGCAGCCAACGCCTGGATGCGCAGCAGTTTTCTTTTCATGTGAAGTCTCCCCTTCAAGCGGCGCCGCGCCCCGACCGCGCGACGTGATGCGCGTCCGGGCGCGGCCCGCGATGCATTGACTAGCCTGCGTTCTCTCTCAGCTTGCCGCCGGGTGCGGACTGCATCAGCTCGACCAGCGTCCGCGTGACATTGGGCTCGAGACCTTCAGTGTGGCCTTTGTTCTGGCGCACCACGTCGGCGACGATCCGTCCGTCGTCGCAGTTCGGGTACTCCATAACCACCGCCGTGCCGCCGCGCGGCAAACGACCCCAAGCGTCGGTGCCGAATTCTTGGCGCGACGAGTCATAGACGTAGCCCGGCTCGGTATCGACCACCTCTTCGCGGATCACCCGAGGCTCGCAACCGTTCGCGTCGGCGTAGCTCGAGGTTTCCGGCAACGCGATGGCGGACGGCTCGTGACCGCCTCCCGCGTAGATGAACGAGAAGCCGCATTCGAGGTTGGCCGCTTCAGCGCGCGCTATCGCGCTGAACGGCCCGCCGCCTCCGCCGCCCGGAGGCGGTCCGCCGGCGCCCGGGGGCGGCCCGCCCGCGCCGGGCCCGCGTCGCGCGTTCGGATCGGAGCCGTTCGTCGGCGGAATGTTGAACGCCGGTTGCTGTAGATCGGGCGGATTGCCGACCCGGCCGCCCGAAAGGCTCAGATAGCCGTCAGCCTTGTCGGCGAAAAAATCGGTGCACACCAGCCGGCGCGAGTTGAAGCTGCCCATCGAATGGCCGGCGAGCCAGAACGAGGACACGTTCTCCGCGCCGATCTCGTCGATGAGCTCGCTGACGATGTTCTGCAGATACTCGTCGTCAGCGGACGACCAGCCGCGGGTGTTCGGCGTCGCGATCACCAGCCGATGGCTGTCGACATAGTCGAGGATCGGGAAATAGTGGCGCTGCCAGTTCCCGTACGAGCCGCCGCCGTGAAGGCTTAGGATCAGCGTCACGTCTTCGCCGGGCCTCAGATCGCACGGGTAGTCGAGGAAGTAGTTCCGCCCCGTCGTCGGCTCGACCACCGGACCGCCGTCGGTGACGACCTCTCCGGGACAATCCGTTTCGGGGCAATGCAGCACCGGCGGGCGAGCGCATTCCTGTCCGGCCAGCATTACCGGCTCGGTCTGCATCATCGCACAGCCGCTCGCCGCGATCGCGGCGCAGCCCGCCGCCAGGCCCGTGCTCCAAGTTCGTGAAGACATCTTAAAGGTCCTCCCCACACCTTAACGTTCTTCTCGGCTCCAGCATCGCGGGACATCCAAAGAGCCCGCGCCGCACGCCGTCTTTGCGCGCCTCCCTAGCACCGATAAATCTGAAAAGGAAGCGAGCGCCATCCCAATGGTGGCGGGCTATCGGGCGACCAAACGTCCGCGAGTCGCGCGCAACGACGCCCGCGTTAGATCGTATTGTCGAAGCGTCGTTAAGCGCCCGCTGACCATTTTTTGTTACGCATACTGTGGAGTTAACTCGCCGGCGTGATGTGTAACGATGATGGTTCGCCTATTTCAGGGGCAGAAAGTCCGCTTGGCGATCGCAGCCGGTCTTGTTGCGATCGTCGCGATCGCCGTGCTGCCGTATTTTCTGAACTACGTGTCCTACTCCGCCTATGTGAATGCGGAACTCTACCGCATCTCCGCGCCGATCCCCGGGACCATCGTCCAACCGCTCCCCCCGGACGGCGCATTCATTCGAGAAGATCGTTCTTTGCGCCTCGTCGAAGCGGTCGCGCCCGATCGGAATCGTCTCGCCGAGCTGGAGCAAGAGCAGGCCGCCGCGCGCACGCGGCTTACGCTGGCGCGCGCACATCTCGCCCAGATCAACGCTCGCGCCGCTTCGCTGTCCGAGCGCGCCGACGGCTTCACGGTCTTCGCCCAATCACTAACCACTCAGGAGGCGGCGCTCTACGAGGCCGAACTCAGAACCTGCCGGGTCGAGGAGCAGCTGCTGCGCCAGGATCGGGACCGGGCGCGCGAGCTCGCCAATCGCGGCTCGGCGCCGATCCTCTCCGTCACGATCGCCGAGGCCGACCTCGACGCCCAGACCGCCCGCTGCGCCGCCGCCGAAGCCCGGCTCGAGCGCGCGCGGATCAAGGCGTCCGCTGCGGATCAAGAGATCTTCCTGGAGGACGGTTTCAACGACGCGCCCTACTCGGTCCAGGAGCTCGACCGGCTGTTCCTGCGCCGCCTCGAACTCGAAGCCGAGGTCT
The DNA here is from genome assembly GCA_050050115.1 of Maricaulaceae bacterium. GTDB lineage: Bacteria > Pseudomonadota > Alphaproteobacteria > Caulobacterales > Maricaulaceae > JASFUX01. The sequence goes on along the minus strand of JASFUX010000074.1, from coordinate 1,612 downwards.
CCGAGATCGAGATGGCCGAACAACGCCTGGCCTATCTCATCTCCTCCGAGCGAGAGCGGCTCGACCGCGCCACGCAGTTTGAAGCGGTCCTGCCCGCGCGCCACGTCGTCTGGACCGTCGGGGCCAGCGAGGGGACGGCCGTGGTCGAAGGCCAGACGCTGATCGAACTGGCTGACTGCGCGAGCCGGTTCGTCTCGGTGCTTCTCTCCGAGCGCGCCGTCAGCTCGATCGACGTCGGCGACGCCGCTTCGGTGCGTCTGGTCGGCTCGCGCCGCTGGATCACCGGCCAGGTGACCGCGGTCTCGGGCTCGGCCGCGCGACGCGACGTGCAGCTGCTCGCTGCGGAATCTCCCGAGCCGAGCGCGCGGCGGTTCCTCGTCGACGTCGCCCTGCCGGCCGCGTCCCTTGGCGAAAACGTCGGCGACCGCTGCGGCGTCGGCCGTCTCGCCGAAGTGCGCTTCAACCGCTTCGGCCTCGGCGGCGATGTCGACATCGCCGACGCGGAGCCGGCTCCGGACCAGCCTGCGTAACGGCCCGGGCCCATGTTCCTTGACGCCGCGCCTTTGACGCTGCTGCTCGCGCCGGTGCTCTTGGCGCTCGCTTTCTACGTCGTCGCTGGTCCGCTCGCCGATCCGATGTCGCGGCCCTGGCGCGCGGTGCTGGGCGTCGTCACCGCGCTCTTTCTCGCGCGCTATCTGTACTGGCGGCTTTTCGACAGCGTTCTGTCAGCGGACGGCTCGCCGCTCGAGGTCGGCTGGATTTGGACCGTATTTCTCGCCGAGCTCATCACCTACGGCGACGCGGTGATCTTGTTCTTGATGTTCCAGAAGCCGACCAACCGCTCGGCCGAAGCGGACGTGCTGGAAGCCGAGCTGCGCGCCGCGCCGGCCGACAGCGCACCGAGCGTCGACGTCCTGATCGCCACCTACAATGAGCCGCTCGACGTGCTCGAGAAGACCATCGTCGGCGCGCTGTCGCTCGACTATCCGAACTTCAAGGTCTGGGTGTGCGACGACGGCCGCCGCGCTTGGCTTAGAGACTTCTGCCAGCAGCGCGGCGTCGGCTACATCATCCGCCCCGACAACAAGGGCGCGAAAGCCGGCAACATCAATCACGCGCTGACCAAGGTCGACGGCGACTTCTTCGCCGTCTTCGACGCAGACTTCGTGCCGCAGCAGAACTTCCTGATCCGGACGATGGGCTTTTTCAAGGATCCCAAGATCGGCATCGTTCAGATTCCCCACACCTTCTACAACAACGACCCGTTCCAAACGAACCTGAAGCTCCGCGCCAAGGTGCCGGACGACCAGCGTTTCTTCTTCGAAACAGTCATGCCTTGCCGGGACGGCTGGGACGCGGCCTTCTGCTGCGGCTCGAACTCAGTGACGCGCCGCGAAGCGATGCGCACGGTCGGCGACAAGCTGCCCGAAGGCTCGATCACCGAGGACATCCTTTTGAGCATGGCGCTGCTGCAGAAGGGCTATGTGACGCGCTACCTGAACGAGCCGCTGGCGTTGGGCCTCGCGCCCGAGAGCGTCAGCGCCTTCTTCGTGCAGCGCCAGCGCTGGGCGCGCGGCGCGATCCAGACGCTGTTTCTGAAGCAGGGTCCGCT
>JASFUX010000073.1:0-13677 GCA_050050115.1 Maricaulaceae bacterium | reverse complement strand
TGGGCGCGATCGCCCGCGCGCACCTGATAGACCGCCCGCCCGGCGTTGGATTCGACATGGAACTCCGCCGGCCCTTCGATCGCGCAGCTTGAACCGTTCGCCGTCGTCTCGCACGCCGTGGCGGGATCTTCATCGATCAAGCGGAAACCCCAGGACACGCCGCGCGCCGAGATCAGCCGGTCGGCGTGGCTGACGCGGTAGAGCCGGCCTCTGAGTGCGCTGTCTTCAGCGACGACCATCTCGAAGTCCTCCGCCATCCGCTCGCACAGGCTGACGTCGGCGGGCGGCTCGGTCTCGACCCGCAACTCCTTGTCCGGCGTCGCCTGGACGCAGGCGGACGCCAGGGCCGGCAGAACGATTGCGAGGGTCGCGATCGTGAAACGCATGCAGCTCTCTCCTGCGTTGTGGTCCGCCGTCAGCTTATGACGCCAAGACCCCGCTTGAAATCCGCCTTTCGTTCACTGCGGGACCTGCGTTCCCCCCCAGACCAGTGCATCTCCTCGGTGGACGAGCGTCGCTTACAGGCTCACTCTCGCGCAACTGGGCGCAACACAGCGCTTCGAGCTGCCGCAGCCAATTCGCTGTCATGCCGATCGAACACTCCTACTCCGAACCTGACCGCATACTAGAGATCCGCTTTATCGGCGAGGTGAGCGGCGACGAGTATGTCGACTTCTACGTCCAGCTGGCGCGTGACCACCGCGATGCGGGGTTCTTCGACGAGGTGATCGATCTGCTCAGGTACGAGGGCGGGATCGATAATGCGGCGCTCAAGGACCTCGCCACGCGCATCAACAAGTCGGATCGGGCGAAGAGCAAAAACCCAATGACCATCTTCGTCACCCACGACGGCAGGTTCGACGCTTGGCTGGAGTTCATTCGATCAACGTTTCAGTTTCGCCGCTACGGCGTCGCCCGGACGGTCGAGGACGCCTACAAGCGCGTGCTCAGCTCGCGGACGCGAACATAGACTTTGGGCGAGTTGCGCGAGCGAGGGCTGATCTGGCGCGGCTAACGCCCCGTACACCAAGAATATTCACACCCCGCGGACCAACTCGCCGGCGAGAAGCGCAATCCCGGCGATGCAACCTGACGTTAAGCGTCCGCCGCGACAATGAACGGGCCGCCGACAATTTGGCGAGGGACATGTCCGATGCCGATCGAACATAGTCTGTCAGATCCGGACCGCATTCTGGAGGTGCGCTTCATCGGCGACGTCAGCGGCGACGAATATGCCCACTACTACGTCAAGCTGACGCGCGATCATCCCGGGGCAATGTTCTATCACGAGATCATCGACCTGCTGCGCTACACCGGCGACGTCGGCAACGAACCGGTGAACCAGCTTTCGGCGGGGGCCTCCGAGTACGAAGGCGCGCCGCCGGATCTGATCACCATCCTGGTCACCCACGACACCCAATTTGACTCCTTCGCCGCGGTCCTTCAGGCGAAGTTTCCGTACCGCACCTACAAGATCGCGCGATCGATGAACGAAGCCTACCGGATGCTGGCCCAGACCCGCTGAGCCGCGCCGCCCGCCCAAGCGACGGGTTCCTTCACGCCGTGCGTTCTAAAGGCGATGCGCGCCTTTCGCGCGACGCTGCACGAGGAACGACCCCCATGAGACAGCTTGGCTTGCTCGCCGGCGCGGCGGCGCTGGCGTTTGTTGCGACCCCCGCCGGCGCCCAGGACTTCGCCGGCCGAATGTTCGAGCGCATGGACGCAAACAGCGACGGCTACATTGACGCCGGGGAGCTTGGCGCCCGACGCGTCGCTATGTTCGACCAAGCCGACGCGAACGACGACGACGTGCTCACCGCGGCCGAAATCGAAGGATTCGAGCCGCAAGGGCGTTTCGGCGGTGGGCAGGGCGGCGGACGCCCAGACGGCGGCCGCTTCGGCGGCCCCGGCGCGGACGGCCCGCGCGGCGCGATGATGTTTCAAGCCGCCGACGCGGACGGAAACGGCGAGATCACCCGCGCCGAGTTCGAGGCGGCGCCGCATCCGATGCTGGCGCGCGCTGACGAAGACGGCGACGGCAGGTTGAGCCGCGCCGAGTTCGACGCGGGGCGGCCGGGACCGGGCGGTCGCGGCGGAAACTAAGCGAAACGCTTGCGCCCAAAAAACAAAGCGCGCCCCTCGCGTTGGCGAGAGGCGCGCTCTTCTTTGCGATATCGGTCAATCAGTACCTGTACTGATCAGGCTTGTACGGCCCCGTCTTCGCCACGCCGATGTAGTCGGCTTGCTCTTCGGAGAGCTCGGTCAAGTTCACGCCGAGCTTTTCGAGGTGCAGCCGAGCGACTTTCTCGTCGAGCGACTTGGGCAGGGTGTAGACCTTGTTCTCGTACTTCTCCCCGCGCGACCACAGCTCGATCTGGGCGAGCGTCTGATTGGTGAAGCTCGCCGACATCACGAAGCTCGGGTGGCCCGTGGCGTTGCCGAGGTTCACCAGGCGGCCTTCCGAGAGAAGGATGATCCGCTTGCCGTCGGGGAACTCGACGAGATCGACCTGCGGCTTGACGTTGATCCACTTGAAGTTCTTCAGGCCTTCGACCTCGATTTCGTTGTCGAAGTGACCGATGTTGCAGACGATCGCCATGTTCTTCATACGGCGCATGTGATCGACCGTGATGATCGACTTGTTGCCCGTCGCCGTGACGAACACGTCCATGTCCTCGACCACGTCGTCGAGCGTCTTGACGTCGAAGCCCTCCATCGAGGCTTGCAGCGCGCAGATCGGGTCGACTTCAGCGACCGTCACGCGCGCGCCCGCGCCGCGCAGCGATTCCGCCGAGCCTTTGCCCACGTCGCCGAAGCCGGCGATGAACGCGGTCTTGCCGGCGAGCATCACGTCCGTGCCCCGACGAATGGCGTCGACAAGGCTCTCGCGACAGCCGTACTTGTTGTCGAACTTCGACTTGGTCACGGAGTCATTGACGTTGATCGCCGGAAACGGCAGCTCGCCGCGCTTCTCCATCTGGTAGAGCCGCATGACTCCGGTCGTGGTCTCCTCCGAGACGCCTTTGATCGACGCCTTCAGCTTGGAGTACCAGCCCGGGTTCTTCTCCAGCCGGCGCTTGATCGTGGCGAACAGCGCCTTTTCTTCATCGTTGGACGGATTGTCCAGCACGGACGGGTCGGTCTCCGCTTTCGAGCCAAGCATCACCAGCAGCGTCGCGTCGCCGCCGTCGTCGAGGATCATGTTGGCGGGCTCGCCGCCCGGCCATTCGAAGATCTTGTCGGCGAAGTCCCAGTACTCCTCGAGCGTTTCGCCCTTGTGGGCGAACACCGGCGTGCCGGTCGCGGCGATGGCCGACGCGGCGTGGTCCTGGGTTGAATAGATGTTGCACGAGGCCCAGCGCACCTCGGCGCCGAGCGCCTGCAGCGTCTCGATGAGCACCGCGGTCTGGATGGTCATGTGCAGCGAGCCGGCGATGCGGGCGCCCTTCAAGGGCTTGTCCGGACCGTACTCGGCGCGCGCGGCCATCAGGCCGGGCATCTCGATCTCGGCGATCTCGATCTCCTTGCGGCCCCAGTCCGCCAGGGAGATGTCCTTGACCGCATAGTCGTGGGATGGCGCGGCGTCAGTCATGGGCTCGTCCTTCGGGTGTATAGTGTTGAATTGTACGCCGCGTCTCGCACGCGCGGCGTTTCAGGTTGGCGCGGTGCTAGCAGCTTCCGGGCCAATCGGCAAGATCATATAAAGGTATCTTTATGTGGGAATGTCAGTGAGGTCCTGATCCTGCCGCAGAGTCGAAGCGCCTGCCCGTGCGGAATGAGGGCCTTCCGCCGAATCTTCGAAAATGTCAGCCGAGTCCCCACCATGCAGCCAGCCGCAATCCTCTTCGACCTGGACGAGACGCTGGCCGATCGGGCAGCGGCAATTGAAAAATATTCTCGATGGTTCGCCGCGGATTTCGAAAACGCTCTGCATCCGTGCGAGCCAGACGAGGTTCACGCCGCCATAGTTGCTGCGGACGACTTCGGCACAATGCGGCAAGCCGAGACGCTCGCGGCATCCGCCCTTTGGCGAACAGCCCCCAATCCGATCGCGCTCTTTGAGCACTGGACGGCGCGCTTCGGCGCGGCCGCTGTTCTGTTTCCGGACGCCAAAGACCTTCTCGAAGCGCTCCGGCGCCGAGGCGTTCGGATGGGCGTCATCACCAACGGCGGATCAAAGATGCAGCGGAGCAAGATCGCCGCTCTCGGCATCGAGGCCTACTTCGAAACCATCATCGTTTCGTCCGAGGTCGGATTGCGAAAGCCCGATCCCGCCATCTTCAACCTCGCGCTGGGAGAACTCCAATGCGCCGCCGCCCAGTGTTGGTTCGTGGGCGATGACCTCGAAAAAGATGTTCAGGGTTCGGTCGCGGCCGGATTGCGCGCCTTCTGGTTCAAGAGCGGTTCCGTTGAAGCCGAGTCCCCAGCCGGCACGCGGCTCGACAGTCTGGTTGAACTGCTTGAGCACTTGAACCGCAGCGAAACGGGCAAAGGCCGTTGACGACCAACCGCGGCCGACACGTCGAACCAGCTCAACGCGCCTCGTTCGGCCCCCGTCTCCAAGTCGCCTTCCTAGTGGCGAGGCGGCAACGGCGGCGTCACCAGGGGCGATCCGTCCGACTTTGCGAATTCGTCGCCGAACGCGTTGCACGCGGGGGCGCAAACCCTGTCACGTGACTGGAAGGCGATTACGCGCACGGACTCGCCGGCGCGGACGGATGCGCGTTGCTCGGCCGACAGGTCGTAAGGCGAACCGCCGACTATGATCCACCGCCGGTCCGTTTCTTCATCGTGCACATGCAGACGCGAACGCGGCGCCGACCATTCAACCTCGACGATTTCCCCAACTACCGTCACAGGGTTGTCAGTGTCGTAAAGCGCCGACACGCTTTCACCTTGCTGCGCCGCCGCGCCGGAACCGGCGCAGAAGACGAGAGCGCCGAGGGCGAGCGATACAGAATTCTTATTGAACATCTTATCCTCCGTTCTTTGACACTATTCGCACGCGAGAGACGCCGGACGCTACTCCCCCTCCGTCCACTGAAACACCTCCTCCACTCCAACCCCGAACACCTGTGCGATCCGGAACGCCGCCTCAAGCGAGGGCGAATACTTCGCCTTCTCGATCGCAGCGACGGTTTGGCGGGTCATGCCGATCTTCTCAGCGAGCTCGGCCTGGGTCATCTCGTCGTGTTCGAACCTCAGACGACGGATGTTGTTGGCGATGGGGAGCTTCGCCATGCCTCAGCGTCCGATCCGGAACAAGATGATCTGGGTCAGCGAGATAGACAGCGTCGAGAGCACCATCGCGGCGAGCGCGTGATAAAGCACCGCGCCGGCGTGGATGAAGGTGTGCCCGGTGATGAACATCCCCAATACGCCGACGAGGAGCACATAGTAGCCGACGCTGTGCGAACGCAACTGGATCGCCCGCTCACGCTCGTCCTTGGGGCTGCGCGCGTCCGCCGGGTTCATGATCGCGACGACGACGTGCAGGACAACCTGCAGCACGACCAATCCGACCACGCACAAGAACAAGAAATGTAGCCGCTCCAGGCCTTCCAGGCGGCCGGTCGAAAGCACCGCGATGTTCACCGCAGCGGCGAGAAGCACCGTCAAGAACGTGATCCAAGCCGACTTTTCGCGAAACGACATGACGGACATTCCTTTAAGCATTTCGTGTTGAGTCTGATTGACTCCGAGTAAAATATTTGGGGATTATCCCCTGGGCATACGTTGCCCGGCCAGCTACCCTCCGGGGAGTCGTGATATGAGAACGCGACTCAACCGGAGGTGCATTGATGTCGGACGAAACAAAGCCGCAAGAAGCGTCGAGCGACGCGGAGCCGTCGATGTTGCCGGAGGCGATCACGGTTCCGGCGGTGTTTGGCAATATCGTGAACTTGGCCATCAGCCCCGGAGGCGCACGCCTGACCTTCGGGGAGAAGATGAACGATCAGCCGGTGCAGTGGCGAATGGCTGTAGTACTGCCGTTCGGCGTCGCTATTTCGCTCCGGGACATCATTCAGAAAATGATCATCGACAACCCGAACGTCGAGATTCAGATCATCGAGGGCGAGAAGCCCGATGGCCAAGAATAAGGGCAAGGGTCCAAAGCAAGGAGACTTTGGGTTCACCGAAGAAGACTCCGCGTCGACGGTGCAACCTATCGTCACCCCTGCGAAGTCGTACTCGACGCCGACTGACCCAAGCCCAAACGTCAGGGCCGAAAACGCGCAGATGCCCGCGGGAAAGGACTGGGCGGAGTCTGAACTGCGTGGGGTTCGGACCGAGATGAAAGCGATCAAGAACGATCTTCAAAGGCAAGTCGACCAGAAGCCCGGGATCTGGAAGATATTCTTCACCACCGCTGGCGTCGCCGGCTTCGCAGTCGGCATCATAGTCGCGTCAATATTCGCCGCCCTTCAGCTGATGACAGATAATTTTTCCAATGGTTTGGAGGCCGGTCGAGGCGTGGCACTTGAAGCGCTAGAGCAGTACCAAGAACAGCTTGACCAAATTGCCGAAAGCCAAAGGCAGATGGCGGAGACAATCGAAGAGATGCGTGATGACGACACTCAAGAAAGCGAAGAAGAGCGGTAAGCTCGACGACTTCATCAAGGAGCACGCCGACGACGAACCGTCCGAGAAGGAACGGTTCGACCGCGTGCTCGATCACATGGTGAAGAACCCTAAGAAGGGAAAACCGAAAGCAGCTCGGGGAGCATCCGCTCGGGGCAAGCGCGGCGATTGAACCGGAACTCGAACTCCTTGGTGTACTTGCTCAGGTGCTTTGAGCTGACATGGATGTAGGTGCCGTTGATCCCGGCTTTGAGCTGGCGCCAGAACGACTCGATGTTGTTCACGTGCACGCCCATGCGCGCATATCCGTCCTTGTCCTTGTCGATGGTCTTGTGCGTGAACCCGTGCTTGGCGAGCCCGGCGTAGGAGTAGTTGCCGTCCGTGTAGATGGTCGCGCCCGGCGCGACGTTCTCGACGATCAGCTTTTGCAGCGTCGCCTTGCGGGCGTTCGGGACGACCAGCGTCACCACGTCGCCGTCGCGCTCGATCATGCCGAAGACGATGGCTTTGTCGGCCCCGCGCCCGCGCTTGCCCTTGGAGACGCCGCCCACATAGGTCTCGTCGATCTCGACATGCCATTCGAGCGGGGCGTCGCCGTCGATCTCGGCCATGTGCTTTCTGATCTCATGGCCCATGCGCCACGCGCATTTGTAGGTGACGCCCAACTGGCGCTCCAGTTCCTTGGCGGCGACGCCGTTGCGCGACTTGGTGAACAGGAAGATCGCGTAGAACCAGAGCTGGAGGGACGTGCGTGACTTCTCAAACGGCGTCCCCACGGTCGGGTGGATGTGATGCCCGCACCATTGGCACGAGAACGCCCGCTCAGCGGCGATCCGATACCACTTCGCCGACCGCTTGCACTTGGGGCACTCGTGGCCCTGGCCAAAGCGAACGTCGAAGAGGTGCGCAAGGCACGCTTCATCGTCGGGGAACTGGCGGAAGAAGTCTTGGACAGTCTGTTTCATGCGCCCAATCTATGACCCGGCGCACCGTATGTCAAGGGGATAATGCCCAATATTTTTTACGTCACGTCAGCTTCTTTTTCCATAACGGAAGCTGGTCCGGAGGACGGGAAACCCCGATTCCGAGGACGGGAGAAGCACGTCTGAAGGAAAGGACATGACGATGAAAACCAGAACGCTCGCCGCGCTCGCCGCCGCCGCGACTTTGGCGCCGGCCGCCTTCGCGCAGGAAGAACCGCCGGCCAGTCACGCCGAGGCCGACGGCGCGTCCCATGCGGCCGGCAACGCCGTGACGATGAGCCTGCAAGGCGAGGAAGATCCCGAGATGCAGGCTTGGTGGAACAACCCTCATATGGGCCGCGCCTACCAGTTCGCCGTAATGACGTTTGAAGACGGTGTGGAGAACGTTGACGAGGCGGAGTTCAGGGAAGCTTCGGAGGGCATCATCCGCGACTTCGCCGTCTCATTGGGTTATGACCCCGACATGATGGTCGATCATATGCGGCTGATCCCGGGCCAAGTGCTCGACTTGGCGGCGGAAGATCCCTCGTTCCTCGACAGCTACGAGAGCTTCAAGGCGGCGATGTTCGGGCCCGATTGAGCTCCCCGCCGAACGCTCCTGGACGGCCGCCGGGCCGCGATTGTGCGAGCGAAAGCGACATGCCTAAACGGAAGGATTTGACGATGAAAACCAGAACCCTCGCCGCGCTCGCCGCCGCCGCGACTTTGGCGTCGGGCGCCTTCGCGCAAGACGAACATCCGGTCGGACACGGCCTGGCCGACGTTACGCCGCACGCAGCGGGACAAGCCGGCTCGGTCAGCATGCAGGGCGACGAAGAACCCATGGTTCAGGCCTTGTGGTCGAACCCGCACATCGGCCGCGCTTATCAGGCGTCGGTCATGACGCTGGCCGACGGCGCCGAAAGCGTCGATCGGGCTGCCTTCCAAGAACTCATGGACGGCATTCACTACGACCTCGCTGTCTCAATAGGCATCGATCCCGAATTGTTCGTGGACCACGTCAAGCTGATACCAGGACAGATCATCGACATCGCGGCGGAGGATCCAACGTTCCTCGACAGCTTCGAGAGCTACAAGGCGGCGGTGCACGGTCCAGAGTAGACGCGAACGGCCGGCGGCGCGCGACGACGCCGGCCGCTGCTCCTCCCAGCCTACCGAAGATCGCAGAACGGATTGTCGACGCAGGCGTCGGGGTCGTCCGACTGAGCTCGCTGATATTGCGTTTCGCGCAGCTCCGACGTCTCGTCGGTCTCGAATACGCGCGAATGCGCACCAAGAGACATGACGTTCGAGCGCAATCTGTCCGCCGGCATGAGGTTGAAGCAGCCCGCGCCTTGCGCGTGATCGCCCGTGCGCCAGCACGAATGCGCGATCTGCATGCAAATGCCGTCAGGCGCCCCGAATGAACTTGGCCAGCCGACGAGACCTGAAACGCCCGTGCCCATCTCGCCCAGACTCGCCGGGAAGTAGGCCTCATAGACGTCGCGATCTTCAGGCGACCGACTGAGCCCGCCCCACGCTTCGACGACCGGATCCCCACAGGGGCGCAGGAACACGTCCGTCACGATGCCCATGTTGTTGTCGTAGAAGTCCGCAAACGAGGCCGGTTGGCTCGGAACGATCCGAATGCGCACCAAACGCTCGGCGTCGGTCGCAATCTTCGGGCGCTCCCCTGGGGCCCATTCGTCGGCGTCGAGCGCCTGCTCGCGAGACATTTGATCGGCCGACGCGACAGAAAACTCCGGCCGCTCCGTACACGCCGCCGCGAGTAGTCCCAATGCGGCCGCCGCCCATTTGAACATGGAGCCCCTCCCCGAGCCGTCAGCGTTGAGGTTCCTACTTGTCTTGTCCCTCTGCGGACTTCTCGCTCTCATAGAACCCCGCCTCGACCAGCTTGACCAGCGCGTCGACCGCCGCCTCAGCGTCCTGGCCCGTCGCGGCGATCTCGATCGTCGAGCCCTTGGGGGCGACCAGCTCCAGGAGGCTCAGCACAGAGTCCGCCGGCGCGGACCTGTCCTCGCAGCTGACCTCGACCTTGGCTTCGAACTTCTGGGCGGTGGTGACGAACATCCGCGAGGCGCGGGCGTGCAGACCGAGCGCGTTGCAGATCTCGGCGCGCCGGCGCGCCATCGACCCGGTCCCCTTCGCCCGGGCCTTCTCCCCCGACTTGTCGCTCACGCCGCGTCGCCGGAGAGGATGCGGCTCGCCACGGCGATGTACTTACAGCCCGCCGCGCGCGCGGCCTCGGCGGCGTCGGCGACCTTCATCGTCTCGCGCGCCTCGGCGAGCTTGACCAGCATCGGCAAGTTGGCGCCCGCGAGCACCTCGACCTTGCCCTTCTCGAGGAAGGTGATCGCCAAGTTCGCCGGGGTGCCGCCGAACATGTCGGTGACGATCACCACGCCCGAGCCGTCGTTGACCGCCTTGATCGCCTTTTCGATGTCCGCGCGGCGGCGCTCGAGGTCGTCGTCCGGGCCGATCGCGAGCGCGCGCGCGCGCTCAAGATCGCCGACGACGTGCTCGGTCGCGGCGAGCAGCTCTTCGGACAGGCGGCCGTGGGTGACGATGAGGATGCCGATCATGGGCGCCGGTTCGCATTTGCCGTTGTTCCGCACCGCATCTAATCGCGCATTGTGCGCCGCGCATAGGGGTCTGTGACGGTTTTGCTGAAGTCGCCGAGGCGCAGGGTTAACGTCGGTTACTAGCGCCGCCGTCGGGGCAGATCGACGACGAAGCGCGCGCCGGCGACCTCGTCGGCCTCGTCGCGGCGGTTCTCAACCCAGATCGCGCCGCCGTGCGCGGCGACGATCTGCCTGGCGATCGCGAGGCCCAGTCCCGAGTGCGAGCCGAACGCCGCGCCCTTGGGCCGCTCGGTATAGAAGCGGGAAAAGATCTTTTCCTTGTCCTCCTCGGGCACGCCCGGGCCCTCGTCCTCGACCGTCACGCGCACGCCCGGGGCCTGCGAGCCGGAGGTGAGAAGACTCGCCGTCACCCGCACCGCGCCGCCCGCCGGAGAGAAAGTCTTGGCGTTGTCGATGAGGTTCGAGAACACCTGGGTGAGCGAGCTCTCGACGCCCTCGACCAGCATCTTGCCGCGCCCGTCGGAAAAGACGACTTCGGCCTCTCCGTCGCGGCGGATGTCGGCGTAGAGGTTGACCATCTCCTTCAAGACCTCGTTGAGATCGAGCTGCTCGACGGCGGCGCGCGAGAGCTCGGCGTCCATCCGCGAGGCGTTGGAGATGTCGGTGATCAGCCGGTCGATGCGCTGAACGTCGTGGCGCAGCACCTCGAGCAGGCGGTCCCGGCGCTCAGGGTCGGTGACCTGCGGCAAGGTTTCGAGCGCGCTGCGGATCGAGGTGAGCGGGTTTTTCACCTCGTGCGCGACGTCGGCGGCGAACGCCTCGATCGTGTCGATCCGCTCGGCGATGGCGTGGGTCATTGCGTTCAAGGTGACCGAGAGGTCCCCGATCTCGTCCCGGCGCGAGGACAGGTCGGGGATCTCCGCATGCCGCGGCCCCTGCTCGCGCACCACGTCCGCAGCGATCGACAGCCGGCGGATCGGCCGGGCGACGAAAGCGGTGATCAGCAGCGAGGTGACGATCGTCACCCCCAGAGCGACGAGAAAGAACGGCGCGAGCGCGCGACGCTGATCGGCGATGATGTCGTCGACGCCGTCGGTCTCGATCGTCAGCACGCCGACCACGCGCTGCACCCGCCGCACCGGGATCGACACCGAGACGACCGACTCTCCGATTTCGTTGACCCGTTCGTTCTCGACCACGCGGCCGAGAAGCGCACGGGAAAACTCCTGCTGCAGCGTGCGCGGCCCCGCGACCTCTTCTTGTTCGTCGGCGTCGAAGTCGCGGTTCTCGAAATCGGGCACGAGGTCCGGCGAGAGCTGCGCGGGATCGATCGGCGGCAGCGGCCGAGCGATGATCTGCCCGCCGAGGAGATAGCTGTCGGTCACCACCTCGCCGTTCTCGGCGAACAGGCGCACCCGCTGGTTCTGGGGCACATAGAGGTTGCGCATGATGATCCGGGTGAGGTCCGGATCGAGGATCGGATCGGGCGTGTTCGCCGTCGCGCCCTCGGAGAGGAACTCGGCGATCAGCTCGCCCTGGGTGCGCAAGGAGTCGCGCCGCGCGTCGATTAGCGCCCGGCTCCATTCGGTCAGGGCCAGCGCGCCGGCCGACAGGATCGCCAGGCCGATGAGGTTGGTCAGCAGGATGAGCCGGGTGAGCCGCGAGAAGACGATCGAGCGGAACCGCCGGCGGCCGTCGACGCGGCGCCGTCGGCGCCGGTTCTTGTCCGCGGCGCGACCGGAACGCTCAGCTTTCTTTATATCGGTATCCGACGCCGTAGAGAGTCTCGATCGCGTCGAAGTCGTCGGCGACGGCGCGGAACTTCTTTCTAAGCCGCTTGATATGGCTGTCGATGGTGCGGTCGTCGACATAGATCTGGTCATCATACGCCGCGTCCATCAGCTGGTCGCGGCTTTTGACGTATCCTGGACGCTGAGCGAGCGCCTGCAAGATCAAAAACTCAGTCACCGTCAGGCGAACGTTCTTGTCGTCCCAGGTGCAGGTGTGGCGGTTGGGGTCGAGCACCAGCTTGCCGCGCACGATCGGCTTCTTGTCCTCCTCCCCGCTCGCCGCGCCTGGTTCGCCGGGCGGGCCCGAGCGCCGCAGGATCGCCTTGATCCGCTCGCCGAGGAGACGCTGGGAGAACGGCTTCTTGATGTAGTCGTCCGCGCCGAGATTGAGCCCGACCAGCTCGTCCACCTCGTCGTCCTTGGAGGTGAGGAAGATCACCGGCAGGTTCGAGGTCTGGCGCAGCCGGCGCAGCAGCTCGAGCCCGTCCATGCGCGGCATCTTGATGTCGAGGATCGCCAGATCGGGAGGCGATTCCGACAGCGCCGACAGCGCCGAGGAGCCGTCGGTGTAGGTCCGCACGTTGTAGCCTTCATTTTCGAGAAAGATGGACACCGACGTCAGGATGTTCTCGTCGTCGTCCACCAGCGCGATCGTCGCCATCCCGCCGCTCCCTGAAACCCTTTCCAAAGGCTTACAACCCCAGCCCCCGCCCGACAACGCCTCCGCCCGAGAGCGCTCAATGTTCTCCCAAGCCGCCCAAAGCCGGCTCGCGGGACGCGGACGTTCGTCGATTTCGCCTCGAACCGGGCGATTTGGCCAGCCGGAAGGGCGCGCTTTCACGCGGCTTTAAGTCTATTTCGGCTATTGCCGGTCGATCAGGGAGTTCGCCGGCGCCATGTCTTCTTCCTCGGACGACACGCATTTCGAAGTGTTCGAAAAGGCCAACCGCAAGGCGTCCTGGCGGCTGGTCGAAGCGCGCGACACCAAGGCCTCCGCGCTCGAGCTCGCCGCCGAACGGATCAAGAAGACGCCTGGAGCCTCGATCCGCGTCACCAAGGAAAAGTGGATCGCCGACGACGGCGCCTTCCGCAGCTACACGATCTTCGAGGCCGGCGAGAAGTTCGAAGAGGACGACCGCGCCGACCGCACCGCCGAGATCCCCTGCCGCACGCCGGGCGACCTCGCCAAGGCGATGGCGCGGGAGACCATCGGTCGGGTTCTCGGCGACTGGCTCAGCCGCAACAAGGCGACGCCGCTCGAGCTGCTGCACCGCGTCGATCTCGTCGAGAAGCTCGAAGCGTCGGGGACAGAGTATCAGCACGCGATCCAGAAGGTCGCGATCGCACGGGCGTCCTCGGCGGACGCGAACGTGCAGAACATCATCAAGCAGCTCAACGCCCTGCTCCAACGCACGATCGAGCAGCTCTACGAATCTCACCGCGCCGAAGCCTTCGTCGCCGTCAAGCCCGGACGCTTCGCCGACGCGGTGGACGCCGCGACCGGAGAAGGCGCGCAGAAGCTGCGCGGCGCGATCGCGCTGCATCTCAAGGACGCCGACCGCTGGACGGCCAAGCTCGACGCGATCCTCACCCTCGCGGAGGAAACCCGCGGGATGGACAAGGCTCAGCGCGCCCTCGCCGTCAACGTGCTCGGCGAATACGCCGTCGACATCATCGAGATCGAAGCGGCGCGCATTGCGCTGCTAGACGGCGATTGCGACACCGGCGACGCGCTCGACG
>JASFUX010000072.1:0-13712 GCA_050050115.1 Maricaulaceae bacterium | reverse complement strand
CGAGGGCAGGTGCGGGCCGACGCAGAGATCATACCACGGCCCCTGACGATAGACGGTGATCACATCGTCTTTGGGCAGATCTTCGATGATCTCGGACTTGTACGTTTCACCGATTTCGCGGAAGTGTGCGATCGCTTCGTCGCGGTCCCAGACCTCGCGCTCGATCGGGAAATCCTGATCGACGATCTCGGCCATCTTCGCTTCGATCTTCTCGAAGTCGTCGGTCGAGAACGGCTCGTCGCGGGCGAAGTCGTAGAAGAAGCCGTCCTCGATCACCGGGCCGATGGTGACCTGCGTGCCCGGGAAAAGATCCTGCACCGCCTGGGCAAGCACGTGCGCCGCGTCGTGGCGGATCAGCTCCAGGCCGTCGGGGTCGTCTTTCGACAGCAGCTCCAGCTTCGCGTCGCCCGGCAGCGGGCGCTTCATGTCCCACAGCTTGCCGTCGACCTTCGCCACGATCGAGCGCTTGGCCAGCGACTTCGAGATCGACTCGGCGATCGAGAGCGGGCTCGCGCCGTCTTCGTATTCGCGGGCTGAGCCGTCGGGAAAGGTGACGGTGATCATCTCGGGCTTGCGCCTTATGTTTCTTAAGCAGCGTTTCTTGGGTCAGTTACTCGCGTGGCTTTAGATCAAACCGCAAGCGCATTGAACCCCAAGAGCGCCGCCGGCGCGCCCTCTCGACGGTTTAGCCGAGCAGAAACGCCAGCCGCTCGTCGGTCTTCGCCGGCGCGATCTCCAGGATCTCGGCCGTGACGACGCCCTCGGCGACGAACGGGTCTTCATTCACCCTGGCCTCAAGCGCCTCGCGATCGACGCCATGCGCAACGACCGCGCCGCCGAGATCAGGCTTCAAGCCGCCCACCGCCAGGAAGACGCCATCGTCGAAGCCGCGTTTGATCCAATCGTTGTGACCGGCCATCAGCGCGCTGGCGCGGCTCTTATCGGCAAACTTCAAAAGCACGACGAACATGCAATCACTCCCACTCACCCGAAGTTCAAGGACCTCAAAAGACCGCGGCTATTCAGGCGTATGGCAGACCGCCTCGATGTTGTGCCCGTCCGGGTCGAGGACGAAGGCGCCGTAATAGTGCTCGTGGTAGTGCGGGCGCAGCCCCGGCGGGCCGTTGTCCGTCCCGCCCGCCGCCATCGCCGCCTCGTAGAAGGCGTCGACGTCGGCTCGGGTCTTGGCCGGAAAGGCGACATGAAGCGGCGCGGAGGTCTGGTCGGCGCCGTTGAACCAGAACGTCGGCTGGCCCGCCGCCGGCTCGCCGGTTCCAGGCGCCTTGCCGAGCCCGGCGTACTGAACGCCTTCGTGCTCGAACTCCATGATTGTAACGAAGCCCAGGGGCGCGAGCGCCTTGTCGTAGAAGGCCTTCGCCCGCGGATAATCCGAAACCTTGATGCCGATGTGGTCGAGCATGCCCGCGCCCTCTCCTCAAAAGCTGCGCCGCCGATGTTCTATATTTGTTCCGCTTTGTCGGTGGAGTCAACCGAGGGTTTTGCGGGCCCCCGCCAGTCGCCGTAGCGCCACGGCGTCCACCAGCGCGCGGCCTCCGGCAAAGTCTCGGGCGCGGGGTCGTGCCCGTGCGTGCCCCAGGGATGACAGCGCTGCAGCCGCGCCGCCGCCATCCACGCCCCCGCCCAGGCGCCGTGGCGGCGCACCGCTTCAATCGCGTACTCAGAACAGCTCGGCGCATGCCGACAGCGGACCCCCAGGGCCGAGAACGCCGGCGACAACGTGTAGCGGTAGACGGTGATCAAACCGATCAGGATGCGGGCGAAGGGATGGCGGAAGACGTCTATGGCCACTTGAACACCTGAGTTTGCGTTCAGCGATGATAGCGCAGCGCCAGGACAGGTGGACAATCTTGCGCTCGCCGCAAGCCGCGCTATGCACAGTCGATGACTTCGCGCCCGACCCTCCGCAAGGCGACTGTCGAGAAAGCGCTGATCTACTGCATTCAAGATCACGAGCTTCTGGTGTTCAGCCATCCGGACTTCCCGGCGGAAGAAGTCGGAATTCAAGTGCCGGGGGGAACCGTCCGTCCCGGCGAGCCGGCCGAGACCGCCGCGGGACGAGAGCTCGCAGAAGAAACGGGCCGAGAAGACTTTGAGATCGTTCGCTTGATCGGGTCGGCCGACTACGACGTTTCGCCCTACGGGCCGGAGATTCACCACCGTCGCTTCTTTCAGGCTCGGCCGAAAGTGCGATGGCCGGAGCGCTGGATCAGCTGGGAGCGTCACGATGGTCGAGGCGAACCGACGCGCTTCGAATTCTTCTGGCTTCCCCTTGCGCGCGCCCATGTCCTGCAAGCCGGCCAGGGTGCGTTGATTTCCGAGCTGGCGGCGCTTCTCGATCTCTGACCCCGCGGCGCCATAGCGCCTCGCGAATTCGTCCGTGAAGGACTAAAACCAGCCCATGTTCGCAACTATCGCCTCCCTCGGCCGGCTCGCGCGCGCCGCCTTCGTGCTGGCGCGCCACGACGCGCTGCTGCCCAAGGAGTACCAGGACAAGCTGCCGGCGACGGCGCGTTTGCTGGGCCGGCTGGCGCGTCTGCTCGCCCGACGTGACGACGGCGCGAACCCGGGCGCGCGCTTCGCCCGGGCGCTTGAGAAGCTGGGGCCGGCCTATGTGAAGCTCGGCCAGTTCCTCGCCACCCGCGGAGACATCTTCGGGCCTGAGTTCACCGAGGGGCTCGCCTCGCTAAAGGACTCGATGGCGGCCTTCCCGACCCTCGAGGCCGAGCGCGCGATCGAGGCGGAGTTCGGACACAACCCGGGCAGTCTCTTTTCGGCTTTCGGCCCGCCGGTCGCCGCCGCCTCGGTCGCCCAGGTGCACAAGGCGCAGACGACCGACGGCAAACTGGTCGCGGTCAAGGTCTTGAGGCCGAACATCGAGCGTCGGCTCGAACGCGACGTGCGGGCCTTCCGTCTCGGCGCGGCGATCACCGAAGCGCTCGCGCCGGGCGCGCGCCGGCTCGAGCCCAAGGCCTTCGTCGAGACGCTGGCGCGATCGCTCAAGGCCGAGACCGACCTCCGGCTCGAAGCCGCCGCCGCGTCCGAGCTGGGCGATCAGGCGATGGACATCGAGAACTTCGTCGCGCCGGCCGTCGACTGGTCGCGCTCGGGCCGGCGGGTGCTGACCACCGAATGGGTCGACGGCGCGCCCCTGACCGATCCGGCCGCGCTCGACGCGCTCGGGATCGACCGTGAGGCGTTGGCGACCACTGTGGTGCGCGCCTTCCTCGCGTGCGCGCTCGACCACGGCTCGTTTCACGCCGACATGCATGAAGGCAATCTGTTCGCGACCAAAGACGGCGAGCTCGCCGCGGTCGACTTCGGCATCGTCGGCCGGATCGGACCGGCGGAGCGGCGCTATCTCGCCGAGATCCTCTACGGCTTCATCGAGCGCGATTACGAGCGCGTCGCCAAGGTGCACTTCGAAGCCGGCTACGTGCCCGAGAGTCACCGGGTCGAGGACTTCGCCAGCGCTCTGCGCGCCGTCGGCGAGCCGGTGTTCGGCAAGTCCGCCGATCAAGTTTCGATGGGCCGGCTCCTGCTGCAACTCTTCGACATCACCGATCTCTTTGACATGCACCTCAGGCCTGCGCTGGTGCTGTTGCAGAAGACCATGGTGCAGGTCGAAGGCGTCGCCCGCCGGCTTGATCCGCAGCATGACATCTGGGCAGCGGCGCGGCCGGTGGTCGAGCGCTGGATTCGCCGCGAGCTGGGGCCCGAAGGCGTCGCGCGGGACGCGGTCGACGACTTGAGGCGCTTGCGCGACGCGGTCAAACGCCTGCCGACCGCCCTTGAGGAGTTCAACACCGCCGCGAGCGCCGTAGCCGCAGGCGGGGTGCGGCTCGACGACGACACACTCTCCCGCCTCGCTAAGGCGAACGCGCGCGAGACCCGCGGGCGCGGCCTGGCGATCTGGGTGATTGCGATTTCAGGAGCGGCGCTGGCGGGCGCAGCGGTGGCGGCGGCGCTCGGACTGTAGCTGGGTCAGAGATATTGGGTTTTGGGGATGGTCGTCAGACCGCTCGTCCGAACCATCAATCCCTAAACCTCAATCCCCAACACCCGAAACCCAACTCTCAGCTATTTGCCTTCCGCCGCGTCGAGCTTGGCCAACCATTGTTCGGGCGGCTCGAAGGTCTCGGGCTCCCAGGCGTTCGCCCAGCCGATCACCGCGCGCAGGATCGGCGCGAGCGCACGGCCTTTGTCCGTGAGCTGATAGGCATAGCGCACGGGGTTTTGCTGATAAGGCGTGCGGCTGATCACGCCGTGGCGCTCGAGGCGCTTTAGGCGCTCGGCGAGGATGTTGGTGGTCACCTTCTCGGGCGAGGCGAGGAACTCGTTGAACCGCGACTTGCCCAGGATGATGTCGCGCACGATGAGGAGCGACCACTTGTCGCCCATGATGTCGAGCGTGCTCGAGATCGGACACGATGAGCGTCGATCCCGTCCAGCGTTGTCATTTCTGACGTCGCTGGCTTCAGCGCCGTTGTCGTCGGCGCCTTCGATTGTGGAGGTGTTGGTCACGTTTTTTGGCGCCGCCCCTCGCCGCACTGCCGTCTTTCGATTCCCCAGAATGCGCCGAGAAATACCACAAGTTCACCGCAGCGCCGAGGGCCGCGGCGCGCGCCGGTCATTGCGGTTGCGTAATGTTTCATTACCGCATCCGCTGCCTCGTACGCGAAAGTCGCTATACGGACGGCTTGCGTAACCCTCTGATCGAGAAGCCTTCGACCGGCTGGCGCCGGCGACCGCAACCGTCCCCGCTGTCTCAGATCGTCAATAATGACAGGCATTCGCGACTGGGCGGAGCGGCCCGGAGCGTGCGACCCGGCCAAGGATCGCCGCGGAGCGGCCGCTGATCTCTCTGGTTGTAAACCCGGTTTGCGTCGCGCTCCGCGCTTCTGATGCGTGAAAGTCACAGTCGCCATCTCTCTTACATAAATAGTTTTATCGCCGCCGCCAGCGCCCGGCGTCGCCCCCGCGACGCGGCCTCGCGCGAACGTGCTGATCTTGCGGTCGAATTTTAACACTGTCGGGGCTATGTAGGACCTATTGCATGCAACGCTGGAGCGTTCTTTGGCGGCCAAGCGCGTCCTATTGATCGTCGGCGGCGGCATCGCCGCCTACAAGTCGCTCGAACTCATCCGCGAGCTGTCGCGGCGGGGGATCGGCGCGCGCGCGATCCTGACCCGGGCGGGGGCCCAGTTCGTCACGCCGCTGTCGCTGGCGGCCCTCTCTGGCGAGAAGGTCTACGACGACCTGTTCTCCCTGACCGACGAAACCGAGATGGGCCATATCGAGCTGTCGCGCTCGGCTGATCTCGTCGTGGTCGCCCCGGCGACGGCTGACCTCATGGCCAAGGCCGCGAACGGCCACGCCGACGACCTCGCTTCGACCGCGCTGCTCGCCACCGACAAGCCGGTGCTGATGGCGCCGGCGATGAACGTGCGGATGTGGGAGCACGCCGCGACCCGCCGCAACATGCGAACACTCGAACGCGACGGCGTCCGCTTCGTCGGCCCGAACGAGGGCGACATGGCTTGCGGCGAATTTGGCTTCGGCCGCATGGCCGAGCCCAATGAGATCGCCGACGCTGTCCAGGCGCTGCTCGCCGAAGGCCCGTTGGCGAAAAGCCGTCCGCTCGACGGCCGCGCCGCTCTGGTCACCGCCGGTCCGACCCGCGAGCCGTTCGATCCGGTGCGTTATCTTTCGAACCATTCCTCCGGCCGCCAGGGCTATGCGATCGCCGAAGCGCTTGCTCATCTGGGCGCGCGCACGACGCTGGTCTCCGGTCCCACGGCCCTGCCCGCGCCCGACGGCGTCGAGACCGTCCGTGTGGAGACGGCGCAGGAGATGCTCAAGGCCTGCGAGGCCGCGTTGCCGGTCGACGTCTTCTTCGCCGTCGCCGCCGTCGCCGACTGGCGCCCCGCCGCTCCGGCCTCAACCAAGGTCAAGAAGCTGCGCGCCGAGGACGGCCCGAAGATCGAGCTGGTCGAAAACCCCGACATCTTGAAGACCCTGGCGCGCAAGCGGAACCTGCGGCCTGGACTGGTGGTCGGCTTCGCCGCGGAGACCACCGACGTCGTCACCCACGCCAAGGCGAAGCTCAAGTCGAAGAACGCCGACTGGATCGTCGCCAACGACGTCTCGGGCGACGTGATGGGCGGGGCGGAGAACGAGATAACCCTCGTCACCCGCGAGGGCGAAGAGACCTGGCCGCGGATGTCCAAGGACGCCGTGGCCGAACGCCTGGCGCTGCGCGCCGCCGAGGCGCTGGGCTAGCCGCAGCGCGCCGAACTCATCGATCATGCGCACAGTGTACGGCCGATCGCCGTAGGTCGGATAAGTTCGGTTTGTCCGCGCCGAGATGCTCTTGCTTATCCCGCTCGCGGTGATGCTCGCGCTGCTCATCCGGGCGCTCGCGCCGGTCGAGATGCTCCGAAGGCTCTCGCCTCACACGAGCGGCAGGCGCACGTCGGTGCGGAGCTCTTCTGGCGGGGTGATCCGCGGATCGTTGACGTAGACTTCGACCGGCGGCGCGTCGCGCGGCTCCTCGCCCGACTGGGGCAGCCACTTGCCGTAGAACCACTCGTATGCCGACGCGAGCGTCGCATACGGACCTTTGTGCTCCATAACGGCGTGCTTGCCGCCTGCGACGTCGAAATACTCGAAGCCCTCGACGTCGCTCGGAAAGTCCTCGTCGATGAAGACGCCGGCGTGAGCGCGCAGCTCGG
This sequence comes from Maricaulaceae bacterium, assembly GCA_050050115.1. Classification (GTDB taxonomy): domain Bacteria; phylum Pseudomonadota; class Alphaproteobacteria; order Caulobacterales; family Maricaulaceae; genus JASFUX01. The sequence goes on along the minus strand of JASFUX010000072.1, from coordinate 6,960 downwards.
CGTCCGGCTTGCTGCCCGGCGCGTCGTGATAGATGGCGAACATGCCTTGGACGTGCGGAAACAAAGAGCGCGCGGCGAGCACGCCGCCGAGGCGCTGGAACGCCCCGCCGAGCTGCGCGTAGGGGCCTTGATGAAGAACGCCGGCGGCGCGGGCGGCGGGCAGCTCTCGGATCACGACGGGATGCATGGCGGGGGCTCCTTCGTTGCGGCGCAGGGCGTTGGCGATCTCTTCGCCGCGCGCGCGAAACGCGGCCGGGCTTGCGCCGTGTGCGGCGCGAAAGGCGCGCGTGAAGCTCGACAGGTTCGGGTAGCCATGGCGCGCGGCGATCTCGGCCAACGACGCGTCCTCAAGAACCAAGGCGTTGGCGGCCTTGATCAGCCGCAGCCGGCGCACCGCCTCGGCCAGGGTCTCGCCAGTCATGGCCCTGAACACGCGGTGCCAGTGAAACCGTGACATGCAGGCGACCTCGGCGAGCGCATCAAGGCTCAGGTCGCCGTCGAGGTGGTCGTAGACGTAGTCGAGCACTCGCAGCAGCCGGGCTTCGTAGCTCGAAAAATCTCCGTCAGCGGGCATGTCGAGCGCTCCTCCTCATTGGCGCGCCGTGAGCATGGCCCAGGTTGAAGCTGCAAATCTTGCTGTTTTGACGGGCGCCCGCCTACCGCTCGTGACGCGGCTTGCCCTTGGCCCGCCACGGGTCGCCGATGTCGACTAGAGACACCTCTAGGCATTCGACGCTGAGCGCGATTTCGCCGTCGCCCGAGAAGGTCAGGCGCAGCGTGCCCGACGGCGGTTCGGCGTCCGGCTCGAACGCGACCGACAGGAGGTTGGCCACCGCGTTCGGGCGCTGGCGGGCCAGGCCGCGCAACTGCGCGCCGGTGACGGAGGAAATGTCGAGGCCCGCCCGAATGCGCTCGCGGCGGCCCGACTCCCAGCGGTAGCGGTTGGCGGCCAGAGTGAAGGCGCGAGCTTTGCGGTCGTAGGCGATATCGCCCATACGAACGATCGCGTCCTGCATCGCTGCGGAGATCACCTTCAGATCGTCTTCGTCCTGCGCCAGAAGCCGCAGCCGCCCCTCCGCCATCGCGTTAGTCGCTCCGCCGTTCGATCTGCGCGCCGCATGCGGAGAGTTTTTCTTCAAGCCGCTCGAACCCGCGGTCGAGGTGGTAAACGCGGTGCACCACCGTCTCGCCCTCGGCCACAAGCCCGGCGATCACCAGCGACACCGAGGCCCTCAAGTCCGTCGCCATCACCGGCGCGCCGCGCAGCTTGTCCACGCCATGCACCGCTGCTGTCCGCCCGGTGACATGGATGTCCGCGCCCATGCGGCCCAGCTCAGGCGCGTGCATGAAGCGGTTTTCGAAAATGTTCTCGGTAATCGTCGAGGTCCCGTCCGCAATCGCGGCGAGCGCCATCAGCTGGGCTTGCAGGTCGGTGGGAAAGCCCGGGTACGGCGCGGTGACGACCTCGACCGCGCGGGCCCGCGTTCCGTTGCGCGCGACCTTCACGCCGTCCGCTTGTGGTTCGACGGAGGCGCCCAGGCGCGTCAGCACGTCCCACAGCGCGGCGTTGTGATCGATCTCGGCGCCTTCAAGCAGCACTTCCCCGCCGGTCGCCGCGACGGCGATGGCGTAGGTGCCCGCCTCGATCCGGTCGGCGACCACCTGGTGCGTCCCGCCCGAGAGCCGGTCGACGCCTTGGACGCGGATGGTCGTCTCGCCCGCGCCTTCGATCTGCGCGCCCATCATGTTGAGGCAGTTTGCGAGGTCGGCGATCTCCGGCTCGCGCGCGGCGTTTTCCAGGACGCTCTCGCCCTTGGCCAGCGTCGCGGCGAGCAGCGCATGCTCGGTCGCACCGACGGAAACGAACGGGAAGACCACGTGGCCGCCGCGCAAGCCGTTGGGCGCGCGCGCTTCGACGTAGCCGCCGTCGAGCTCGATCTCGACGCCGAGAGTCCGCAGCGCGTCGAGATGCAGATCCACCGGCCGCGCCCCGATCGCGCAGCCGCCCGGCAGCGACACCCGCGCCCGTCCTTCGCGGGCGAGCAAGGGCCCCAGCACATTGAACGTCGCCCGCATCTTGCGGACGAGGTCATAAGGCGCGGTGGTCTCGGCCAGCGTGTTGGCGTCGAGCGTCATCTGCGCGCCGCCGTTCTCGACCGTCACGCCCAGGTGCTCGAGCAGCCTGGCCATGAACCGGGTGTCGGCGAGCTGCGGCATCCGCGTCAGCGTCAGCGGCTCGTCGGTCAAAAGCGCCGCCGCCATCAGCTTCAGCGCAGAATTCTTCGCCCCGGAGATCGCGATCGCGCCTTCGAGCCGGTTGCCCCCGACGATGTGTATTCGGTCCATGACGGCTGCGGGTAAGGGGCGCTGGGGATCGGATCAAGGAAAATGTGGGACGGTTATGTGTCGTCGTCCGCTTTGGGGGGCGATGGTTTGGGCTGGGCGGGCGATGCGTCCGCCGCCTTGCGCCGCCGCAGGTTGGCCCTGAGTGCAGCGGCGAGGCGCTCGGCGCGGTCGGGTTTGGCGGGCGGGTGCTTGTCGGTCATGCAACGACAATAGCCCGCCCATCCGGACCAGTGAAACGCCGCCGCCTACTCCGTCGCCAAGTGCTCGGAGAAGAACGGCACGACATGCTCGCGGAAACGCTCGGCAACCGCGCTCGTGTGGGTGCCTTCGTAGACCTCGAACGTGTGCTCCACGCCGAAGCGGTCGAAGATCTCGGCCATCGCTTGGCTGTCGCCGAGGCCGCCGTCTTGATCGCCGATGTCGATCATGATTGCGTCGTACTTCTTCAGGTTGGTGACGTACTGATAGACCATCGCCAGCGGCGCGTTCGCCGCCCAAATGGCGATCACGTCGTCGCGCACCTCTCCACCTTCGGTCGGGAGGTCGGCGTAGAACGGCGGATTGTCCGGGTTCGGCGACCAGGCCGCTGCGACCGAGAAGGTCGCGCGCCCGCCGAAGCCCAGCTCTGTGGCTTCTTCCTTGGTCTCGATGTTCTCAAGCGCGATCGCCTGCTCGCCACCCATCGCCTGTCGCGGCGACATGCAGCAGGCGCTCATCGCGTAGAAGGCGGAGAACACGTCCGGTCGCTTCATCGCGATACGGAAGGTTCCATAGCCGCCCATCGAGTGCCCGGCGAGACCGCGCGCCTCGCGCGTCGGGATCGTGCGGTAGGTCTCGTCCATATAGGCGACGAGGTCTTCGGCGATGTAGGCCTCCCAGTCGCCCGTCGTCGGCGAGCTGGAATACATCGAGCCGTTGTGCAGCGTCTGCGCGTCCGGCATCACGATGATCATCTCGTTCGCGCCCGCCGCGATCGCAGCGTTGGCGCCGGCCTCGAGCTGCAGAGCACCGGCCCAGTAGGCCGCGCCGATCGAATAGCCGTGCAGATTGTAGAGCACCGGGTAGCGGCGCTCGGTGTCGGTCGCATAACTCGGCGGCAGATAAACCACCGCCTCGCGCGCCGGATCGTCGCCTTCGAGGTTGCCGACCAGGTGCTCTCCCAAGACGGTGATCGTCTCGAACGTTCCTGTCGCGCCGTCATCCTGACCGAGCGCCGGCGCGGCGACTGTCGTCAGTGCGAGCGCCGCGGCGCAGGCGGCTTGTGCGATTGCGGATTTCATCACGACCCTCCCCTCTAATGTTGTTAGAGGGGAGCTTAACGCCGAGAGGGGGCGGATGTGAACTGGCGCGGCGCCGCCCGCCGATCCCCAGCGCGAGACCTATTTGCCGCCTTCAGCCGCGGCCCGACGGTCCGCCTCGCGGCCGGACGCAAGAATGCCAGTCAGCCCGTAGTTGCCTTCGTGACAGGCATACTCGTAGACGTGGCCGTCCACCGCCGCGAACTCATACTCCCCACCCCACGGTTCGACCCAGGTTTCGGGATCCTCAACGTGGAAGGCGTAGTGAACCCGATCGGGCGCCACCCGCGTGAAGCGCTCCGTGAGCGTCAAGTTGGGACCGCCGCCCCGAACGCTCTGTTGCGGGTGATATCCGTTGGTTTCAACAACCAACGTGTCGCCGTCCCACCAGCCGATCGAGTCGCCGCCCCAGGGACGCACGCCGTCAGTCCGGTGCTCGCCGTTCATGCGGACGATGCGCACTTCGTGGATCATCTCCACCCAGATCGCGAAATGATCCGCAGTCTGCACAAACTGGTAGTTGTTGTTGTAGAGCGTGTCGGTCATCACCGGGCCGGACGGCGAACTCATGTAGATGCACCGCTCGCCGAGGCCGCGCTCTTCCGGGTTGTCGTCCCTGCCTTGGAACCGGCTTGCCTCGCTCGATTGAACGATGGCGGGACGTCCGGCCTCCGAGCCGGGCACGCGCGCCGGCATCTGTCCGTCGGCGGGATAGGTGATGTGCGAGGTGCGGCCCTCGCCGTTCACCCGCATGACATAGTCGCCCGGATCGGTCCAAAAGGCGTTGTAGCCGCACGCCGCCCCGCGCGACCCGGTGCGGCACTCATCAAGGGTGTCGGGCAACAGTCCGATTTCGGTCCAGTTGTTGTGAAGCTCCGCCGCGGTCGGCGCGTTTTGCCGCGCGTTGCGCTCGAAGGTCGCGCCTTCGATTTCCGCCACCTCCTCCTCGGACAAGACGAGCTGGTCGCCGTATTCGGCAGGACGCGTGAGGGGCGTCGTGCTGGCGTTGGTCCAGACGCCCGACAGATCGGGATGGCCGTTCGAAGTCCGCGGCGGCTCATAGCCGGCCCGCACGCTCGGCTGGGCCATTTGCTCGGGCGACTGAGCGAAGGCCGACGGACTTGCAGCGCACATCAAGACGCCGCTGGAAACCAGTCCGAGTAAAGCAAGGCGCTTCTTCACGTCGCAATCTCCCTCAGCCGTCCCGCGAACCGAAGGCCCCGCGGGAGCTGCCTAACGATCGTAGACGTCTTCTAGCAGCATCTGCCACGTCCGACAAAGCGGTCAGGGCCGAGCGCGCCTCTCCGCCCTTCTCCCCAACACAACAAAGCCCCCCGGACCGAAACCCGAGGGGCCTGCTGCTTCCTACGTGGATGGAGCGCCTTAGCCCTCCACGCCGTTCATGATACGGCCGCCTTCGGCGGAGACCACGAGATCGATCAGCGCTTCGGTCACCAGGGGCTCGAGACCTTCCGTATGCCCCTTGCCATAGCGGATCACGTCGGCGACGACGCGTCCGCCGTCACAGTTCGGGAACTCGAACACGTCCGAGAAGCCCGGCGCAGGCTCGCCGCCCCAGCCGCGACGGTCCGGACGGCCTTCGGTGCGCCCGTCGTAGACCTTGCCCGGCTCGGTGTCTTCGATCATCCGCGTGCGCACGCGATCGCCGCAGTTGAAGCCGTCGGCGACCGGCGAGACCGAAGGCACGCCCGCCCGGCCGGCGCTGTCGTAATCGCCCGTGGTGAAGATGTGCGAGAACTCGCACGCGGCTTCCTCAGGCCGCATGCCGATGCGGCCGCCGGCGAGGCTCAAAAGCCCGTCGACCTTGTCGCCGAAGAAGTCGTCGCAAACAATCCGGTGCGAGGTCGCGCCGCCCTGAGAGTGTCCGGCGAGCCAGAAGGCGCGGATGTTCTCGGCGCCGAACTCGTCGATCACCATGTTGACGATGTTATGGAGGTGCTCGTCGTCGGCCTCTTCGGTCCAGCGGCGGATCGGCTCGGCCGTCAAAGCCGTCGGCGTGGCGACCACCAGACGGTGGGAGTCGACGTAGTCGGACGCCGGGAAATACTGGTGCTGCCAGCCCGAGTAAGAGCCCGCGCCGTGGATGTTCAAGATGAAGGTGACGTCCTCGCCTTCTTCAAGATCGCACGGCCACTCGAGATAAAAGACGCGGTCAGTCGCCGGGTCCGTGGCGTTGCCGGCGTAGTTGGTGTTGTCCGCCGCATGCCCGCAGCTGGCGCCGGCGATCATCCGCTCGTCGTCCTGCGCGAGGCTGACGCCGGTCCAGGCGGCCGCCGCCAAAGCCGCGCCCGCGGTCGCGCCGATCGCAAGGCGCATCTTGGATATTGAAGACATCATCACTCTCCCCTTCTACCCCGTATCAAATGAGGCTTGGCGGGCCCTCTATAGCGGCTTTGACCCCGGCGGGCAGCTTTGGGGCGTACACGATTTGGTGTGTGCGGGGTGCGAGGGAGCGGGGAACGAAGAGAGTCTGAACCTTTCGACGCCCTCCTACGCCAAGGCTCCGGAGGGCGCCCCTAGCTCTAACGATTTCGGGCGTCTTACTGGCGTAAGCCACCCGAAGCTCGAAGAGCGTAGGGTGGTGCCGCGGGGGAGGATTGAACTCCCGACCTCGCCCTTACCAAGGGCGCGCTCTACCACTGAGCTACCGCGGCTCTGCTCGGGCGCGGCCCGAGAGGCCCGCGCTATAGCGCAAGCCGCCAAGCTGAGCAATTTGGAGACGCCCCGCCCCTTACATCCACGTAACCCGCCGTCGCGCGGCTTGCCCGACTCGCTTGAGGGGCTAATCTCGGCGCCGAATACCTTGCAGCCGCCTGCGAAGCGCCACCGTGTCGCCTCGGTCGGCCGCTAGGGAGCGAAAGGATGCGTCGCGGGGCCGCAACACTTTCGAGCGACCTCGCGTCTGACATGCCGAATTTACAGCACGGCGGACGTCGCTGGGGCCTATACAGCCGGCACACTTGTCGCCCAAACGCTGGCGGGCCGAACATCGACAGCTCAACGCTCGCCGTCAGGACACATGGGGTCAGAACATGCGTCGCTTCGGGTTGCTTCTCCTCGTCTTCGCCGCCGCGCTCGGCTTGGCGGCGCCGAGCATCGCTCAAAATGGATCGGGGGACCGATTCGCCGTCGTCGCCGGGGTCGAGAGCTACCCTGACGCCGTCGGCGCCGCGCCCGGCGCGCTCGACGACGCCCGCCACGTCGCCGCGGCCCTGCAAGAGGAGGGTTTCTCGGTCACGCTGCTGGAGAACCCGAACGAAGCGACCCTAAAGCGCTCCGTCGTCGATCTGACGAA
>JASFUX010000071.1:0-13856 GCA_050050115.1 Maricaulaceae bacterium | reverse complement strand
CGGACGCCGACGCCGACACATTCGGCAGCGCCGCCGACCGCGCCTGCACGAAACTCTCATCCTGCGATCTCAGCGCCGAGCGCTGTGACTGAAGCTGCGGATTGGTCTCGTAAGCGAGCGCGAGGGCGTCCTCGAGCGTCTCCGCCGAGGCGGCCGTCCCGAGCATGCTTGCAGCCAAAGCAAACGCTGCGATTCGCCGGTTTCGAGCCTGCGCCATCCCTGATTCTCCCAGCACGCGATTTATCGCTCCACGATAAGGGCGCTGTATAACAGCGTTGTTTCGCCCGATCACGAACCGCGGAGCGCAATAACTGCTTTTTAATCTGTGGCTGTGTTCGAATTAACCAAGAGTGAAAGCCGCAGGTCTCTCAAACCCAGGCAGCAGCGGCGTCGCGCAGTCGAACACGACACGCGAGCCCACCGCGCCGCCGGCGCGGGTGAACACGGTCGCCCGGCCGATCGCCTCGCCGGCGACGACGACGCCGAGTCGGCCGCCGTCCGAGAGCTGGTCGAGCCAGGTCTGGGGCGGCTTGGACACCGCGCCGTTGACGAAAATGACGTCGAACGGCCCCTGGTCGGGCAAGCCGGCCTTCAGATCGCCCAGCACCACGGCGACATTCGCCGCATCGGCCGCGGAAAGCGCCTCGTTCGCCTTGATGATCGTCGCCTGGTCGGTCTCGAGCCCGACGACCGTCTCGGCGAGTCGCGAGAGCACGGCGCTCGAATAGCCGCGGGCACAGGCGATATCGAGCACGACGTCGGTGGGTTCGATCTCCAGCGCCTCGACCAGCTTGGCGAAGTCGCGCGGACGCATCAGCCAGCGTCCCTCGCCGACCGCCAGATCGAGGTCGCCGTAAGCGAGCGTGCGCTTGGCCTTGGGCGCGAACAGCTCACGCGGCGTTGCAGACATGGCGTCAAGCAGCGCCCCATCGGTGACGTCGTTGATCCGCACCTGGCCGTCGATCATGGCCTTCCGCGCAACCGCATAGTCGATCATGCAGCAATCTCCCGTGACGGCGGCCTATAACGCGCGTCGCCGCGAGGATCGAGTCGAATGCAGGCTCGGGCTTTCAGAATTGCCGCACCATATAGAAGCGCTCGTCCTGCATGCGCGCGATCCGGCCCATGAACGACAGGGCCAGCATGGCCAAGGGGATCTCAAGCGCCGTGGTGATGGAGTCGAGCAAGTTCATGACCTGCACGGTCGCGGGATCGATATAGCCGTCGGTGGTGTAGAAGCCCGAGCTCATGCCGATGCGAAACGAAACGCCGCCGATGATCGAGTTGATCACCCAGATCGTCCACCACCAGCCGATCGACGCGGGCACGCGGGCCAGACGCGGCTGCTCGAAGTTGTCGGTGTTGCGCCAGATCTGACGGACCGCCTGCAGCGGCTTCCAGAACGCCGCGATCGGCACGAAGTACCAGGCCACGGCCCAGAACGGCGGCACCGTCACGTCCTTGGCGTCGAGCTGCCAGAGGTTGCGCATCGCCCGGTGCGTGAACCTGAGAAACAAGAAGCCGCACCAGACAAAGACGATGAAGTAGGCGATCCCGGCGAGGCCGAGCAGAGCGTCGGAGAAAATCGCGACCGTATAGAGATCGATCTCCACCGCTTCGGGCGAATCGGCGAGGTTCCAGATCCCGATGTTGACGAGCAGCGCGACCAGAAAGACCGCGTTGACGACGATGTAGGCGATCAGCAGGCCGCGCAGCCATCCCCAGAGCGGCGCCACCCGCCTGAAATCCGCCGGCGGGGCTGGCGCCTCTTCCGCCGGATCGTCCGGGAAGGCGGTGCTCATCAGTCGGCGCCCGCCAGGCGGCGCGCGGCGCAAGTCCGCTCGGTCAATCTCGTCATGGGCACCCCTCCCCAAGCCGCCCGGCGGCTCCGCAACGGCAGGTTAGCCGCCGCCCCCGCCCAAGGAAACCGCGCAACCGGCGGCGGGTCGGCTTTGATTCGCGCGAGGCTGATTGCGGGCGGCCGGATCCTTATGTAAGAGCGAGGCTCCCGCCGGCGGCACGCAACGCCGGACGGGCGCGGCGCCGTGGCGGAGTGGTTACGCAGAGGACTGCAAATCCGCACGTAACCATTTGTTTTCAATGCATTTTTTGGAAAGCGCGCCGTGAACGGATGACGAACCCCATATCGTCGCCCGATGAAACTGGAAAACACTGAATTGTTCGGCTGAAGCCTGCGCGCCTTTCGGGTATCCTCGTGCGGATGATGAACCCGTTCACCTCGCATCGGCTAGTCCACGACGGCTCGCGGTGGCGCGTCGAGAAGCGTCCGCCTCCGCCGCCGAAAGGATTCGACGCCGAAAGGGCCGCGCTGACTACCAAGCTGATGCGGGCTCGCATCGTGCGGCCGAGCGGCTGGCGGCCGAAGATCGAAGTTGATCAGGCGGCGGTCTACGTAGGCGTCAAGATACGTCCAGCGCGTCCGCCGTCCGCTATTCAGAGACTATGGTCACAAATGCTTGCCGCAGGCCGCCGCGGCGCGGGCAAGATGGCGCGCGACGCAGCCGCCGCGGACGGCAAGCATTTTCAATCTGAAGCCAAGGCCTCCGCGTACGTGCGCGAGCGCGTCGGCGAGCAACTGTGGCGGCGTGCGAAGATCAAAGCCGGCCGGGGCGACCGCAAGCGGCGGTAGCGGGTAAAATCCCCAAACCGCAGCTTCCAAGGCATGCGGTATCTCGATTCCATGATTGCTTGGTCCATGCCCGCCGGCGCATGCCGTGTGGGGCCGTGGCCGGATCGCTCCAGCTGGTCTGATCAATATGATTTCACAACGGGCGCCTGTTTTTCAGATCGCCAGACCATGACCCGCGATGAGCTGGCGATGGCGATGCTCTCAGAATTCGTGATCGTTGTTCGCGATGTTGAGGACGGTCAGGCGGCCTATCGCGAGTTCTGCAAGATCGACGAATTCCGCGCGCTCTTCGAGCCCGATCGATAATGCATATTACTCTGTTTACCGATCAAACGGGCCGTCACGCCCGCGAGGTCAGCACGACATGGCCGGACATCTGCGAATGGCTGCGCGCACCCGAGATTTATCCTTCCAAAGAGGTGACGCCGTTTCTAAAGCTGGCGCGCTTCGGCGATGAGCGGACGGAACTCGGTTCACTGCGCTCAAATGACAACATGCTCGCGATCTCAGGGGTTGAGGGCGACTACGACGGCGAACTAATCACGCCGGAAGAAGCCGCCGAAATGCTGCGCTCCGCTGGCGTCGTCGGCCTGATCTATACGACGCCCTCTCATCATCCCGAGGCCCCGCGCTGGCGCGTTCTCTGCCCGCTCGCACAAGAGCGCCCGCCCGAGGCGCGGCTTGAGTTGATTGAGCGCCTTAACGGCGCACTCGGCGGAATTTTGACCAGTGAAAGTTTCACGATGAGTCAGGCGTTCAGATATGGTCGCGTTGAAGGTGTGCCGTATGAGGTGCATTGACGAGGCCGACGAACTTCAGCCGATTGGCGCGCCTGCGTCGCGGGCCAGGGGCGGAAGCGGACATGACAAACAGAGTGCGCTCGACGCGATTCGTAACGGTGTCGAAGTTCACGACGCGGTGAATTTCCTCACGATGATCGGTGTCGACAAGACTGAGATCGTCGCGGCGTTCAATGAGGCCGAATGGCGTGAAGACGAGCCCCGCCGTTGGCGTGACCGGATTGGCGAAATTGATCGATCGATACGCGGCGCAGAGCGTCGCAAAGCGCGCCATGTGGCGAAGACGTTCAGTCCCCCGCCCGTTTCCGATGCTCCACCTGAGCCGCCGGTCCAGTCACTCCACACCGTCAGCGCCGCGAGCTTCGCGGGCAAAAAAATCCCAAAGCAGCAATGGCTTGCGCGAGACCTCATACCAGCCGGCCAGCCGTGCCTATTGAGCGGCGATGGCGGGCTTGGGAAGTCGCTGCTGGCGCTTCAGCTCACAGTGGCCGTCGCTAGCGACACGAGTTGGCTATCCCGCGTCGTCGCCAAAGGCGGCGCGCTCTATTTGTCCGCCGAGGACGAGTTGGACGAAATCCATAGGCGGCTGGCGGCGATCTGCAAACACGCGAGCTTGGACCTTGCGAAGCTGACGGACCTTCACATTGCGCCGCTTGCGGAGGTTGACGCCTTGCTCGCCGCGCCGCAGGCCGGACGACTGGCGATGACCGCGCTCTATGACGCGCTCGTACGCCGCGTTGAGGAGTTGCGGCCGGCCGTCGTGGTGCTCGACAGTCTTGCGGACGTGTTCGGCGGGAATGAAATCGTCCGGCCAGAAGTTCGCTGGTTCGTCGGTCAGCTTCGCGGGCTCTGTCACCGGACCGGCTGCACGATCGTCATCCTTGCGCATCCCAGCCTCAGCGGAATGGCGAGCGGCTCCGGGCTAAGCGGCTCGACGCACTGGAACAATAGTGTGCGCTCGCGGCTCTATCTCACGCGGCCAGACGGCGAAGACGATGATCCCGACGAACGCGTTCTTGAGGTGAAAAAGAACAACCGGGGTGCGCTCGGGAAGAGGATCGATATCCGATGGCAGCGGGGCGTGTTCGTCGCCTGCGACGGGGGCGACGCGAAAGCGTTCACGGACGCTGATGTTGACGCGCTCTTCCTCGAAATTCTCGCCCGCTACGCCGAAGAGGGTCGCTATGTGAACGCTGCGGCCGGCGCGAGCTACGCCCCGACTGTCTTTGCACGGGAGGAAGAGGCCGCGGCGAAGCACGTCAAAAAGAAGGCGCTCGCGGCTGCGATGCGCCGGCTGTTCAAGGCCAAGCGGATTGTCGTCCAAACACGCCGCGTCAGCGGCCACGATCGCTCATTTATCGCGCTTGCAGGGGGTTCGCCGCAGTGACGCGCTCCTCTGAAGCGCGGAAATTAGAGGAGCGTGGGGTTTTCGCGGATTCCCTTATGGTTATTGGGATTTCGCGCCTCGCTCCTCTCACGCTCCTCCGGCGTCAAACCTCGCGCGCGTCTCCCCCATACCCCCCTAGCGTGCGCGCGCTTCATGGCGCGGCGCGCACGCTTCTAACACGATCGCGGCTGGCCTATTCCATCGAGCTGATGAAATTCTTCAACTCGGTGAGCGCCTTGCGCCCCAACGTCCGACCGTCATCGAGGGATTGGACGGCTTCAGGGTTCTGCGCGAAAGCCCGAAGCTGCTGGACGGTTTCGACGTCAGCGTTGCGCCGCAGCCGGTTGGCGATGAGCATGGTGCATCCGGCATCCGACAGCTTGATATCAGGGGCCTCGCCCCGCCATGCATGCCGCGCACGCTGACGCCGGGCCGAAGCCTCAAGCATGCGCTCTTGTCGCCAGACGAGCTGGCTGGCCCTCGATCCGGAGACACCCAGCGCTTCACCGATCGCCTTATAAGTCATGCCGTCTCGGCGCATGGCCAATGCGCGCTCGGCCTTGAGTTTTGTTTCTGGTTTCATCGAACCTTTACTCCTTCTTGGGTGCAGCACAGCTGCACCCTGATTCGCCGCGCTGCCGAACAGCCTTGGCCTGCTGGCCTGTGGAAAACTCGAACGTCCGCGCCTTTAGGCCGACGCCGCGACTCGCGTTATAGTTTCACTATTAACTGGAGGTTGTGTCATGGGATATCGTGGGCTTCGCTACAGTGCCGCTGACGCTGACGGCAGGTCGATAACGCTGCACTGCTACGGCGAAGTGATTGAAGTCCGAACCCAGGACCGGCTCTACTCGATAGATGGAATGAAGCGATGGGAACTTGCAGACGGCACGCTGCTAACGCCCGCCGACGACAGTCAAAAGCGCTTCAAGATTCCGGGTTCGGACGAAATCTTCACGCTCACTGATCCGATTCAGCCGCTACCATTCTAACGGTCCATATACCCCAGATTTTTTGCAGAACCCGCCGATCCTAGACCGGCGGCTAACGCCGGATTTTTGCGTGCACTATTTGATCCCTAAATGTTCTCTGGTTGTTCGTCCTTCGCCACAGGGGCGAAACCCATTTCGCCTGAGGGGCGAGCGCTCAATCGGCACGTTGAGGGTAAAATAATTCTCGGGCCTTTTGAGAGCGTGCACTGATGGTCAGTGTACGCCGCGATCGCTGAGAGCCCGCGGCTCAATCTCGCTCCCCCGAGGTCCCCCAATGAAAAAACTGCATGAAATCCGCCGCGAGCGGAAAGCCGCCGTCGACGAAATGCGGCGCCTGCACGAGTCCGCCGATGGCGGCAATCTCTCAGACGAAGCGTCCAAGCGCTTCAGCGAACTCGAAACGCGAGTCGAAGCGCTCAACGCCGAAGAAGCTCGCGCCGAAAAGCTCGCCGACCTTGAGCGCCGCGCCGAAGCGCGCGACGTGTCCACCGGCCTCAATGACTATGATCGCGCCCGTCGCGACTTCTCGCTTGTCCGCGCCATCGCACACATGGCTGGCGTTCGCGGCGTCGACGCAGGCCGCGAGATCGAAGTCGCCGACCAAATCCAAAAGGACTTGGGCCGCTCCACTCGCGGTTTGCTGATTCCGTATGAAGTGATGCACACGCCGCGGCGCGGCGACGTTGAGCAGCGGACAGTGACCGCCGCTGGCGGCGGTGCTGGCGCGATCTTCACCGAGCATCACCCTGAGCTTTATACGGATGAACTCGTTGCTCAGGCCGTCACCGGCCGCGCCGGCGTCACCACCGTCCGCGGTTTGCAGGGCAACTTTGCCGCCCCTGCGAACGATACTGGCGCGTCCGCTCAGTGGATTGGAGACGACGAAGCCATTTCGCCGGGCGATATCGATGTGAATTCGCGAACGATGAGCCCCAAGCATTTGGGCGCGATCATTCCGTTTTCGAATTCGACTCTGTTGCAGGCTTCGCCGGATGTTGAAGTGCTGGCCCGCCGAACGTTCGCCGGCCAGTTTGCCGCGGCGCTCGACAGTGCGGTGCTTGTCGGCGGCGTCGACGACGACGAGCCCACAGGCGTTCTCGGAACGATCACGCCGGGCACGTTTGCAACCCCTACGTGGGCGCAAGGTCTGGAGTTGATCGCGTCTCTCGCGACCAGCAACGCCCTGATCGATGACGGGTCGCTCGCGTGGATCGGGCATCCTCAGTGCTCGAAGAAATTGAGATCGACGGTTCGCGTCAGTTCAACCGACTCACGCTTCATCATGGAAAGCCCGCGAGACCTGTACGGGTACTCCTATTTCAACTCGACCGCGCTCAGCGGCGACGGCTCGCCCGCCGCCCGCGCAATCGTGTTCGGCAAATGGTCGGATGCGCTTGTAGGCATCTGGCGGGATTTGGAGATTCTTATTAACCCCTTCACGTCTGACGCCTTCACGAAGGCCGGAGTTCAAATCCGCGGCCTGATGACTGCGGACGTCGTTCTGCGCCACGAAGAATCGTTCGCCGGCGCGGTGGACATGAATACGGCCTAGTTGGTCTCGCGGTCGGGGTGAGTCGCCTTTCCTCCCCCGTTTCGGGCCGCGGAGAGCGCGCGGCGACGTTCCTCGGGCGTCGCCGCGCAGCCCGGCCGTCATCATTCCATCGGAGTACGGAACATGGAAAAGCGCTTACTCGAAGCGCATCTCGCGACGAAGGACCGGCGCCTCGTCGGCCACGTCGTGCGCTTCAACACGCCGACAAAGATCGGCAATTTCACTGAGGTCGTTTCACGAGGCGCGTTCAAGCGCGCGCTCGCGTCGGCCGCGGATATCGTCGCACTTGCGGATCACGATGCGACGCGTCCGCTCGCTCGTACGAAAAACGGCACACTCAAGCTGCGCGAGGACGACGTTGGCTTGGCATTCGATATCACCTTGAACACCGAAACGACGCTTGGTCGTGACGTACTCGCCCTCGCCGAACGCGGCGACTTGTCGGGGATGAGCTTCGGCTTCGCGGTTCGCGAGGAACGCTGGAGCGCAAACCGAACCGAGCGCACGCTAATCGATCTCGACTTGATCGAGATAAGCGTCATCAGCGGCGGGCGGCCCGCTTACGACGGCACGACCGTTCAAGCCCGCGCGGGCTTCGACGGCGTAACGCCAGAATTTATGCGCCGTCGCATCACTCTGCTCGGATTGGGGGTGCGTGATGTTTGATCGCATCGCCCGCGCTTTGGGCTATGAGCGGCGCTCTTACGATCCGGCGTACGTCGAAAAGAACTTCGTCCGGCCTCGCTCTGCCGGCGGGTTCGTCACGCCGCAAGCCGTGCTCAGCAACTCGGCCGTCGCCTGTCGGGCGATCGAACTGAAGGCGACGTTGCTCGCATCCGTTCCGCTTGATCTATTCCGTCGCACTGAAGACGGCGGACGCGAGCTTGTCCGCGACGATTCGACAGCTCGCGCGCTGGCGCAACCGTCGCCGACGCTCACCCGCTTCGGCTTGATCGAACGCATCTCGCGAGACTTGGACACACGCGGCAATTTCTACGCTCGCCTCATCCGTGACCGGGACGGCGCGCTCGCCGAGATCGTCCCGCTTGCGCCCGAGACCGTCAGCGTTGAACGCCTCGCGTCTGGCGGCCTCCGATACAAGGTCACCGCGACCGCGGGGCGCGATCCCGTCGTCTTACTACAAGACGACATTTTGCACGTTCGCAATCAGCTCGACGCGGACGGCGTGCTGGGCGTTTCGCCGATCAGCATCGCCCGCGCCGCCTTGCAGACGGCGATCGCGCAAAATGAAGTTGCGGGCTCCCTCGCGTCGAATGGTCTGCGGCCATCCGGCACACTCAACGTTCCCGGCAAGCTCGGCGATCCAGCTCGGAAAATTTTGCGCGAATGGCTTCGCGACTACGCGGGCTCGGCGAATGCGGGCGACGTTCCCATTCTGGAAGAGGGGATGAAATTTGAAACGACCGAGTTTTCCGCCGAGGACGCGGAGCTGCTGGAAAGCCGCAAGTTCAGCGCCGAGGATGTTGCGCGAATTTTTGGCGTCAATCCGTCCGCTCTCGGAATGTCCGGATCGGTGGCGTACGCAAGCGCAAAGTTCGCCTATTTAGACCTTGTCACGCAAACCCTGAACCCCCTCGCGTCCCGCGTCGAGGCGGAACTCGAAAGGTGTTTGCTACCGGCCGGCAGTGGGCTGTTTTTCGAGTTCAATCTTAGCGGTCTTCTCCGCGGCGATCCGGCCGAACGCTGGTCAACGTACGAGACAGCGCGACGCGCCGGCATTCTGACAACGAACGAAATTCGAAGGCTTGAAAACTACCCGGCCGCGGAAGGCGGAGACGATCTGACGCCGCTGCGGGCGTCACCTACTCAGACTACGGAGAATTCGCAATGAGCTTCGATCTACAACTCGCGGAAACCTGTCAAGCGATCCGCGCCAAGATCGGCGACACAACCGATCGTCTCGCCGAGCTGACGGATGCGGAGGTCAAAACGCTCATGGCGGGCGTTTCACAGTCGCTGCGAGTCGTCGCGGCGGAGGCGTGCAGACAAGTCGATCCCGAGCATCTTCGCACGTTGATAACTGAGGCATACACCGACGCGCAGCGCGACGGCGGCGCTCGGCTCGTGAAGCGCGCCATGCGAGGCGGCGAACGGCTCGCAAACGGTAAGGTGCCGAGCGCTGCGCAGTGGGCGGCGATGATCATAGAGGCGCGTGCTGAAGAGGCGAATGTCGAAGCCGAGATCGAACGGCGCGGAGCGACTTTGCAATGAGTGAGCTGATCGAATTCGATGACTTCAAGCGCGCCCTCGCGGCATTGATCGAAGCGTGTGGGCCTGACGACGACGATGACGATCGAGCCGAATAGCAAGCCGCGCCGTGGTCGACCGCCAAAGCCGGACACCGATACAATCGAAGCGCTCGCCGACGACGTGGCGATCGAAGCGCTGCGGCTGGCGCGGGGGAAGTTGCTCGGCTTTATTGAGGAAGAAGAATGAGCGCGTCACCCGTTGATATAGATGAATCGGAAGTCTCGTTTAACGCGGTGAGCTGGCTTGTGCGTGAGGCCCGGAGTTCGTCGCGCGAGCTTCGCCAGGCCCCCGCTGAGACCGCGGCCGAGTTGATCCTTGAAGAATTTATCCGCTTCGGACTTGGCGCGCTTGAATGTGTCGCTACGCCCGCAGTCGGGGCACGCGACAATATCTTCCGCCTTCGGCTGAGCCGGGCCTTTCAACGGCACCTCGCACGCGCCGCACGCAAGCACGCCCTGGACCTTGGTCATGATCAATCCTCGAAGAGCTTTGTTGAAGAGTCCGACGATTCCACTGGCAGCGGCAATTGACCGAACCCGCCACATACGCCGGACCCGTCGAGGCGATCACCCTCGACGAAGCCGCAGTGCGTTGTCGCCTAAGCCGCGAAAGCTTCGACAAGCACTATGACGGCCCCCGCGTTCGCATCGGCCGCGAAGTGCGGATCAAGCTCGACCACCTGTCGTCATGGCTTGATCGCATGGCGGGGTTGGAGTCCTCTGAGCCAAAGGCTTGGGGGGACTTCGATGCTGATGCAGATGAAGGGGATTAAGGTCGTCGTCAGCCGTGGGCGGACGTACGCCTATCATCGCGCTAGCGGAACACGATTGAAGCACGCGCCGCGGCGGATCGCGGGAACGTGGCACGCGACGCCCGAAATGCTCGCAGAGATCGCAGCTATACCGCCCGTGCGTCTCATGCCGCAAGCCGGGACGCTTCACGCGATGGTCGTCGCCTACAAGAGATCCCCTGCCTTCGCCGATCTGGCCGACGTGACAAAGAGCGACTACGCCAAGGCGCTCGACTGGATGCGCGAACACGCAGGGCACGAGAGACCGGAACGCCTGACCTCTGCCCGCGCCCGCGAGATACGCGACATCGCCGTGAAGCAACGCGGCTGGCGTCAAGGGCGCTACGTTGTTCAAGTGTGCCGTGTACTGTGGAAATACGGCGTCGAGTATGGCTTCGTTTCTGAGAACCCGTGGCGCGCTGTGACGCTTCCGAAGCGCCCTCGCAACCTGCCCGACCGAAACCGGCCTTGGCGACCTGACGAAGTTCGTACGGCCCTTGAAGCGGCGCCCATCGGGCTCGCCCGCGCCTATGCGCTCGCACTCTTGGGTTTCCGGCCGTCTGAGATACCGGACATCGGGTGGGAAGCCGTGACGCCCGAGGGCATCGCCAACGTGAGCGACAAAACCGCGTTTGAGACGGTGCAGAGCATCCCCGCGGCGCTGGCATGGGTATTCGAAGGCAAGCGCCCAGCCGACATGATCGCCAGCAACAAGCGGGATAAACCCTTCTCGACCGCAAATGCGCTCTACAAGGCGTCAGGGGACTTCCTGAGAGAGATGATCGCCTCGGGCGACCTAGGAGAAGGGCTCACAATGAAGGGCCTGAATCACACGCTGGGCGCGGCGCTCGCAGAAAGAGGCGTGGATTTGAGGACCGCAAAAGACGCGATGCAAAAACGGACACTTGCAACGGCGCTCCACTACGCGCGTCGCGCAGATACGAAGCGGCATGCAAAATCAGCGATTTCTGAGCTGGATTTGTGGCTCTCAGATTAGAGCGTTGAAAGCGTGACCAAAAATGAGTGCGCACAATTGTGTACGCCAGCGAACACAAATGTGGACGCATAATTCTGTTGCGGAAAAAATCGAATTATCTCTCCGCGCAAATTGCGCGGTCAAAGTAACAACGGTACCGTTGTTATGGTCAGAGCCGTTGATTCTTCGGTGCTGATGGTAAGCGGGACCGCGGCGCTTCTCTCAAATACGAACGCCGCGGCCCGCCCTAGCCAAGACCTCTCCACCGTCCCAATGGTAGATTGGCCCCTCGTCAGACCGGATATGCCGGCTGGCTCGCGGCCAGCGACAGGGTACTAGCGGACCGCTCAAGCATTAAAAGGGAGTCGCGGGGGGTCTCACAATCCCCCCTCACCCATGTATCCCCAAAAACTATTCGGTTCCCACCGATATATGCCTGATTTTGCGGCATTTTATTTACCTGGTATCGAGGCAAATGAACCTCGGCATTTGATCAAGCCGCGCCACTGAGATGTTGAGGCGGGTACACCGAGGCGCTTGATCAAACCGGCGCGGCGGGATACCGAATCGCGCGCCCGATCCCCACTTTTGGAAAACATCGGGCGAAATATTGGAAAACACGATTCCACCAAGTCTTATTTATCGTGTTATTTCAATAACTTGGCGCCGTGGCGGAGTGGTTACGCAGAGGACTGCAAATCCTTGCACCCCGGTTCGATTCCGGGCGGCGCCTCCAAATCCCTCGAATGTCTTGGAAAACTGAGACTCGCGCCAACGAGCGCGCGGCGCTGATCCTGCGCCCGGTTTCGCGGCCGGTCTCGCAGTAAGCGCCCGCGCCGCTTGGGTTCGCCGCCCCCGGTCGGCGGCCTTATGCTTAATGAAGATTCTACGAGAGCTCGGCGCGTTAATCTTTAATTAACCACGTCAGGCGAGGTTGGCGTTGTCTTCCCTTGAAGACACCCCACCATTCACCCAACGCCTTAAGGGAGCCGCTTGCGGCTCCCTTTTTTCTTTCGCGGATCCACGGGGAGCGCGCAGTCGATTCGCCGCCTCTCCTTTGACCCAGGCGTCACGGCCTTGCGCTTTCGGGCGCGGCCAATCGCAGCTTCGGTCCTTGTGCGCTTTGCGCGGGCAAAACACCTCTGCTATACGCCCCATCGCCCGCCCTGCGGCGGACGATCTGGTCCTCGGTAGCTCAGTTGGTAGAGCAAGCGGCTGTTAACCGCTGGGTCGTAGGTTCGAGTCCTACCCGGGGAGCCACTTCTCAGCGCAAAATCAGCACCTTGATCGGGCTCGGCGATGTGTTCGGGCCGCTCGCAGCTGTGCCTGCGTCAGCGGCGCGCGCCTGCGCCTTTCCACGCCTTGAAGACCAAGACCGCCTCGGACGCAGCGACGATCGCAGCGCCGATGAGGATGAACGCGCCCCACGACCACGCCGGCAGCGGCGCGACGCCCAGCGCCGCGTTGAGCGGCCAGAGGTAGACGGCGGCGAACTGGAGCGCGATCGAGCTTGCGATCGCGCCGAGCAGCCAGGGGTTGGACGTCCAGCCGATCTTCGAGATCGGCGCCGTGTCCGCCCGGAAGTTGAGGATCATCAGCTGCTGGATGACGACCAGGGCCGAGAACGCAAACGTCTGGGCGACCACGACGCCGGCCGCGGTGTTCAGATGGAAGAACGCCAAGGCGATCGCGCCCAACGCCGATCCGTACACGGTAATATCGCGCACCATCGTGCGCGAGAGCACCGGCGCGGCGGGCTGGCGCGGCGGGCGCGCCATGACCTCGGGCTCGGCGCGCTCGAACCCGAGCGCCAGCGCGGGCGCGCCGTCGGTTACAAGGTTCATCCAGAGGATCTGGACCGGCTGGAGGATCAGCGGCGCGCCAACGACGATGTTGCCCGCGACCGCGAGCGCTTCGCCGCAGTTGGCCGAGACCAGGAAGCGAACGAACTTGCGGATGTTGTCGTCCTGTCGCCGGCCCTCGCGCATGGCTTCGATGATCGTGGAGAAATCGTCGTCGAGGAGCACCATATCGGCGGCGGCCTTCGCCGCATCGGTCCCGCGCACGCCCATGGCGACGCCGATGTCGGCCTTCTTGAGCGCCGGCGCGTCGTTCACCCCGTCCCCGGTCATGGCGACGATCTCGCCGGCGCGCTGAAGCAGCTCAACGACGCGCAGCTTGTGCTCGGGCGTCGTACGGCTCAGCACCGCGCTGGCGCGCAGCCGCGCCGTCAGCGTCGCGTCGTCCAGCGCGTCGATCTCATGACCCTGGATCACGTCCCCTGTCTCGAGGCCGACATCGGCGGCGATCGCTGCGGCGGTGTCGGGCGCGTCGCCGGTGATCATGATCACCTGCACGCCCGCGGCGTGCGCCGTCTCGACCGCCTCGCGCGCATGCCGGCGCGGCGGATCGCGCAAACCGGCGAGCCCTAAGAGCGT
>JASFUX010000070.1:0-13976 GCA_050050115.1 Maricaulaceae bacterium | reverse complement strand
TGGGGTTGGCGTAGAAGCTGAGCGCCTCCAGCCAGCTCCGCCGTGGAGCGGGCTGCGCCGGCGCGGCGGAGCTTGCGGGGGCCGGGGCGTCTACTGGCATGGGCGGCCTCAGTCGTTCAGCGTCGAGATTTCGGCGTCAGTCCGGGGTGCGGCGGACTGTGACACGCGCGCCAGAGCGCCGGGCGGACGCGCAATTGGCGAATATCCTAAGCCCATCCGCGCCCAACAGGGCATGAACGGGCGATCAGGCGCGGAGCTTGGACTGCGCCTCGGCCCGCGTCCAGCGGTCGATCAACTCGGCGAGCTGGGCCTCTTCGATGGGCTTGATCAGGAACTCGTCCATGCCGGCGTCGAGGCAACGGCGGCGGTCGGCCGGGTCGGAATTGGCCGTCAGGGCGATCACCGGCGTGCGCCGGCCCGCGCCTTCTTGCTCGCGCAGCCGGCGGGTGGTCTCCGGGCCGTCGAGTCCCGGCAGGCGCATGTCCATGAGGACGAGGTCGAACTTGCGCTCGGCCAACGCCTTCAAGGCGCCTTCGCCGCTTTCAGCGGCTTCGGCGGCGACGCCCATGCGCTTCATCAGCGACATCGCCAGCATCCGGTTGACCGGGTTGTCCTCGACCAGAAGCACGCGCGCGGCGGACGCCGGCGGCGCGGCGCGGGGCGGCTCGACGCTCGCCTGTTCGATCTCGGCGGCGCTCGAGCGCTCGCCGCGCGCCGCGCGGGCGACGCGGTCGATCAGCGAGTCCACGCGGCACGGCTTGATCAGCCAGCCGTCGAAGCCCGACTTGAGCCGGTCGGCCAGCGCCGCCCGCTCGGATGGTGCGACCAGCACGAGCGCGGCGCGCGCCGGCGCGACGACTTCGGCGACGTCCGCGTCAGCCACCGCAGCGAGCGCGTCGTCGACGACGGCCACGCGGTCGGGGTCGCGATTGAGCCGGCAGCGCAGTCCGTCGAGGTCGGCGGCCTCGTCCGTTTCCGCGCCGAGGGCGGCGAGCTGCGCGGCGATCGCGGCGCGGCTCAAAGGCTCGGGCGCGGCGACCACGACGCGGACGCCGTCGAGCGCGCCGGTCAACTCGACTTGCGGCGGCTCGCGCACGTCGAACGGCGCGCGGGCGAAGAAAGTCGCGCCGGGCGTATCTTTGTCGAGGCGGTCCGGATCGGCGTCGGCCAGGCCGATCTCGCCGCCCATCGCTTCGAGGATCCCGCGCGCGATCGAGAGGCCGAGGCCGACGCCCTCGGCCTTGCGCGCGGCGGAGGAGTCCCCTTGGGTGAAGGCTTCGAAGATCCGTTGACGGTCGTCTTCGGAGACGCCCGGGCCGCTGTCGGACACCTCAAAGCGCAGCCGCGCGGTGCGCGCATGGACGTCCTCGGCGATCAAGCGAATGGCGACGCCGCCGGTCTCGGTGAACTTCACGGCGTTGGCCAGCAGATTGACCAGCACCTGGCGCAGCCGGCCGGCGTCCGCGGCGATGCGCGCGGGCGCGCGCGGGTCGATGAAAACCGAGATCTCGAGGCCCTTCTCGCAGGCCCGCGGGGTGAGGAGGCTGGCGACCGCGTCGACCAGGGCGCGCGGGTCGACGTCGTCGGCGTGCAGCGCCGCTTCGCCCGCCGCCAGTTTGGCCGCATCCAGCATGTCTTCGATCAAGCCGAGCAGATGGCGGCCGGAGTCGCCGATCGCGCCGACGTAGTCGCGCTGCTCGGCCGACAGCGACGTGCGGTCCAGAAGCTGGGAGAAGCCGACGATGCCGGAGATCGGGGTGCGCAGCTCGTGCGTGATCGCGGCGAACAGCACCTCTTTGGCCTCGGCCCGCGCCTCGGCTGCGGCGCGCGCGCCTTCACGGGCCGCCGCGCCGGCGCGCTCGGTGGAGACGTCGCGGCCGACCAGCACGTCGCCGCCGTCGCCCAGAGGCGTGGCTTCCCACTCGTAGGGCGTCGGCCCGGCGACGGTGTCGAGCATGGCGTCGAACCGGGCGCGCCCGCCGGGCATGTCGACCTGGTCGGTGGGCGCGAGCATGAACCAGCGGCCGGCCCAGTCCTCCAGCCGGCCGCCCAAGGCGCGGCGGAAGCCGGCGTTGACGTAGACGATCCTTCCAGCCGCGTCGCGCTGGACGACGAGATCGCCGACCGCGTCGAGGATATGGGCGAGGTCTAGGGCCATGCGTAGTTCATCTGAATGTCGTCTTCGCGGCTCGCAGCCAGGCTCGCTCTTAACGCTCGTTGGGTCGCGACGACGCGCAAGCGGCGCGCCCTGCGACCGCCGTCGGGCGCTCGGATTGCGGCGAAAACGTTAGCAGAACGGCCCTTAAGGAACCTTGACCGCGCCGGTCCCGGATTGGGCGGATAAAGCTCTACGAAAGCTTAACGCCTCGGCGACGTGGCGGCGGCGGACGCCGTCCGCGCCGTCGAGGTCGGCGATCGTCCGCGCAACCCGCAGCACGCGGACATAGCCCCGGGCGGTGAGGTTCATGGCCTGGGTCGCCTGGGCGAGCAGGGCCGCGCCGGTCTCGTCCGGCGCGGCGACGCGGGTCAGTTCGTCGCCGTCGAGCGCCGCGTTCAAGGGACTGGCGAGGGAGTCCGGCGCGCGCTCGGTCTGCATCCCCCGCGCGGCGGCGACACGGGCGGCGGCCTCGGCGGTGCCTTCGGGCGGGGGCGGCAGGGCGAGGTCGGCCGGCGTGACGGGCGGGGCTTCGACCTGCAGATCGATGCGATCCATCATCGGGCCGGACACCCGGGCCTGATAGTCCGCCGCGCAGCGCGGGCCGCGTCGGCAGGCGACTCCGTCGGCCCCGGCCTGACCGCCGCAGCGGCACGGATTCATCGCAGCAATCAGCTGGAAATCAGCCGGGTAGGAGACGTGACGGTTGGCCCGCGCGATCGAGATGCGGCCGGTCTCCATCGGCGCGCGGAGGGAGTCGAGCACGGCCGGATTGAACTCGGGCAGCTCGTCAAGAAACAACACGCCGCGATGGGCCAAAGACGCTTCCCCCGGCTTGGCGCGCACGCCGCCGCCGACGAGCGCGGCCATGGACGCCGAGTGATGCGGCGCGCGGAACGGCCGGCGGCGGGTCAGCCGGCCGCGTTCGAGCAGCCCGGCGACCGAGTGGATCATCGAGACTTCGAGCAGCTCCTGCGCCGACAGCGGCGGCAACAGGCCCGGCAGGCGCGCGGCCATCATCGACTTGCCCGAGCCCGGCGGGCCGATGAACAGAAGGTTGTGCCCGCCCGCCGCGGCGACCTCCAGCGCGCGCTTGGCGTTCTCCTGGCCTTTGACGTCGCGCAGATCGGGAATCGCGCCGCCGTCCTCGAGCGGGCCCGGCTTGGGCGGGCTCAGGACCTGGACGCCTTTGAAGTGATTGACCACCGCCATCAGCGAGGTCGCCGCGAGGATGTCCATCGATCCGGCCCAGGCGGCTTCGGGGCCGCAGGGTTCGGGGCAGATCAGCCCCAGCCCCTCGCCGTTCGCGGCCATGGCGGCGGGCAAGGCGCCGGCGACCTGGGCGATCGCGCCGTCGAGGCCAAGCTCGCCGATGGCGACGTAGCCCTCAAGCTCATCCTTGGGCAGGATTCCCATCTCGGCCATCAGTCCCAGGGCGATGGGCAGGTCGTAGTGCCCGCCGTCCTTAGGCAGGTCCGCGGGCGCGAGATTGACGATGACCTGCTTGCCGGGGAAGGAGAGCCCGATCGCGGCGAAGGCGGCGCGCACGCGCTCGCGCGCTTCGGCCACGGACTTGTCGGCGAGCCCGACGATGGCGAGGAACGCCTTGCCTTCGCCGACCAGCTGAACCTGCACGTCGACGCGCTTGGCCTCAGCGCCCTCGAACGCGACCGTGCCGATGCGTGCGACCATGCCCCAGCCCTCCTCAACGACGGAGGGAGGCTAGCCAAGGGATCTGGCTCTGGCAAGAACAAAATATGAACAACCGACGAAACAGGCTCGTCTCGGCGATGCCGCCGGCTAGCTCGCCACCGCTCCGGCCGTGGGTTTCGGCCTGACCAGACGGCTTCGAATCCAGATCTCTGCGACGACGATGTTGGGAACCCAGCAAGCCCAAGCAATCACGACGTAGGCGGGGTAGAAGCCGCCCGCGAGGCTCGCGCCAATGGGCAGATAGAGCCGCAGCGTCACGGCGGCGAGGGTCAGGGCGAAGGAGCGGATCATCCAGCGTTCGTGGCTGGCGAAGTCGCGGCGCAGAGCGGCCGTCCAGGCCATGCCGGTGCAGGCGAGCCAGGCGGCGGCGAGACCTAAGAAGCCCCAACCGGCGACCGGGCCGGCGGTGGTGAACAGGGCGATCGCTCCGCCCGCCGCGCCGCCGGTCAGGCAGGCGGCGACGTAGCACCGCCCCGTCCAGCGATGCAGCCGCGGACGCTTGGCGCGCAGGCTGCGCAGAAATTGGAACGGCCCGAGGATCAGCGCGACGCCCGACGCCGCGACGTGGGCGCGCAGGCCGATCGAGCTGGGAAACGCGTTGCCGGCCACCTCGGGCGGCAAGTAAGCGAAGCCGGTCGCGACGTGAAACAGCGCATAGCCGCCGACCCCGATCGACAGGAAAGTCATCAGTCCCCAGAAAGCGCGCCCGAAGACGCGCCCAGAGGCGTGCTTCGGCGGCGCGCCTCCTCGAGACGCCGCGTCGGCGGCGCTCGTCACCCCTCGCCCCGCACGAAGCTGACCACGCGGTCCACCCCGCCGACGTAGCTGGCGATCTCGGCGATTTCAGTGGCTTCGGCCTGGGTGCGGGCGCGGCCGAGGAGGTAGACGACGCCGTTGTAGACCTCGACGTGGACTGTCCGGGCGCGCACGTCGGCGGCGAGCAGGCGGGCGCGCACCTGGCTGAGAAGCACCTGGTCGTTCGCGCCGCGCAGGGTGCGGCCGTCGGGACTGATCACGAGCTCGTTGCCGACGTCGCGCACGTTGGGCGCGCTCCAGGCGATGCGGCCGGCTTCTTCTTTGGTTGCTTCGTCGGGCACGTGGCCGATCAGCAGCGCCACCCCGTCGACGACGATCACGTCGACGCCGGAGAAAGCGGTGGTCGAGCGGAACATCCGCGACTTGATCGCCATCTCGGCGGAGGCGTTGTTGACTCCGCCTGCGTTCACCTGCGGGGTCGCGCAGCCGGCCGCCAGCGCGGTGAGAGCGATCGTCAGCCCGGCGATGAAGCGGCGCATTCCCATGTCTCCCTTGAAGTCAGACCGGATCATCCGGTCGCCAGGCGCCGCGCAGATGAATCGGCGGCGACCGCGGCGTGATTATGACAAGGTCGAAGCGAAGGTCGAGGTCGGTGAGCGCCGGCTGCGCCGAAGCCCACGTCTCCGCCGCCGCACAGATCCGTCGCTTGGCCAGATCGGTCACGGCTTGAAGGCCGTCGGTCGCGCTCGGGCGCGCCTTGACCTCGACGATCGCCAGGGTGCGCCCGCGCTGCAGCGCCAGGTCGAATTCGCCGACCGGCGTGCGCACCCGCTTGGCGAGCAGGCGGTAGCCCTTGAGCTGCAGCCACAGGCTGGCCAGCGTCTCGGCGAACCGGCCCCGCCGCTCGGCCCGCCGCCGGTCGGCGCGGCTCACGAGGGACCGTCCTCGTTTGCGTCGTCGCCGCCGGCGTGCTTGAGCGCGAGGGCGCGGGCGTAGACCTCGCGCCGCGTCCAGCCCGACGCGTCGGCCACCTCGGTGGCGAGCGGCTTGAGCGGCGAGGCGTCGAGACGGGCCTTGAGCGCCGCGTCGACGGCGGCGGCGTCCCAGCGCGCCTCGGCCTCCGGCGGGCCGACGACGATCACGATCTCGCCCTTGGGCGGCGACGCCTCGGCGTAGGCGGCGGCGAGCGTCTTCAAGGTCCCGCGCCGCGCTTCCTCGTGCATCTTGGTCAGCTCGCGCGCCACGCATGCGGGCCGGTCGCCGAACACTTCGGCCATCGCCGCGAGGCTCTCGGCGAGCCGCGGTCCGGACTCGAAGAAGACGAGCGTCGAAGGCGCGCCCGCCAGCTCGGTCAGCATGGCGTCGCGCGCACCGGATTTAGCGGGCGGGAAGCCGGCGAACAGGAAACGGTCGGTCGGCAGGCCGGCGACGGTCAGCGCGGCGAGCGCCGCCGAGGGCCCCGGCGCGGCGAAAACGTCGACCCCCAGCTCGGCCGCCTCCTTAACCAGCTTGTAGCCGGGATCGGAAACAAGCGGCGTGCCCGCGTCGGACGCCAGCGCGACCGCGCCGCCGTTTTGAAGCCGCTTCAGGATCTCCGGGCGCGCCCGCGCGCCGGTGTGGTCGTCGTAGCGTTCGAGTTTCGCGTTGATCCCAAAAGCGTCACACAATCGCCGCGTGACGCGGGTGTCCTCGCACAGGACGATATCGGCGGCGGCGAGAACGTCGAGCGCGTGCAGCGTGATGTCGCGCAGCCGGCCGATCGGGGTCGAGACCACGTAAAGACCGGGCGCGAGCGACAGCGGCTTGGTCCGGAAAGGTTCGGACGAGGCGGAAGCGGGCGAATCAGAAACGGGCGGGACGGGATCGGATTGCGAGGGTTCGGACGCGCGCGCGGACGGCGACGCTTGCGCGGGGGAGGCCCGGTTTCTAGGGTCACGCGCGGATGACATTACGGCGGCTCCAATGACACGACTGCTATTGAACGGCTCTCCTGAAGAAAACCCAAGGGACCAAATGCCAGACCTGGGACGAAAGAGCGCCGGACGGCGATCGCGATCGGTGCGGGGCCGCGCCGCCGCGCTGCTTTGCGCGCTGGCGGGCGCAACGCTTGCGGCGTGCGAGACGACGGGTCCCGTGCTGCCCGGGCCGCCGGGACCGGGCGCGGAGGATCAGACCCAGCAGCCCGACGACCGCCGGGCGGTGGTCGACAACCTCATGACCCCGGTGCATCGGGCGAACGACGCCGACCGGCTCGTTCGGGTCGGGCTTCTGCTGCCGCTGTCGGCGCCCTCGCCGCAGCTGCGCGACGAAGCGCTCTCGATGTTGAACGCCGCGCAGCTGGCGATGTTCGAGACCGACGCGCAGCGTTTGGTGTTGATCCCGAAGGACACTGGCGGGACGGCCGAAGGCGCGCGCTCTCAGGCGCGCGCGGTGCTGCGCGAAGGCGCGGACGTGATCTTGGGACCGGTCCTGGCGGACTCGGTGCGCGCTG
Organism: Maricaulaceae bacterium; assembly: GCA_050050115.1. Classification (GTDB taxonomy): domain Bacteria; phylum Pseudomonadota; class Alphaproteobacteria; order Caulobacterales; family Maricaulaceae; genus JASFUX01. The sequence goes on along the minus strand of JASFUX010000070.1, from coordinate 6,861 downwards.
CGACGGATGAGGCCTCCGTGTACGGCGCGCCGGTGATCGCTTTTTCGAACGACAGCTCGGTGACCGAGGCCGGAGCGTATCTGCTCAGCCGCACGCCGGAAGAAGAGGTGTGCCGGATCGTCGAGTTTTCTTCGCTTCAAGGCGTCGTCGCCTTCGCCGCTTTGACCCCGGTCGAGGACTACGGCTATCGGGTGCGCGACGCGCTCGAGGAATGCGCCAGGGAGTCGACCGGCTTCCTGACCACCTGGGAGGAGTATCCTTCGGGCGCGGACGCGACTTTGGTCGATCCGGCGGCGCGGCGGCTGGCGCGCTACGACGAGCGGCTGCGCATGCGCGATCTTGAGGCCGAGGAAGAGTTCGAGCTGCCCTATCAGGCGATCATGCTGCCTGAGGGCGGGGTGCGCCTTCTCTCGGTTGCGCCGCTTTTGCCGTTCTACGACGTTGATCCGCGGACGGTGCGTTTTCTCGGCACCAGCCTTTGGATGGACGACTCCGTTGCGCGCGAGCCGTCGCTGATCGGCGGCTGGTTCCCGGGGCCGGATCCGGTCGCGCTCGAGGCGTTTGAATCTTCCTACGTCGCCTCGTTCGGCGAGGAGCCGAGCCGGCTCGCGCCGCTCGCCTATGACGCGGTGCTGATGACCTCGTCGCTTACGCGCGGGCTCGGCGCCCTGGGGCTGACCGACGACGCGATCATGCGGCCGACCGGTTTTCGCGGCGCGGACGGGCTGTTCCGGTTCAACGCCGATCGGCTGTCGCAGCATTCGATGGCGATCTACGAGGTGCGCGGCGGCCGCTTCGTCGTCGTCGACCCCGCGCCGCTAAGCTTTGAACCGGCGGTGTTCTAACCCGGCTCAGTGCCGTTGCAGCACCAAGTTCACGCCCAGCCCTACGAGCAGCCCGCCGCCGAGCCGCCGCAGCAGCTTCTGTGCGCGCGCCGACGCGTTCAGGCGCTTGAGCGCGGCGCCCGCCATGGCGACGCAGCACAGATCGGCGGTCGAGAACGTCAGGTTGACGATCGCGCCGAGGACCAGAAGCTGACCCCAGATCGGCAGCGCGCCGGCCGGATCGGTGAACTGCGGCAGGAAGGCGAGGAAGAAGATCGCCGTCTTCGGATTGAGCACCTCGACCGCGATGCTCTCGGCGAACGCCTTGCGTGCGGATTTCGGCTCGATCACCGGCGCGGCCGTCGGGTTCGCCGTCTTGCGGATGAACATCTTCACGCCGAGCCACACCAGGTAGGCCGCGCCGGCGATCTTGGTGACCACGTAGAGCACCGGCACGGCGTGGAAGAGCGCCGACAGGCCGGCCGCCGCAGCGACGACGTGCGCATAGCCGCCGATGTGAATCCCAAGCGCCGCCATCAGGCCCGACATCCGGCCGCGAGCGATGGTCTGGGCGGTCGCATACAGCATCGCCGGTCCCGGCACGTAGGCGAACACCGCGGTCGCGGCGAAGAAGGCGATCATCAGCTCGAGCGAAGGCATGGGCGAGCGTTCCTTAGTTTGGTCCGGCGCGAACTCTGTCTAGATCGTAGCGGCTGCGAAACCTAGGTCTCCGCCATCGGCCGGCCGCCCTGCGCTGAAATGTCTGGCGCACGAACCGGCGAACAGCGCTAAAGAAGAGCGTCTTTCCTGCTCCAGCACTGATTCCGCCCATGTCTTGGGACTTGAAGTCTATTCGCGGCGACCTGTTCGGCGGCGTCACCGCCGCCGTGGTCGCCTTGCCGCTGGCGCTCGCTTTCGGGGTCGCTTCGGGGATCGGGCCGATCGCGGGGGTCTACGGCGCGATCGCGGTCGGCTTCTTCGCCGCCGTGTTCGGCGGCACGCCAACGCAGGTCTCCGGCCCCACCGGTCCCATGACCGTCGTCATGGCGGTGATCGTCGCCGAGCACGCGGGGAACATCCAGGAAGCGTTCGCGATCGTCTTCCTCGGCGGGCTGATCCAGGCGCTGTTCGGCGTGATCCGGGTGGGGCGGTTCGTCTCCTATACGCCGTATTCGGTGATCTCCGGCTTCATGTCGGGCATCGGCGCGATCATCATCGTGATCCAGATCCTGCCGTTTCTCGGCGCGCCGACCGCCGAGGGCGGACCCCTGGGGAGCCTGCGCGCGCTGCCGGCGGCGCTCGGATCGTTCAACTGGCAGGCGGCGGTGCTGGCGCTCGTCTCGCTCGGGGCGATGATCGCGTGGCCGCACCGGCTGCGCTCGGTGCTGCCGCCGCCGCTCGCGGCCTTGCTCGTCGGCACGCTGCTGGGCGTTTTCCTGTTGCGCGACGCGCCTGTGATCGGCGAGGTGCCGACCGGCCTGCCGCACTTCGCCTTGCCCGCGTTTCCGCTTTCGGAGATCGCTGGTTTTCTACAACCCGCGCTAGTGCTGGCGCTTCTGGCGTCGATCGACAGCCTGCTGACGTCACTCGTCGCCGATTCGATCACCCGCACGCAGCACGATTCCAACCGCGAGCTGATCGGACAGGGGATCGGCAACATGGCCGCCTCGCTGTTCGGCGGTCTGCCGGGCGCGGGCGCGACGATGCGAACAGTGGTCAACATCCGCGCCGGCGGACGGTCGCGGCTATCGGGCGCGACGCACGCGGTCATTCTCCTGGCGCTGGTTCTCGGTCTCGGTCCGCTCGCCGAGCGCATCCCGCACGCGGTGCTCGCCGGCATCCTGATGAAGGTCGGCTGGGACATCATCGACTGGGGCTATCTGCGGCGCATTCGCAAGGCGCCGACCGACAAGGTCGTCGTCATGCTGGTGACGCTCGGCCTGACGGTGTTCGTCGATCTGATCACAGCGGTCGCCGTCGGGCTGATTTTCGCCGCGTTCGCCACGGCGCGCTGGATGGAGCGCGAAGAGCTCAAAGGCGTGACCGCGACGGCCTTGCCTGCGCCCGGCGACGGGATGAGCGAAGAAGAGACGGCCGCCCTCGGCGAGCACGACGGCAAGATCATGGTCGTATCGCTGCGCGGCCGTTTCTCCTATGCGTCCGCCCGCGAGCTGATCAAACGCGTCGCGCCGATGACCCAGCCGCACAAGGCGATCGTCTATGACTTCACCAGCGCTGCGCACGTCGACACCACGACCGCCATCTCGCTCGAAGAGCTGTTCAAAAGGGCGACAGACGCGCGGGCGCACTGCGTGATCGCCGGGCTGTCCGGCGTCGCGGAGAAGACGCTCGCCTCGCTCGGCGTTCTCGAAGTCGTGCCGGCCGAGAACATTCGCCCCACGCTGCTCGAGGCGATCGAGCGCGCCGGCGCGCTTTTGACCGAAGAGGCGAACGGCTAGGGTGAGCCTCTCAGAGGGGAGCGCGCCATGGCTTCAGACTTCGATCCGTCCGCCTACGCATTGACCGAGATTGTCGGTTTCGAAGGCCTCAAAGTAGGCGATCGCTTCCCCAATCCGCCGCGCACCGTGACCGAGGCGCATTTCTCCGCGTTCCAGGCGGTTTCGGGCGACAATCATCCGATCCACTACGACCGCGAATACTGCCGCGCCCAGGGCCACGACGACCTGCTCGCCCACGGGCTTCAAGTCCTCGCCGTCACGGCCGCCGGCGCGGGCCTGTTTCCGCACGTCGTCGGCCCGGTGCTGATCGGCTTCATCGAGCAGTCTTCGAAGTTCTTGAAGAGCGTCTATCCCGGCGACACGCTCTATCCGCTTCTGGAGATCACCGCGCTCGAGCCTCAGCGCACGACCGGCGTCGTCACCATGCGGTCGAGCGTGCGCAATCAGAAAGGCGAGCTGGTGCTCGAAGGCGCGCAGAAGTACCTGCTGCGGCTCGCAACGTAGACGGATTTATCTGTCGTCGATCAACTCAAGAACAATCCGGTCTATCAACGGGCGACCTTCTTTGGTGGCGGCGAGGCGGCCTTCCGAACGCGTCAGGAAACCATCCCTTTCAAGTCGTTCGAGCGCGTTTGGCGAGATTTTGGCGCTTTCGATCTGCTCAAGCCGCGCGAGCGGAACGCCTTCCGCGAGCCGCAAGCCCATCAGCAGGGTTTCTTCAAGCTGGGCTTGTCCGTCCAATTCTTCTTCTTCAGCGACGCTCCAGCCGCTCGCTTCAACCGCGGCGATATAGTCGGTGGGCGACCTCGCCGCCGCAGTTGCGATCCGAGCGCCGCCGAGCGGTCCCAGCCTGCCGTGCGCGCCGGGGCCGACGCCGACCCATTCGCCCGAGCGCCAGTAGATCAGATTGTGCGCTGAACGTGCGGCCGGGCCCCGCGCATGGTTCGAGATTTCGTAGGCGTCGAAACCGGCCGCCGTGCAGGCTTCGTTCGTTGCTTCGAAGAACGCCGCGCCGCGTTCGTCGTCGGCCGCGGGCAGCTCGCCGCGCCGGGCGCGGCGTTCGAACGCCGTGCCCGGCTCGATGGTTAGTTCGTAGATCGACAAATGCTCGACGCCCCAGCTCGCCGCCTCGCCGATCTCCGCACGCCAGGCGTGGAGCGTCTGGCCCGGGCGCATGGAGATCAGATCGATGGAAACGCGGTCGAAGACGCTCAGCGCGCGCTCGACCGCAGCGCGCGCGTCGGCGGCGGAGTGCCAGCGGCCGAGATCGCTGAGCGCGTGGTCGTCCAGCGCCTGCACGCCGATCGACAGACGGTTCACGCCGGCGTCTGCGAGCGCGGACAATCGCTCGAGCGTGCAATCGTCCGGGTTGGCTTCGAGCGAGATCTCGACGTCATCCTCGGGGGTCCACAGCGACCTGCAGTCTTCGATCAGGCGGGCGACGGCTTCGGGCGGCATCCGCGAGGGCGTGCCGCCGCCGAAGTAGATCGAGCGCAGCGGCTTGGCGCCCGTGCGTTCCCGCCAGCCCGTGAGGTCCTGGCGCAGCGCATCGATCAGCGCGGCGCGCTCCTCGCCGCGGTCGCGGTAGACGTTGAACGCGCAGTAGGGGCAGATCGCCGCGCAGTAGGGCCAGTGCAGATAGACGCCGAATCCCGGCTCATCGACTGGGCGATCGTTCTTCACGACGCGAAGCGTTCCGCGACGAGCTTTTCGAACGCGCGCGCGCGGTGGGTTAGCGGCTGTTTCTGCTCAGGGGTCATTTCGCCGAATGTGCGGTCGTGTCCGTCGGGGACGAAGATCGGATCGTAGCCGAAGCCGTGCGTTCCCCGCGGCGGAAACGTCAGCGTCCCGCTCGCCTCGCCGCGAAACGTCTCGGCGTCTCCGCCCGGAAACGCGAGCGCGAGGACGCAGACGAACGCAGCGGAGAAATCGTCCGTACCAAGTTCTTTAAGCTCTGCCTCGACGCGCGCCATCGCCGCACCGAAGTTGCGCGGGTCTCCCGCCCAGCGCGCCGAGTAGATCCCCGGCGCGCCGCCGAGCGCGTTCACCGACAGTCCCGAGTCGTCCGCGAGCGCCGGCAGGCCCGAGGCGTCCGCGGCGGCGCGCGCCTTCAGGATCGCATTCTCTTCGTAGCTCGTCCCGGTCTCTTCGGGATCGTCGAGCCCGAGCGCCGCGGCGCTTTGGACGGCGACCCCGTAGGGCGCGAGCAGCGCCTCGATCTCGCGGACTTTCCCCGCGTTGTGACTGGCGATCACCAGCTTTTCGATCGGCGGCCCGGTGCGCTTCATCGTTGCCTTACTTTCGGTTATTATTGATATACGATAATCCAACAGTGTTCCGGAGTCGTACCTATAGACGAGCTGTTCCTGACTCCAGGACCATGCGCCGCGACCGGCGAGGAGGGAGAACCAGTGCGATGAAGGCGATTGGAGAACGGTCCCTGGCGGCCGGATTGCGCGTCTTCCTCGACGTTCTGCGCATCGCGATCTGGGTGGTTCTCGGCCTGATCGTCGCCCTCGCCGTGCTCGGGGTGGTGACGTATTCAACAGGAATCGAAGGCGGTTTCCTGGGCGTCGAAGTGGAGAATGTCGATCCCTGGTACGTCGTCGCCTTCGTCTTCGGCGTGCATTTCTTCGCCCTTGCAGCATCGCTTGTGGTTGTGGGACGGCTGCGCCGAATCTTTGCAACCTTGTCCGCCGGCGATCCGTTCGTTCCCGAGAACGCCGAGCATTTGCGGGCGATTGCGCTGGTGATCGCCGTGTTCGAGGCGGCGCGTCTGGGGGCGGGTTTGATCTTCGGCGCGCTCTTTGATTCGCTCGGCGCAACTGCGAGCGACGGACTTGAACCGTCTGTGGAGATCAACCTCATCGTCTGGTTCAGCGTTCTATCCCTCTTTGTCTTGGCCGAAGTCTTCAAGGAAGGTTCTCGCTTGCGCCACGACCAGCAAATGACGATTTAATCGCCCCATGCCGATTCGCGTCACACTCGATAAGGTTCTCTTGAGCCGCCGCATGTCGCTTACTGAGCTGTGCGAGCGCGTCGGCATCACGCTTGCGAACCTCTCCATCCTGAAGACCGGTAAGGCCAAGGCTGTACGCTTCTCCACGCTCGAGGCGCTCTGCCGCGAACTCGACTGCCAGCCGGGCGACATCCTGCAGTTCGAGCCCGAAGAGGGCGCGGACGTCGAAGAGCCCCCGCCGAAGAAGCAGGCGGCGAAGTAGAACTTCCTTCGCCGACGGACGGCCTCCCCGAAGCTCTGAACGATTGTGTCCGCGCGCCGCAGCGGGCATGAGAGCGCCATGTCCGCGCCAGTCTCGACATTGCTCGCCATCGACGCGACGGCCCGACGCTGCGCCGTGCTCGCGCGCGCGCCTCAAGACAATGGCGCGAGCGACGTCATCGTCGAAGAGTTGCTTGACCGCGGCCACGACGCGCGGTTGGCGCCGATGGCGGCCGACGCGATGGCGCGCGTCGGCGTGCGGTCGACTGCGCTCGAACGCATCGTCGTCGCGACCGGACCGGGCAGCTTCACCGGCGTGCGCCTCGGCGTCGCTTTCGCGCGCGGTCTGGCTTTGGCG
>JASFUX010000069.1:0-14060 GCA_050050115.1 Maricaulaceae bacterium | reverse complement strand
CACGAGATTGTCCGGCTTTAGGGCTTCGGATCCGAAGTTGTCTTTCTTCGCCGGGTCGACATTGGGAAAAAGCGCAAGCGCCGGAATGCCCAGCGCCGCCGCTTCCTTCGCCGCTTTCGCCGCTTCCGCGACGCTCAGGCGGTCCACGCCGGGCATGGCCGGCACCGGCTCGCGCCCGTCGACGCGATCGGACACGACCATCGCCCAGACCAGATCGTCTCGCGAAGGTTTGCTTTCGCGCACCAGCGCGCGCACCCAGGGGCTGGACCTTAGACGTCTCGGGCGGGCGATAGGGTAGGAGGGCATCGGCGGTCTCGCATCGTCGGGGTTCTAGGGCCGGTCTATCCGTTTTCCCGCTTTACGAACAAGTCTGCTCGCGTTTGCAAGGGCGGGTTCATGGTTGAGAGGGCGATAGCGAGAAACGTTCGAGTCTCCCTCTATGCTTAAGGCTGTCTTAGGTATTCGCCCGTATGCTGAGCACCGTCAGCAACTCATTGTATCGAAGTTGGACGGGCCGTTATGACCGCGTTGAGTGTCGCCGCAGACAATTCAGAGCCTCGTAGTCTTGGGGAAGAGTATCACCGGGCGCTGCGCCTGGTCGAGCGGCTTCACCGCCAGCTCCTTGACGTGATCAAGGACGAACTTGATCGACAAGGCCGCTCGGACATCAACTCCGTTCAAGCGCTGCTGCTGTTCAACATCGGCGACAGCGAGCTGACCGCCGGCGAGCTGCGCACGCGCGGCCACTACCTCGGCTCGAACGTTTCTTACAATCTGAAGAAACTCGTCGAGGCCGGGTACATCGTTCATCAGCGTTCCGAAGCCGACCGGCGCTCGGTGCGCGTGCGGCTTTCGCCCGAAGGCCAAAGCGTGCGCGAGCTGCTCGACCAGCTGTTTGAGCGCCAACTCGCGGCTCTCGAGCCCGTCGCGCGGCTCGATGTTGACGTGCTCAATGACATCAACGACGCCTTGGTGCGGCTCGAGCGCTTCTGGGACGATCACATCCGCTATCGCCTCTAGCAGTCTCGCGCTCCTAAAAGCCCCGGATCTGCTCGCACGCGCGCGCTGAAGTTACGGCGATGTAATTCTTCGCGCCGGCTCGCGCTTGCGTCTGCTCTTGCGAAGCATTCGTAGAACAACTGCGACATACTACCAGGCTCGCTATTTCCACCTAACGAGTCATATATTCGCCTCGACAAGAGACGAACAACGACGCGTTAGGGGACGCTGGCCGGAGACGGTTCGCGCAATGAGCATGGACTACAAAGCGCAATTCGCCGCCGCCGTGGACAAGATCCGCGACGAGAAGCGCTACCGCGTGTTCGCCGATCTGCGCCGTCGCCGCGGCGAGTTCCCGCGCGCGCAATGGCGCAGCCCCGAAGGCGAGATCCGCGATGTCGTCGTCTGGTGCTCGAACGACTATCTCGGCATGGGGCAGAGCGAGCTGGTGCTCGACGCCATGCACGAAGCGATCGATCAGGCCGGCGCCGGCGCGGGCGGCACGCGCAACATCTCCGGCACGACTTGGTATCACACCGATCTCGAGCGCGAGCTGGCCGGTCTGCACGGCAAGGAAGCGGGGCTGGTGTTCACTTCCGGCTACGTGTCGAACGAAGCGACGCTGAGCGTGCTCTCGGACATCCTGCCGGGCGTGATCTTGTTTTCCGACTCGATGAACCACGCTTCGATGATCGCCGGCATCCGCGCGGCGCGCTGCGACAAGCGGATTTGGCGGCACAACGACCTTGAACACCTTGAGGAGCTGCTCGCCGCTGCGCCGGCCGACGCGCCCAAGGTGATCGCCTTTGAGTCCGTATACTCAATGGACGGCGACGTCGCGCCGATCCACGCGATCTGCGATCTCGCCGACAAGTACGGCGCGATGACCTATCTCGACGAAGTCCACGCCGTCGGCCTCTACGGCGAGCACGGCGGCGGCGTGTCCGAGCGCGACGGTGCGGCCGATCGGGTGACCATCATCGAGGGCACGCTGGGCAAGGCGTTCGGCGTCATGGGCGGCTACATCGCGTCAGACGCAGCGATCGTCGATGCGGTGCGTTCGATGGCTTCGAGCTTCATCTTCACCACTTCGATCGCGCCCGCGGTATCCGCGGGCGCCCTGGCGAGCGTGCGGCACCTGAAGACCCGCGCCGACTTGCGGACGCGGCATCAGGAGCGCGCGGCGCGGCTCAAATCGATCCTGTCGGACGCCGGCTTCCCGGTGATGCCGTCGACTACGCATATCGTGCCGGTGCTGATCGGCGATCCGAGCTGCTGCAAGGCGATCTCGGACGCTCTGCTCGCCGAGTACGACATGTACGTCCAGCCGATCAATTATCCGACCGTGCCTAAGGGCAAGGAACGGCTGCGCTTTACACCGTCGCCGCTGCACACGGACGAGATGATGTATGAGCTGGTCGATGCGCTCGAAGAGCTTTGGCGGCGTCATCACATGAAGCTGGCCGTCGCCTGAGGCTCCGCGTGAGCGGGGCGAGACGCGCGCCGCCGCCCGGCCTTGAAGGCCGGGAAATCATCCTCGAATGGGTTGATCACGGACAGTTCGTGACGGTCAACGCCGTCGACGTTGAGACCGGCGTGGAGACAAGCGCGTCCGGGCCGCGCACCGCCACCCAGCACGATCTTGAGACTTTGGCCATGGGCAAGCTGGCGAGAAGGCTCGCCGCCGCGTCCGCGCCGGAGGACGAGCCTCAGGACGAAGATGAAGCGGCGCGAGACGACGAGGAGGGCGAGCCCGGTCGCGGGCGCCTAGTCTAGCGAACTTTCCGCCTGCTAGCGCTTGGAGCGCTTCCGGCCTTCTTTGCCCAACCCGATCTTCTTGGCGAACTCCGAACGGCGCTTGGCGTAGTTGGGCGCGACCATCGGATAGTCGGCGGCGAGGCCCCACTTGCGGCGATAGTCTTCCGGCGTCATCCCGTAGTTCGACCGCAGATAGCGCTTGAGCATCTTCAGCTTGCGCCCGTCTTCAAGGCAGATCAGGTAGTCGTCGGTGATCGAGCGCGAGATCGGCACGGCCGGCTTGGGCTTTTCCGTCGGCGTCTCGACTGTCGAATTGGCGAGCCGGTGGACGGTCTCGTGCACCTTGCGAATGACCTCGGGGACGGACTCGACGGGAATGGTGTTGTTGCTGACGAAAGATGCGACAATATCCGTGGTCATCCGCATGACGTCTTCGGATTGGATCGTCGATTCATCCTTTTCATCAGGCATGGGGGTGCTCCGGAAGGCTAGTGTTTGTGGAGAAGCAATGAATTCTGATTTGCAGGTCACTATGGGGAGGGAACTCTAGAACATCAAGGGCGATTATTGCTTTCGATTGTCAAACGACAAATATACGCAAACAAAAGCCAGGAATCGGCGGGAAACGGTTTAGACAGAGGCCAGATTGATCGCTTCAACGCACCGCCCTATGTAGGCGACGGTCGGAAGAGAGGGTCGAACATGACGCAAACGGCGACTTCAGACGCGGCCGGCGCGGCCGTCCCGGCGCGAACGCTCGATCGTGCGCTGCGCGACGCCGATCCGGCGATCTTCGATCTGATCGGCAAGGAGGTCGAGCGCCAGCAAACCCAGATCGAGCTGATCGCGTCGGAGAACATCGTCTCGCGCGCCGTGCTCGAAGCGATGGGAACGGCGCTGACGAACAAGTACGCCGAGGGCTATCCGGGCAAGCGCTACTACGGCGGCTGCGAATTCGTCGACGAGATCGAGAACCTCGCGCGCGACCGGGCAAAGGAGCTCTTCGACTGCGGCTTCGCCAACGTCCAGCCGATGAGCGGCAGCCAGGCCAACCAAGCAGTCCTGCTGGCGCTCGCCAAGCCGGGCGAGACGATCCTCGGCATGAGCCTGTCAGCGGGCGGCCACCTGACCCACGGGGCTAAGCCCAACTTGAGCGGCAAGTGGTTCAAGGCCGAAAGCTACGGTGTGCGCCGTCAGGACGCGCGCATCGACTACGAAGAAGTGCGCGATATCGCCAAGAAGACCCAGCCGCGGATCATCATCGCTGGCGGATCGGCCTATCCGCGTACGATCGATTTCGCCGCGTTCCGTGCGATCGCCGACGAGGTCGGAGCGATCCTGATGGTCGACATGGCGCACTTCGCCGGCCTTGTCGCCGGCGGCGTTCACCCGAGCCCGCTGCCGCACGCCGACGTCGTCACGACGACGACGCACAAGACGCTGCGCGGCCCGCGCGGCGGCATGGTGCTGACCAACGACGCCGACATCGCCAAGAAGATCGACTCCGCGGTCTTCCCTGGGCTTCAAGGCGGCCCGCTGATGCACGTGATCGCCGCCAAGGCGGTCTCGTTCGCCGAAGCGCTCGAGCCGGGCTTCAAGGACTATGCGCGCGCGGTGGTCGAGAACTGCACGGTGCTGGCGGACTCCGTCGCCTCTTGCGGCTTCGACATCGTCTCGGGCGGCACCGATACTCACGTCGCCCTCGTCGATCTGAGGCCCAAAGGGCTTAAGGGCAACGCCGCGGAGGTCGCGCTCGAACGGGCGTTCATCACGTGCAACAAGAATGGCGTGCCGTTCGATCCGGAGAAGCCGACGGTGACTTCCGGCGTCCGCATCGGCTCGGCGGCGTGCACGACGCGCGGCTTTGGCGCTGAAGAGTTCCGCCGCGTCGGCGAGTTGATGGGCGAGGTGCTCGATGCGCTCGTCTCGTCGCCCGACGGCGATCCGGCGGTCGAGACGCGGGTGCGCGACGAGGTCAAGGCGCTGACGGCGCGGTTCCCGATCTACTGAGGCGAGACCGATGCGCTGTCCGTTCTGTGGTCACGAAGACAGCCAGGTCAAAGACTCGCGTCCGGCCGAAGAGAACGCCGTGGTGCGCCGCCGGCGGCAATGCCCCAAGTGCGGCGAGCGCTTCACCACGTTCGAGCGCGTGCAGATCCGAGAACTCACGGTTTTGAAGAAATCGGGTCGTCGCGCGCCGTTCGACCGCGACAAGCTCTTGCGCTCAGTCGATGTCGCCTGCCGCAAGCGCAACATCGATCCTGAGCGGATCGATGCGGTCGTCAGTTCGATCGTGCGCAAGCTGGAAAGCCGCGGCGACGCCGAGGTCACCTCGGACGAAATCGGCGAGCTGGTGATGGAAGGGCTCAAGGACCTCGATCAGGTCGCCTACATCCGCTACGCCTCGGTCTACCGCGATTTCCGCGAGGTCGAGGACTTCGGCAAGTTCCTGACCGAGGAGAAGCTCGGCAAGGGCGAGCCGTGAGCGTACCGGTCAAGCCCGTCGCCGAACGCCCGACCGTCACTCTGAAGATCGCCACATCCCTCGACGGCCGCATCGCGACGGCGTCGGGGGAGAGCAAGTGGATTACGGGAGAGGCGGCGCGTACGGAAGTCCATCGGCTCCGTGCGGCGCACGATGCGGTGCTTGTAGGCTCTGGAACAGTGCTCGCAGATGACCCGGAACTCACTGTCCGCTTGCCGGAGTTCAAAGAGCGTCAGCCATTGCGTGTCATTGCCGACGCGCGGTTGCGCACGCCGTTCGAGGCTCGGCTGTTCATCACCGCGAGCGAGGAGAGCAACCTCGTTGTCATTACGCGAGAGGACAAAGAACTCGTCGGTGACGCGAAGGTCTCGGCGGAGGTCGCGCGCGTGACCGAGCGCTACGGCGAGTTCCCTGACCCCGAGCGGATTTGCTTTTTCTTCTGTCCTGGCGATGCAGACGGTGCAGGGATCGACCCGAAATGCGCGCTCAGCCGGGTAGATTTGGCCGCGCGCGGCCGACGGGCGGGAAACAAGGCGACACCCGCTTCGGTCTTGCTTGAAGGCGGCGGCCGGCTCGCCGCTTCGTTTCTGCGCACGGGTTTCATCGACCGCATCGAGTGGTTTCGCGCGCCCATCATCTTGGGCGAGGAGGGGCTGCCCGCCATCGCCGCCCTGGAGATCGCCAAGCTCGCCGACGCGCCGCGCTTCCGCCGGACCGGCGTGCGCGAGGTTGGCGAGGATCTATGGGAGTCTTATGAGCGTACGAGCTAGCATGAGCGCGCGCGGCGGCTGCGAGACGAACGAGAGCACTAGGACATGATCAAAGTTCACCACCTCAACAATTCCCGTTCCCAGCGCGTGCTGTGGCTGCTCGAAGAGCTAGGCCTCGACTACGAGGTCATTCGCTACGAGCGCAATCCGCAGACCATGCGCGCGCCGGCTGAGCTGAAGGCGGTCCATCCGCTCGGCAAGTCGCCGATGATCGAGGACGGCGGCGAGATCATTCCGGAGACCGGCGCGATCTTCGAGTATCTGCTCGACACATATGACGCCGAGGGAAGACTTCGGCCGGCCGCTGGGACGCCGGAGCGGCGACAGTTCACCTACTGGCTGCACTACGCCGAGGGCTCGGCGATGCCGCTTCTGCTCCTGCAGCTGATCTTCGGCAGGATCGCTCAGCGCAAAGGTCCGCCTGTGATCGGCGGGATCGTCCGCAGCGTCGGCAAGACTGCGCTCGACACTCTGATCCGTCCGCAGTTGGTCGATCACCTCGATCATTGGGAGCGCGCGCTAACCTCTTCGCCGTGGTTCGCGGGAGAGGCGTTCAGCGCCGTCGATGTGATGATGAGCTTTGCGGTCGAAGGGGCGAATGCGCGTGTCGGTCTTGGCGACCGTCCGCACCTGACGAAGTGGCTGGAGACCGTTCGGGCGCGACCCGGCTATAGCCGCGCGCTTGAGCGCGGCGGGCCGTATCAACTCTTGGGGGGCTAGCGCGATGTTCACCGGGATCGTCTCCGATGTCGGGCGAGTGCTCGTGATCGCCGAGGGCCGCGATGCGCGACGGTTCGAGATCGCCTCGACGTACGATCCGACGACCATCGACGTCGGCGCCTCGATTGCGCATGCGGGCTGCTGCCTCACAGTGATCGAGCGCTGGCCGGTCGAAGGCGGCGCGGGCTTCGCGGTCGAGGCGTCTAGCGAGACCCTGGAGTTTACGACCCTCGGCGCGTGGGCGGTGGGCGACGCGGTCAACCTCGAACGTGCATTGAAGGCGGGTGACGATCTGGGCGGGCATCTGATGACTGGCCACGTCGACGGTGTCGGAGCGGTGCGGGCGCGCGAGGCGGTCGGCGGGTCGATACGCCTTGAAATCGAGGCCCCGGGCGAGCTGGTGCGTTTCATCGCCGCGAAAGGTTCGATCGGTGTTGACGGCGTCTCGCTGACGGTCAACCGCGTCGAAGGCGCATCGTTCGAGGTCAACGTGATCCCCCACACCGGAGAGGTCACGACGCTCGGCCAATTGCAGTCCGGCGCGCGCGTCAACCTTGAGGTCGACCTCGTCGCGCGCTACCTCGCGCGCATCGTCGACGCGCGCCAGTGAGCGTCGTCCAGGGCCGAGCGAACATGACTTCGACTGACAAACCTGTGCTGATCGTCAGCGCGCCGTACTACGCCGACATCGTCGCCGACCTCGAAGCGGGCGCAGAACGGGCGCTCACGGCCACGGGCCTGACCTTCGAGCGCATAGAAGTGCCGGGCGCATTCGAGATTCCGGGCGCGATCGCGGCGGCGAGCGCGAGCGGGCGCTATGCGGGCTTCCTTGCTCTGGGCTGCGTTATTCGCGGTCAGACGAGCCACTACGATCACATCTGCGAAGAGATCGCCCGCGCGCTGATGGATTTTGCGGTGAAGGACCGTCTCGCGATCGGCTTCGGCGTGCTCACCGTCGAGAACGAAACCCAGGCCCGTGAGCGCGCGGCGTTAGCGCCTGGCGGGCGCGACAAGGGCGGGGAGGCGGCTCGTGCGCTCGCTGCGATGATCGCGGTGCACGCCAAGTACGACGAGCGGTTGGGATGACGCCGGCCGACAGCCCCGACGACTACATCCGCCGCCGCAACGCCGCCCGGCTTGCTGCGGTGCAGGCGCTCTATCAGATGGAGCTGTCGGGGCGCGGCGCGGCCGACGTGATCGAAGAGTTTGTCGAAGGCCAGCTGCACGAGGACGAAGAGACGGCTGACGATCTCGATGCAGATTTGCTGCGCCGGGTTGTTCAAGGCGTCGTTGGCGATCAGGCGCGGCTCGATCGCGGGCTCGCCGGCGTGCTCGCTGAAGGCTGGCGGCTCGATCGCCTCGACGCGACGGTTCGCGCGATCCTCCGCGCCGGCGCCGTCGAGCTACTCGACATGGGAGACATTCCGCCTGCCGCTTCGATTGACGCCTACGTCGAGATCGCGCACGCCTTCTTCGACGGTCCCGAGCCCGGCTTCATCAACGCCGCCCTCGATGCGTTGGCGCGGAGCGGAGAGAAGTCCGCAGGAGCGTCCTGAAGGCGGCTGAAAGAGCGCGCATGGACGAGTTCGAGTTTATCCGGGAGCTTCTCGCGCCGCTGGCCGGCGCTGGCGCGCGCGATTTGACCGACGATGCAGGAACGCTCGCGCCTCCCGAGGGGATGGAGCTGGTCGCAACCGCGGACGTACTGGTCGCGGGCGTGCACTTCCGCGCGGCCGATCCGATCGAGACCGTGGCGCACAAGGCGCTTGCCGTGAACGTCTCGGATCTGATCGCCAAGGGCGCCGAGCCGCAGTCCTATCTTCTCAGCGTGGTCTGGCCGCGCGGCATGTCGCTTGATGAGAAGAGAAAGTTCGTCGCCGGACTTTCGACCGCTCAGGAGCTGTTCGGCGTTGCGCTGCTGGGCGGGGACACGACGGCGGCGGACGGACCGCTGACCCTCGCCGTCACTGCGCTGGGACTGGTCCCGAAGAGCGAATTCGTGCCGCGCAGCGGTGCGAAAGTTGGCGACGTCGTCTTCGTCACCGGCGCGATCGGCGACGGCGGCCTTGGCCTGCGCGCCGCAGAGAGTGCCTTGGGCGCTCTTTCCGATGAGGATCGCGCCTACCTTGTCGAACAATACCAATGCCCGAAACCGGTTCCGGCGCTCGCTGAGGCGCTGCGCCGCCGTGCGACCGCAGCAATCGATGTCTCTGACGGGCTGCTCGCGGACGCCGGCCATGTCGCCCGCACGTCCGGCGTCCGCCTTCGCATAGATGCAGAAGCAATTCCTCTGAGCGCCGCTGGAACGGCCTGGCGCGATTGTCAGCCGAACGCCGCCCGCGCCGTCGCCGAGTTGGCGACTTCCGGCGACGACTATGAAGTGATGTTCTGCGGGCCGGAGGCGATCGGCGAGGAGATCGCGTCCGCGTCCGACGTGCGCGTGAGCCGCATCGGGACGGTGGTCAAAGGCGAGGGGGCCGTGCTCATTGACGCGGCAGGCGGCGAGATCGAAATCACCCGCCCGGGCTTCGTGCATTTCTAAATTGCAGCCCTACGGATTCACCCATTGCTAAGACTGACAGGCGTATGCTCGCTCTGTGATGCGTCTGTCCTTGATCACCGTGCTTTGCGCATTCGCTTTCGCTGCGACGCCCGCCGCCGCGGCTGAAGGCGGACATGGCGGCGGGAACGAGGGACCGAGCAACCGGATCCAGGCCAGCTTCACGCTGCCCAGCGCGACCGACGAACTCGACGAAGGCGGCGACGCCGGTCCGAGGGCCGTCGACATCCCGACCTTGTCGATCCCGTCTTTCTCGAACGGCGAGCTTCACGGCTACATGTTCGTGAGCGTCCGCCTGATCGTGACCGAGGGGCGTGACCCTTGGCGCATCCGCGAGCGGGCGCACTTGGCGCGTGACCGTCTGATTCGCGTCGGCCACCGGGTCTCTCTCGCTTCGCCGGATGATCCGACGCGAATCGATCCCGAACGGGCCCGGCAGATCATTCGCGAAAGCCTCGCCGACGTTGTCGCGATCGAAGATGTCGAGCGCATCGAGTTCCTCAGCGTGGACGCTCACGCCGGCTGACGACGGCCGATTCGGCCCTTCGGTCTCCCAATCGCCCGCCTGTGTTGCGCGCCCGCCGCGAATATGGCAGAGCGTGCGCCACCTTCATTTCCATGCATAGCGCGGCGCGCTGGGTACTGGCCGCGGGCTGCGCAACTCGCAACTTTTCGGGGCAAAAAACGATGGTGACGGCTATCTGGGCGGTGATCGCCGCCGGCGTGCTGGCGATTGTCTATGCAGCGGTGCAAACCCGCTCGCTGCTCGCGTCGAGCGCGGGCGACGAGCGCATGCAGGAAATTGCTGCGGCCATTCAAGAGGGCGCGAACGCTTATCTGCGTCGGCAATATACGACGATCGCCATCGTTGGCGTGATCATCCTGCTTTTGGTGTTCGGCCTCTTGGGCGCGCTCGAGGCGATCGGCTTTCTGATCGGTGCGGCGCTGTCGGGCGCGGCCGGTTTCGCCGGCATGCTGATCTCAGTCCGCGCCAATGTCCGCACGGCGCAGGCGTCGCGCTCGAGCCTGCAGCAGGGCCTGTCCATCGCCTTCCGGTCAGGCGCCGTCACGGGCATGCTGGTCGCCGGCTTCGCGCTGCTCGGCGTGGCGGGCTACTACGGTCTGCTCGTTTACGGCCTCGGCAACGACCCGTTCTCGCGCGATGTGGTCAATGCGCTGGTGGCGCTTGGCTTCGGCGCATCGCTGATCTCGATCTTCGCTCGTCTCGGCGGCGGCATCTTCACCAAGGGCGCCGACGTCGGGGGCGACATGGTCGGCAAGGTTGAAGCCGGCATCCCTGAAGACGATCCGCGCAATGCCGCGACCATCGCCGACAACGTGGGCGACAACGTCGGCGACTGCGCCGGCATGGCGGCCGACCTCTTTGAGACCTACGCGGTGACGGTCGTCGCCACCATGGTTCTCGCCTCGATCTTCTTCACGGGCGGGGTGGGCGAGCAGCTGATGCTGCTGCCTCTGCTGATCGCCGGCGGCTGCATCGTCGCTTCGATCATCGGCACCTTCTTCGTGCGCCTCGGCGCCGGCTCCACCAACGTGATGGGGGCCCTTTACAAGGGCTTCATCGTCTCGGCCGTGTTATCCGTGCCGGTGGTGATCCTCGCCGTGATGTACACCATCGGTCTCGACGGGACGGTCACCGTGCCGGGCGAGGGCGGCGACGTGGTCGTGTCCGGCTGGGAGCTGGTCTACTGCGGCGTTATCGGCCTTCTGGTCACCGGGGCCATCGTCTGGATCACGGAATACTACACCGGCACCGGCTTCCGACCGGTCAGATCGATCGCCAAGGCGTCCGAGGCCGGGCACGGCACGAACGTCATCCAAGGCCTCGCCGTCTCCATGGAGGCGACGGCGCTGCCGGCGCTGACGATCATCATCGGGATCCTCGCGACCTATCACTTCGCAGGCCTGTTCGGCATCGCCGTCGCCGTGACGACGATGCTCGCGCTCGCCGGCATGGTGGTCGCGCTCGACGCCTTCGGTCCGGTGACGGACAACGCCGGCGGGATCGCCGAGATGGCTGAGCTGCCCGCCGACGTGCGCAACACTACCGACACGCTTGATGCAGTCGGCAATACGACGAAGGCGATCACCAAGGGCTACGCCATCGGCTCGGCCGGTCTGGGCGCGCTGGTGCTGTTCGCTGCATACACCGAGGACCTCAAGCATTTTGCTGAGAACCCGGAATATTCCTACTTCGACGGCGTCGTTCCGGACTTCGCGTTGTCCAACCCGTACGTTGTGGTGGGGCTGTTCTTCGGCGGGCTCTTGCCGTACTTGTTCGGCGGCATGTCGATGATGGCCGTCGGTCGCGCGGCGGAGGCCGTCGTCGCCGAGGTGCGGCGGCAGTTCCGCGAAATTCCCGGGATCATGGAGCGCAAGGCCAAGCCCGATTACGGCCGGGCGGTCGACCTTCTGACCCGCGCCGCGATCCGCGAGATGATCGTGCCGTCGCTGTTGCCGGTGCTCTCGCCGATCATCCTCTTCTTTGCGATCCTGCTCATCAGCGACAAGGCGAATGCGCTCGCTGCGGTCGGCGCGATGCTTCTCGGCGTGATCGTGACCGGCCTGTTCCTGGCGATCTCGATGACCGCCGGCGGCGGCGCCTGGGACAACGCCAAGAAGTACATCGAGGACGGCGCCTATGGCGGCAAGGGCTCTGAAGCCCACAAAGCTGCGGTCACCGGCGACACGGTGGGCGATCCGTACAAGGATACGGCAGGTCCGGCGGTCAACCCGATGATCAAGATCACCAACATCGTCGCGCTTCTGCTGCTGGCGGTCCTCGCCGCGCAGTAGGCTGAGAGCCGCAACGAAAAAGCCCGCCGTCAAAGCTGACGGCGGGCTTTCTTCGTCTTTGGCGATCGAGCGTCGCGCGCTACTCGCGCCGCGGGCCGCCTGCGCCGCCAGGAAGGTTGTCCTGATTGGTGATCTGATCGGTCGGCAGCGAGCCGACGTTGCCCAGGAGCTGCTCGAGGATCGTGATCTCGCGCCCGCGGGTCGGAGTCGTGCGGTTGATCAGGTTGACCGTTCGCGCGTCATCGAGGTCGTAGGTTTCGACGCTCGCGACCACGCCGGTCTCGTCGAAGCTCACCTCGGTGATGAGGCGCGCCGTCGACTCGGGGCGGAGGTAGCCGAGCTGCTCGCGCACGTTGGTGATGTAGTACCAGGTCGAGCCGTCGAAGGTGCCTGTCGTCGAAGGCGAGCCGTAGCGGTCGAAAACGGTCGTCTGATTGTCGACCTGGGGCTGGATGTCGCTCAGCGGCACGCTTTCGGGCACGTAACCGTGCCGGCGGACCACTGGCGTGCAGGCGCTGGCTGCTGCGGCGGCGAGAAGCAATGCGGCGGCGGCGTGACGGCCGTATTTCATCCGGGCATCCCCATTCGATATTGTCGCATGTGCGTTCCGGCTTGGCGTTCGGCGCGCAATGGTTCTATTCCGCCCGAACTCTAAAGGGCCAGGGCGGCCGAAGCGAGCATCGCGATGTTTGGACTACGCAAAAAAGATGCGCCCGCGCAAGCCGCCGGCGCACGTCTGCTTGACGCGGCGCGCGACGCCGCGCGGCGCCCGGCCCTCTACGGGCCTGGCCGCATCCCCGATACGCTAGACGGCCGCTTCGAAAGCATGGTGTTGCACGTGGCCTTGCTGCACGAGCGGCTGAGCGGGGCGGGGGAGGAATACCCCGAAGAGCGCCAAGCCATGTTCGATCAGATGTTCGACGAGTTCGACGCCGCGCTTCGCGAGATCGGCGTCGGCGATCTGAGCGTGTCAAAGAAGATCCGCAAGATGGGGGAGGCGTTCTACGGCCGCTTGAACGCCTATCGCGCCGCGCTCATTTCTGGGGATGATTCCGCGCTGGAGGACGTATTGCGCCGCAATGCGCTCGCCACCGCCGAGCCCGAACCGGCGTTCGTCTCGGCGCTTGCGCGGTACGTCTGCGAGAGCAGCGCCGCGCTCGCCAGCCAACCCGTTGAAGACTTGCTGAACGGCGCCGCGCCGGACTGGGCTCCCCCGCCGCAGTAGGGCGCGGCGAGTTGCCATTTGACCTTTATCGGCTATCGTCCGCCGGTTTTGCGCCGTCCGGGACGCTGAAGCGTCATAGCAGGACCCGACCATGCCCGCCCAAGCGGTGATATCCATTGACGCCATGGGGGGCGATCACGGCCCCGCCGCGACCGTCGCGGGCATCGCGTACGCCGTGCGCCAAGGCGCGCGCGCGCGCTACTTGCTGCACGGGGACGCCGCACAGCTTGAACCGCTCCTCCAAGGCGAGCACGCCGCGTGTGCGAGCTACTGCGAGGTGCGCCACACCGACACCTTCGTGTCGATGACCGACAAGCCCGCCGAGGCGATCCGGCGCAGCCGCGGTTCGAGCATGTGGAATGCGATCGCGGCCGTGAAAGCCGGGGAGGCGCAGGCCGCGCTATCAGCCGGCAACACCGGCGCTCTCATGACCATCTCCAAGGTGGTCTTGAGGACAATGGAGAACGTGCACCGTCCGGCGATCGCTGCGAGCTGGCCAACGCCGCACGGTTTCTCGGTCGTGCTCGACGTCGGCGCGAACGTGGAGGTGGACGCGGGCCAGCTGGTCGAGTTCGCGATCATGGGCGAGGCGTTCCACCGCGCCGTGCATCACTCCGAGCGCCCGCGCGTCGGCCTGCTCAACGTCGGGGTGGAGGACGTCAAGGGCAACCGGATCGTTCAGGCGGCCGGTCAGATGTTCCGCGGCGCGCATCTGGACCTCAACTA
>JASFUX010000068.1:0-14089 GCA_050050115.1 Maricaulaceae bacterium | reverse complement strand
CTGGTCAAGCAAGATCGCCGCTTGCAGAGGGAAGTGGACCTCGCCGTAAAGGTCCTGATGCAGACAATTGTAGTCGCCCGCTTCGTAGCGGAGGATCAGAGGAGTCGGCCTGACTTGTCCGGCTGACTTGCAGCGCGCGAGCAAGTCCTCGTGCGCGTCCGGCCAGTCCGGCTCTTGCCCAAGCTGCGCGCTCCACGCGTTCGCGATCTTCGCGAGGTGCGGGTAGAGCGCGGCGCGCAGCGAAGCGACGAGAGCGGGCAGGGGATAGGCGAAGTACTTGTACTCGCCCCGCCCGTAGCCGTGGCGCGCCATGACCACGCGGGAGCGGAAGATGTCGCCTTCGGCATAGAGATCGCTGACGCCGCGGCACTCTTCCGGTGAAAGCAGGCGTGGCGCGACGGCGTAGCTCACCTCGTCAAGGCTCGCAGCGAGGCGATCCCAGTCGAGCGCGCATATGCGGTCGTCGAGCTTGTTCATGCGTTCGCGCCTGTCCCGCGGTTTGCACCGATCACGCAGACTAGCGCCGAGCTTCGGCGGTCGCTGGCGGTTTTCGGCGGTCGCGTTGACCGGGCGATCGCTCAGATCGGCCGATCGCGTGCGCCGGCTCGGGACTTGAGCGCGATGAGGACGGTGCGGCGCATCTTGATCACCAGCAGGATCAAGCCGCTCAGGGCGACGATCGCGGCGACCCCGGCGGCGGTGATCAAGAGCGGATGATTGAAATCCTCGCCGTCGTTGTAGTCCATGATGTGCAGGCGCCAGAAGAAGTCGTAGAACCGCCAGGTGCTAGACCGCCGCGCATGAACGAGACCGGTGGCCGGATTGACGTAGATGGTGGTGCGGTCGCGATCGACGAACTCCACGCGCCACAGCGGCCCATCGGCGCCGGCCTCGGCGGGCGGATCGTCAAGCAGAACGGCCGTTGCGATCGCGACGTCGCCAGCATAGTCCGCCGCAGCGACGGCGCGCGCGGCTTCCTCGCCGAATGGCGACAGGCGCTCTCCGGTTCTTGCGTCGACGGTGAAGACGGCCCGATTGCCGTCGGTGATGCGCCAGACGGGCCGTCCGAACCAATCTCCCAGTTCGGCGGATCGAATGGGGCCGATACCTGCGGCGGCTTCCTCAACAGGGATGGCGTCCTGGGGGAAGACCAGGGCCGGGACTTGCGGCGCGATCTTGTGCTCGCCGCGCACCTGCTCGATCGGAATCACGCTCATCACGACGCCGCCCGCGATCCAGATCGCGATCTGCAGGCCGACGATGAGAGCGATCCATTTGTGAACGCGGACGACTGATCTGAGAAACATGCGCCGCCGCCTAGTCGGGTTCGACCGTCAAGGCGCGGAAGTCGAACAGTCGCGGATCGGCCAAGTGGCTGGGCCGGACGTTCTGCATGGCGCGGAACATCACCTGGCGGCGACCAGGAGATTTGCGCTCCCACTCGTCGAGCAG
Organism: Maricaulaceae bacterium; assembly: GCA_050050115.1. Classification (GTDB taxonomy): domain Bacteria; phylum Pseudomonadota; class Alphaproteobacteria; order Caulobacterales; family Maricaulaceae; genus JASFUX01. Next base: position 12,637 of record JASFUX010000068.1, on the reverse strand, counting down.
AGCCTTCATCGCCTGACGCTGCAGGCCGTCCTGCGAGCCGCAGAGATTGCAGGGGATGATCGGGAACGCCATCGCGGCGGCGAATTTTTCGAGATCCGCCTCGGCGCAGAAGAGCAGAGGGCGGAGCACTTGCAGATCGCCCTCGTCGTTGACGAGCTTCGGCGGCATCGCGGCGAGCCGGCCGCCGTGGAAAAGGTTCATCATGAAGGTTTCGAGCGCGTCGTCGCGGTGGTGGCCGAGCACGACCGCGTCGCAGCCTTCCTCGCGCGCCACGCGGTAGAGAATGCCGCGCCGCAGCCGCGAGCAGAGCGCGCAATAGGTGGCTGTCTCGGGAACCTTGTCGGTGACGATCGAATAGGTGTCCTCGGTGATGATCCGATGGGCGACGCCGAGGCTTGCGAGGTAGTCGGGCAGTACGTGCTTGGGAAAGCCGGGCTGGCCCTGGTCGAGGTTGCAGGCGGTGAGCTCGGCCTTGAGCGCGCCTTGGTGCTTGAGGTCGAGGAGCGCGGCGAGGAGGCCGTAGCTGTCCTTGCCACCCGACAGGCACACGAGCCACTTGGCCGGCGTTCCGCCGGCGCGCGGCTGGTCGAGGCCGTAAGTCTCGATCACTTCGCGGGTTTGGCGAACGATCCGCTTGCGCAGCTTTTTGAAAGACACCGTGTCCGGCGCGTCGGCGAACACTGGGTGGACGTGCTCGAACGCGGGAGCATTGATAGTCTGGGTGTCTGTCATGCCCCGCGTTCTACACGAACGCGGGGAAACAGTGGAAGCGGTGCGAAAACCCTATTCCGCGGGCACGCGCTCCGCCTCGTTCGCCTCAAGCTGGGGGGCGGCGGCGCGGACCTCGTCGCCGACGTGGCTCTCGAACTTCGCGAAGTTTTCGACGAACATCGCCGCAAGCTTGGCGGCGCGCGCGTCGTACGCCGACGGATCGTTCCAGGTGCTGCGCGGGTCGAGGATGGAGTCGTCGACGCCCTCGACCGAAACCGGGACCTCGAAGCCGAACACCGGATCGGTGCGGAAGTCAGCCTTGTTGAGCGAGCCGTCGAGCGCGGCGTTCAAGAGCCGGCGGGTCGCCGAGATCGGCATGCGGATGCCTTCGCCATAGGGCCCGTTGGTCCAGCCGGTGTTGACCAGCCAGCACGAGACCTCGCCCGCGGCGATGCGCTTCCTCAGAAGCTCGCCGTAGACGGACGGATGACGCGGCATGAACGGCGCGCCAAAGCAGGTCGAGAAGGTCGCCGTCGGCTCGGTCACGCCCTTTTCGGTGCCCGCGACCTTGGCGGTGTAACCTGAGAGGAAGTGGTACATCGCCTGCTCGGGCGTCAGCTTGGCGATCGGCGGCATCACGCCGAAGGCGTCGCAGGTGAGCATCACGATGTTCTTCGGCTGGCCGCAGCGGCCCGTCGGTGAAGCGTTGGGGATCGCCGAGAGCGGATAGGCGCCGCGCGAGTTTTCCGCCAGCGTCGCGTCGTCGAGGTCGAGCTCGCGAGTCTCGGGGTCCATCACCACGTTTTCGAGGACCGTGCCCCACATCTTGGTGGTGGCGAAGATCTCCGGCTCGGCCTTGGGACTCAAGCGGATCATCTTCGCATAGCAGCCGCCTTCGAAGTTGAAGAGGCCTTCGTCCGACCAGCCGTGCTCGTCGTCGCCGACGAGCGTGCGCGCCGGGTCGGCGGAAAGGGTGGTCTTGCCGGTGCCCGAAAGGCCGAAGAAGATCGCCGCGTCATCCTCGGAGCCGACGTTGACGGAGCAGTGCATCGGCATGACGGACTTGGCCGGCAGCAGATAGTTCAAAATCGTGAAGACCGACTTCTTGGTCTCGCCCGCGTAGGACGTCCCGCCGATCAGCACCATCTTCTTGGTGAAGTTCACCGCGATGACCGTCTCGGACCGGGTGCCGTGGCGTGCAGGATCAGCCTTGAAGCTCGGCAGGTTGATGATCGTGAACTCGTGCGAGAAGCCTCCAAGCTCTTCGGCGGTCGGCACGCGGAGGAGGTGGCGGATGAACAGCGAATGCCAGGCCAGTTCGGTGACCACGCGCACGGGCGCGCGGTGGCTCGGATCGGCGCCGCCGAACAGCTCTTGAACGAACAATTCCTTGTCGGACATATGCGCGCGGAAGTCTTCGAGCAGGGCCTCGAAGTTCTCGGGCGTCATGTCGGCGTTGTTGTCCCACCAGACCTTGTCCTCGGTCTCGGCGTCGCGGACGGTGAACTTGTCCTTTGCGGAGCGGCCGGTGTGCTGTCCGGTCTCAACGACCAAGGGGCCGTCCTTGGCGACGCGGCCTTCGCCGCGCTTGACGGCTTCTTCGTAAAGCGTCGCTTCGCCGAGGTTCACATGGATTGGCCCGGCGTTGTTCACGCCGAGGTCGGTCAGGTCGCCCCGCACAGTCGACATAGGAAATTTCCCCGCCCGCTTGGCGTCCCGTGCGTCGAGGCCGGGACTACATTGATAGGGACCGGTAATACGCAATCTCCAGGCCAGATCAAATGAATCAAACCGGTTAATTGCAGAAATTTCCGCCGCAACGCGGTGAAGGTTGTGCAAGGTTTGCGGCGAAGACCGGAAGACGGTGAAAAGAACGAGGCGAAAGGCGCATGAGGAACACGCGCACATGCATTGCGCCGGCCTTGCCGGACCGACCGCGGGCGGCGAGCGCGCCGTCATGAGCGAGGAGGACGGCGGCTTGCCGGCTTCAGGCCGGATCGTCGCGGGAACTCACGTGTTTCCGGTCCGCGTCTACTATGAGGACACCGACTTTTCGGGGCTCGTTTACCATGCCCGGCACCTGCAGTTCCTCGAGCGCGGCCGTTCGGAGTTCTTGCGGTGCGCTGGGCTCAGCCACAGCGCGCTCTTGACGCGGGACGACCCGCTGGTCCTGGCGGTCCGGCGGATGGCGCTCGACTTCGCGCGCGCCGCGCGGATCGACGACGCGCTCGAGGTGCGCTCACGCCTCGTCGGCCTCAAGGGCGCGCGTTTCGAGATGGAGCAGGAAATCCGCCGCGAGGGCGTCCGCCTGCTCGGCGCGGAGGTCGAGGTGGCGTGCCTTGACGGGACGGGCCGGCCGCGGCGGGTTCCGGAGGATCTGGCCGTGATGCTCCGTCCGCATCTGGCTTAGGAGAACAGATTGCACGAGCCCCGCGTCCCGAAATAGTCATATTCCATCGTCAGGCAGAGACTGAAGCTGGGGTGCGCGCGGGGGACGCGAGGGACGGCCCGGCCGGTCATCAGGAACAGGAAGACCACCCATGGATGTGTCGGTGATCGGGGCCGCGGGGTCCGGGGTCTCTTTTTTCTCGGACATGATCGCGAGCGCCCGCGGCAATCCGACCGTGTTGGCCATCTGGGCGATTCTCGGGATCGCCTCGGTGTGGTCCTGGGCGGTGATCATCGACAAGCAGCTGCACTTCGGCGCTCTGAGGTCAAAGGCGCGGCGGTTCAATAGCGACTACACCAGCGCCCGCTCTCTCGAAGATCTCAACGACAAGCTGACCAACGACGCGCGCCGTTCGCGCGGCGAGGCGGTCGACCCGCTGCCGGGGTTGTTCTTCGCGGCGATGCGCGAGTTCAAGAACGGCTCGGCGCACGCTTCGGGCTCGGCGCTCTTGACGCTGCAGCAGCGCATCGACCGGGCCATGGGGGTGGTGGCGATGAACGAGATCGCCAAAGCCGAGCGGGGTCTCGGCGTGCTCGCCTCGGTCGGCTCGGCGAGCCCGTTCATCGGCCTGTTCGGCACGGTCATCGGGATTATGAACGCCTTCACAGCGATCGGGGATGCGAACTCGACCAACCTCGCCGTGGTCGCGCCCTACATCGCCGAGGCGCTGTTCGCCACGGCGCTGGGGCTGTTCGCGGCGATCCCGGCGATGACCTTCTACAACAAGTTCGCCTCCGACGCGGCGAAGTTCGCCGGCCAGCTCGAAAGCTTCGCCGACGAGTTCTCCAATCACCTCTCCCGCCGCATGCAGGATCGAGGGACATGAGGGGGCGCGTGAGATGGTGATGGCCGTCAATCCGCCGGTCGCGGGACGAGGCAAGCGCTTTGCCCGGCGCTTCCGTCCGAACGCGGAGATCAACGTCACGCCGTTCGTCGACGTGATGCTGGTGCTCCTCATCGTGTTCATGGTGACCGCGCCGCTGTTGACGGTCGGCGAGCTGGTCTCGCTGCCCCAGACCGCCTCGGACAATCTGCCGGGCGACGACGAGCCGCTCGCGGTGGTGATCCACGCCGACGGGCGGGTGCGCATCCAGGAGACCGAGATCCCGATCGAGGAGCTGCGGCCCCGGATCCAGGCGATCGCAGGCGCGGCGGGGATGCAGCCCGACGAACGCATCTATATCTACGTCGACGCCGCGGCGACGGCCGGCGACATGCTCGTGGTGATGTCGGAGATCCGCGCTGCGGGTTTCACCAACATGGCCTTGCCCACTGATCCATTGCCCGGTCCGTCCGTCGGCGGCGAGCCGGACGAGCAATAGAAAGCGGCCGGTATGCGGGTCGGCTTCTTCGCTATCCTGATCTTCTCGCTGAGCCTGCATATCGCAGCGCTCGGCGGCTACTGGTGGCTGGCCACGCGCACCCGCACGCTGCTCATCCTGCCCGAGGAGGAGCCGCCGTTCATTCCGCTCGAGCTGGTGACGGTGGGCAGCACGACCAACATCCGCGCCGCGGTGACCGAAGAAGACGTCGTCGAGCCGGAACCCGAGCCCGAACCTGAACCCGAGCCCGAAGAGCCCGAGCCTGAGATCGAGCGCGAGACGCCGCCTCCGCCGCCGCCCCCTCCGCCGCCGCCTGAACCCGAGCCCGAGGCGGCTCCGCCTCCGCCCGAACCCGAGCCGGAGGAGGAAGAGCCTGAGCCCGAACCGGAACCGGAGGAGGAAGAGGAGGAGACTCCGCCGCCGCCTCCGCCTCCGCCGGAGCCCGAACCGGAGCCGGAGGACGGTCTCGACTCATTGCTCAACAATCTTTCGCAGCTTCAGGACACGACGCCTGAGGACGAGCCCGAGGACCGCCCCCCGCCCGGCGCCGAGGTGGCCGCGCAGCGCCGCTCGGCGTTCGGCGACGGCACCGAGATGACCATTTCGCAGCTCGACTCGCTGCGGATACACCTGCAGGGGTGCTACCGCGGCGCGCAGGACATGCCCGAGCCCGAGACGAAATGGGCGAGCGTGCGCGTGCAGCTCAATCGCGACGGCACGTTGCGGGGGCTGCCGCGAATCCTCAATCACAGCGGCGGCCGCTACGGCGAAGTCTTGGCGGGACGGGCCCGTCAGGCGGTGATCCAGTGCGAGCCGTATGACTTCTTGCCCGAGGACCGGTATGACGGCTCGGGCGGTTGGAATACGCTCATTTTGAATTTCAGGAATGAAGGACTTGGATAGGGGCGAGCCTTTCGCGAACGGGAGACCTGGAATGAATCGACGCAAATTCTTGGCGGGGGGCAGCATGATCGCGGGGGCGGCGGCCGTAGGCGCGCCGGCCGCCGGCGAAATCACCATCGACATCAATCAAGGCCATCTGGACCCGGTGCCGATCGCGGTGCCGGACTTCCTGGGCTCGACCGCCGTCGAGCAGCGCTACGGCGCGGACATCGCTGCGGTGATCTCGAACAACCTCACCCGCTCGGCGCTGTTCAGGTCGGTTCCCGAAGAGGCCTTCATCGAGCAGCTGAGCGACGTCAACGTGCCGCCGCGGTTCGGCGACTGGCGGATCATCGACGCCAACGCGCTGCTGGTCGGCGGCGTGACGGTCGCGAACGACGGCCGGCTCAACGTCGACTTCCGGCTGTGGGACACCTATGCCCAGGAGCAGCTCGTCGGCGTGCGCTTCACCACGCCGCCCGACAACTGGCGGCGGATCGCGCACAAGATCTCCGATGCTATCTATACCGAGCTGACCGGCGAGGACGGCTACTTCGACACGCGCATCGTCTTCATCGACGAGTCGGGGCCGAAGACCAACCGGACCAAGCGCCTCGCCATCATGGACCAGGACGGCGCCAACCCGAGCTATCTGACTGACGGGCCCTATCTGGTGCTGACCCCGCGGTTCTCCCCCACAGTGCAGCAGATCACCTTCCTCTCCTACGCTTCGGGCCGGCCGCAGGTGTATCTCTTCGACATCGACACCGGCCGGTCGGAGATCCTCGGCGACTTCCCGGGCATGACCTATGCGCCGCGGTTCTCGCCCGACGGCGAGTCGCTGATCTATTCGTATGCGGAGAACGGCAACTCCGACGTCTTCATCATGAACCTGCCGACCCGGCAGACCCGGCGGCTGAGCAACAGCCCGGCGATCGACACGAGCCCTTCGATGTCGCCCGACAGCCGGCGGATCGTGTTCAACTCCGACCGCGGCGGCTCGCCCCAGCTTTACGTGATGAATGCGGACGGATCGCGGGTCGAGCGCATCAGCTACGGCGACGGGCGCTACTCGACGCCGGTGTGGAGCCCGCGGGGCGACCTGATCGCCTTCACCAAGCAGCTCCAGGGCAACTTCTACATCGGCGTGATGCGGCCCGACGGGCAGGGCGAGCGACTGCTCACCAGCGACTACTTGGTCGAAGGTCCGACCTGGTCGCCGAACGGCCGCGTGGTCAACTACACCAGCGAGTCGCGCGGCGTGGATTCAGTCGCGGAAATTCGCTCGATCGATCTGACCGGCTACAACGAGCGGCGGGTGCCGACCCCGGGGGCGGCCTCGGACCCCGCCTGGTCCCCACTTCTGGAATAGTTCTCTTCGTCTAACTTATTGGAATGACTGACGGGAACGATGGCTGTGACGCCCGCGCATCGCTTTGGGCGCAACATATTTGTCACTAGGCAAGGGGACCCGGTTCGGCTTGCACTCGGCAACGGCGGGCGATAGATTCGTCCGTGTCGATACGTGTAGCCGTTCCGTGCGGGGCGCTTGTGGGCGCGGCCATGCGTGAACAGGAATTGGGGATGCGTGTCGCTGTGACACGGGTTCGCCCGGGATTGAGGGACGTCGATCAATGAAACTGAAGCTTCTCGGCGCTGTGGTTGCGGCTCTGGCCGTGAGCGCGTGCGCGTCCACCACCGCTGAAGACATGCCGACGACGCCGCCGGAGGTGCGTGAGACTGGGCCGGCCGCGGGATCGGCCGCCGAATTCCAAGCGCAAGCTGGCGACTCGGTGTTCTTCGCGTTCGATTCTCACGCGCTCAGCTCCGAGGCGCGGTCGACGCTCGACCGTCAGGCGGCGTGGCTGCAGACCTACTCGAACACGCGCGTGCGCGTCGAAGGCAACTGCGACGAACGCGGCACCCGCGAATACAACCTCGCCCTCGGCGAGCGCCGCGCCAGCGCTGCGCGTGACTATCTGGTCAGCCGCGGCGTTGATCCCTCGCGGATCACGGTCGTCTCCTACGGCAAGGAACGCCCGCGCGATCCGCGCTCGAACGAAGCGGCATGGGCCGTCAACCGGAACGCTCAGACCGTCGTTCTGAACGCGGTCGGCAGCTAGGCGGCTGATCCGCGATCACGTGCGCGATCGCCTGCCTACGGCGGGTCTCGCAGGTGAGGCGAATACATGAAGGACCGGCGCGGCGCCTTACTTTCGCCGCGCCGGTTTTTCTATGTCTGAGCCAAACGCGCGAGGCGCGGGTCGCGAGAGTCCGGGCCGCAATTCGTCGTGAACGGCTGGTCTGGAGCGGCCGATTCGGCGGATGCTGGCGGGGTGGATGCGTTCAACGCGCCAAGCGCTCGCGTGAACCCCAAGAGTTCACTATGGACCCCAAGAGGTTACTTGGACCAAAGCATGCAACTAGGCGCCAGAGCCTGATCGAGAACAGGCTTAACTGAAAACGGGAAGACAAGATGGCTCTCAAAGCGTTCGGACGCTCGACCCTGGCCGCCGTCGCGCTCGCCGCGTCGGCTCTGATCGCGCATGCGCCCGCAAGCGCGGCCCCCTCCCGCGCCGAGCTTGAGCAGCGGATCATCGATCTCGAGAACGAGGTGGCGCGTCAGCGCAGCCAGACCTCCGGCCTGACCGGCCCCATTCAGCAACGGCTCGACTCGATCCAGTCCGAGCTGGTCCGCGTGGTCGGCGAGCTCGAGGAAGCCCGGTTCATGAACTCCCGGCTGCAGAACGAGCTGCGGTCCCTGCGGCGCGAGATCCAGCTGCGCGACGCGGAAATCGCCGAGGCGCTCGGCCTCGAGCCGGCATTCCAGATGACTGATGATCCGTTCGCGCCGCCGACCGCAACCCTCGCGCCGGGCCTTCTCGCCCAGGAGGAGGAGAACGCCGCTGACGCCGACGCCGGCGAACCCGATCCGCGCGGCGGCGTGCTGACCCTGCCCGACGGCGTCGACCCCAACGAGGCGGCGGGGCAAAGCAGCTCCTCTTCAAGCTCCAGCCCCGGCTTTTACGACTCCCAACCGTTCAATCCGATCGACCCGGACGAGATCGCCGCCGAGGTCGATGAGGACGGCTATCTTCTGCCCGACGACGCCGCAGCCGCGCTCGACGCAGCCAAGCAGTACATGCTGAATGGTCAGTTCGACGTCGCCGAATCCGCTTTCGACGAATTCGGCGAGCGCTTCGGCGGCGCGCCGCAAGAAGGCGAAGCGCTGTTCTGGCGCGGCGAGCTGCAGTTCGCGCGCAGCTCGTTCTCCGACGCGCGCGACTCTTACATCGCCTCGCTGCGCGTCGACGCCGCGGGTCCGCGTGCTCCGGACGCGATGATTCAGCTTGCGAAGTCGGCCCACTACATGGGCTCTTCTGACGAGGCGTGCACGGTGCTCTCGCAGTTCCCGCAGTACTACCCGAACGCCTCGGCGACGCTGCGGTCGAAGGCAGAGTCCGCGCGCCAGCTCGCCTCTTGCCGCTGAGCGCGCCGCTGACCGCACCTGGGTTTGCGCATACGGAAGAACTGACGCGGCTCGATACGCTCGCCGTCGCGCTTGCGCTCGAGCCGGACGTTGCGCCGCATCTCGCCGTCGGCTTTTCTGGCGGCGGGGACTCTCTGGCGCTGCTCGCTGTCGCAACCGAGTGGGCGCGAGCGCGTGGCGCGCGAATCTCAGCTTTTCACGTCGATCATGGACTGTCGTCGCGCTCGGCCGCCTTCGCCGCCGAGGCGCAGTCGCTCGCGCGCGGCCTCGGCGTCGATGTCGAGGTCCTGAGCTGGCGGCGCGAAGTGTCCGGTAAGGCGGCGCAGGCCGCCGCGCGTGTCGGACGACATCGCCTCCTGGCGCAGGCGTGCGCGAAGAACGGCGTGCACGGATTGCTGCTCGCTCATACGCTCGACGATCAAGCCGAGACGGTGCTCATGCGGCTCGCCCGCGCGCCGGCGACGGCGCGCAGCCTCGCTGGGCTCGCCGAGATCGCGCCGAGCCCCGCCTGGCCGGAAGGTGCGGGGCTCGCGGTGTTGCGCCCGCTCTTGAGCGCGCGCCGAGCTGGCCTGCGCGCGCGGCTCGAAGCGGCGGGCCTTGCGTGGATCGAAGACCCGGCCAACCTCGACCCTGGATATGAGCGCGTGCGGGCGCGTGCGGCGCTCGCCGCCGCCGAAGCCGCGTTCGCTGGGGCGGCGGAGCGCCTCGCCGCAGTCGCTGATCGCGCCCGCACAGTTCATCGCGAAGGGCTATGCGCGGCGCGGATCGCGCTTGAGGCGGTCGCGCCGGCGGGGCTTGGCGGCTTCCGGATCGCGCGGGCCGGTTTCGCGCGCGCGCCGCGCGCCGGACAGCTCTTGGCGCTTGAAGGCCTCGTCACCGCCGCGGCGGGCGCGCCGGGACCGGTCGATCCGGTCAAGCTCGAAAGCCTGCGCCGCGCCGTTGCGGGCGAGGCCGCGTTCGCCGGAGCGACGCTCGCCGGCGCGGCGCTCGCGCCGGACGGAGCCGGTCACGTCGTCGCCGGCCGCGATGCGGGGGTTTTCTTTCGCAAGGGTGATGCGGCACGCAGGGAGGCCGGCGGCCTGGCGTCAGGCGTCTGGGACGGCCGCTTCCGGCTCGCGGGCCTGCTCGCGCCGGGGGAAACGATCGCGCCGGCCAGAGGCCATGCCGCGTCGCTGTCTGCGGCGGATCGGCGCGTTCTGAATGCCCATCATCGGCTGCTGCGCTCGGCCGCGCCGGTAATCTTAACGCCGCAAGGCCCGCCGCGCCTTGCAGAGGGCGCGTTCATCGCTTCTCAAGCCCTTGCACGCAGAGTGCTTCCAGAACGCCCCAGGGCGTGGTCTGATGAGGCTTCAGCGCGGGTTCAGCTTGGATTTTGCACGTCAGGCGCCCATGTTGAACGCAGGCTGATGCTCAAAACGAGCGTCGCCGGGGACTGTCAACGAAACGTCGAGCACAGCGGACAAACGCCACGATGACGATGAGAAACCTGCTGCTTTGGGGCCTGGTGCTGCTGTTCCTGGTGGCGTTGTTCAATTTCTTCCAGGACTCGGGCTCTTCGACCACCGCCCAGGCGATCCCGTACTCGGCGTTCGAAACCCAGCTCGATCAGGGCCAGGTGAGCAACGTCGTCATCCGCGGCGAGCACATCACCGGCCAGCTCTCGAACGGCGAAGAGTTCGAAACCTACGCCCCGGCGATCTCGGACACGCTGCTGAACAAGCTCGCGGCTTCCGGCGTGAACTATTCAGCGGTGCCGGCGCAGGAGGGGATGTCGCCGTTCTGGTCGGTGTTCATCTCCTGGTTCCCGATCATGGTGCTGATCGCCGTGTGGATCATCTTCATGCGGCAGATGCAGTCGGGCGGGCGCGGCGCGATGGGCTTTGGCAAGTCCAAGGCGAAGCTCCTGACCGAGCGCACCGGCCGGGTGACTTTCCAGGACGTCGCCGGCGTCGATGAAGCGAAAGAAGAGCTTCAGGAAATCGTCGAGTTCCTCAAAGACCCCAGCAAGTTTCAGCGCCTGGGCGGCAAGATCCCGAAGGGCGCGCTGCTCGTCGGCCCGCCGGGCACCGGCAAGACCTTGCTCGCTCGCGCCATCGCCGGCGAGGCGAACGTGCCGTTCTTCACCATCTCGGGGTCTGACTTCGTCGAGATGTTCGTCGGCGTCGGCGCGTCGCGCGTGCGCGACATGTTCGACCAGGCGAAGAAGAACGCGCCGTGCATCATCTTCATCGACGAGATCGACGCCGTCGGCCGTCACCGCGGCGCCGGCCTCGGCGGCGGCAACGACGAGCGCGAGCAGACGTTGAACCAGCTGCTGGTCGAGATGGATGGTTTTGAAGCGAACGAAGGCATCATTCTCGTCGCCGCGACCAACCGTCCTGACGTGCTCGACCCGGCGCTGCTGCGCCCCGGCCGCTTCGACCGCCAAGTCGTCGTTCCGAACCCGGACATTGTCGGCCGCGAGCGGATTCTGCGCGTGCACACCCGCAAAGTGCCTCTCGCCGAAGGCGTCAACCTCAAGACCATTGCGCGCGGCACGCCCGGGTTCTCAGGCGCCGACCTCGCCAACCTCGTCAACGAGGCCGCCTTGCTCGCGGCGCGCCGCGGCAAGCGGCAGGTGACGAACATGGAGTTCGAGGACGCCAAGGACAAAGTCATGATGGGCCCCGAGCGTCGCTCGGCCGTCATGACCGAGGACGAAAAGAAGCTGACCGCCTATCACGAGGCCGGCCACGCCATCGTCGCGCTCAACGTCCCCGAGGCCGATCCGGTGCACAAGGCGACGATCATTCCGCGCGGCCGCGCGCTGGGCATGGTCATGCAGCTGCCTGAGCGCGACCAGTATTCGATGAACTACACCCAGATGATCAGCCGGCTGGCGATCATGATGGGCGGGCGCGTCGCTGAGGAACTGATCTTTGGCAAAGAGAAGATCACCTCGGGCGCCGCGTCGGACATCACCCAGGCGACCAAGCTCGCCCGCGCGATGATCACCCGCTGGGGCTTCTCCGATGAGCTGGGAACCGTCGCCTACGGAGAAAACCAGGAAGAGGTGTTCCTGGGGCATTCCGTGGCGCGCAACCAGAACGTCTCCGAAGCGACCGCGCAGAAGATCGACGCTGAAATCCGCCGTCTCGTCGATGCGGCCTACGCCGAAGCGACGAAGATCCTCAAAGAAAAGGCGAAGGACCACGAGGCTCTCGCCCAAGGTCTGCTCGAGTACGAAACGCTGTCGGGTGAGGAGATCACCGATCTCTTGAACGGCAAGCCGCCGCATCGTCCTGATCCCGAGCCCGAGGACTCCGCTGCGCCGCCCACCGGCGCGGTTCCGGCCACGGACGACGAGGAAGGTTCCGAGCAGCCGTCAGGCTGGAGCGGAGGCCCTGCGCCGCAAGGGGCCTGACACGCTCAGGCGATCCGAGTGAATGCCGGCGACGCGATAGAGGTGAGATCCGCCGATCCGTCCGAGATCAGCGCTCTGGCGAAGGTCTGGCATGACGCCTGGCGGGACGCGCACGCCGACATCCTGCCCGTCGAGCTGGCGCGCTTACGGACGCTCGAAAGCTTCGCCGAGCGCATCGAGGCCGCGCTTTCGAACTTGCGCGCGACGGGACCGCGCGGCGCACCCACCGGACTTTGCATCATCGAGGGCGATGAGCTTTATCAGCTGTTCGTCGCCGCCGAAGCGCGCGGTTCAGGCGTCGCCGACGCCCTGATCGAGGACGCCGAAGCGCGCCTTGCGGCGGTTGGCGTCGAGACGGCATGGCTCGGCTGCGCAATCGG
>JASFUX010000067.1:0-14387 GCA_050050115.1 Maricaulaceae bacterium | reverse complement strand
CGCGTTTCGCTGGTCGAAGCGCTCACAGCGAAGCCGCGAGCGATATGACCCATAGAGACAAACTCACCAAAGAGGCGTTGCTCCAGGCGTTGGAGGTGATCGACGACGGGATCGCCATCTACGACGATGAAGAAAATCCACTTTTGCTCAATCGGGTGACCTGGGAGCGGTTTGGCGAGGTCTACGACAACATCGTCCACAAGGGCATATCGTACCGCGACGCGATCGCCGCTTCGGTCGAGAAGGCGCGGCCGGATCTCAGCCCGGAAGAGCAAGCGAAGGCCACAGACTATTTCTACAAGTTTACAAAGTCGTCGGAGTCCTACGTCAGCCCGACGGACAACGGCGGCTTCGCGCGCGTCTACTTCCGCAAGATGCCGAACGGAATGACCGCGGCCATTTCCGTGGACGTCACAGAGGAACTCGCGCGCGAAAAGGAACTCAAGAAAGCGCGCGCGGCGGCGGAGGCGGCGAGCCAGGCTAAGTCGGCGTTCCTCGCCAACATGAGCCACGAGATCCGCACGCCCCTGAACGGCATCATGGGCATGGCCCAGGTCCTGGTTGCGGCCGATCTCGACCCGGTTCATCGCGAGCGCGTCAACACCATCCTGGAGTCGTCAAAGACGCTGACGGCGCTGCTCAACGACGTGCTCGATCTTTCAAAGATAGAAGCGGGCAAGTTCGACATTGCGCCGACTGACACCGACGTCGCTCACGTGCTGCGGCGGATATGGAAGCTCTGGAGGCCGCGCGCCGAGGAGAAGGGCGTCGAGCTGACGCTGGCGCTCGACTGCGAGCTGCCGAGCCACCTGCATGTCGACTCAGTGCGCATGCAGCAGTGCGTGTCCAACCTCGTCTCCAACGCCATCAAGTTCACCGCCGCCGGCCGCGTTACTATCTTCGCCCGCGCCAAACCGCGTGAGGACGGTCAGTATTTGCTTGAGATCGAGGTCTCCGACACCGGCTGCGGGATGGACGAGGAGACGCTTTCGCGGCTGTTCCAGCCTTTCGTTCAGGCCGACGCAACCACTCAGCGGCGTCACGGCGGCACGGGCCTTGGCTTGTCGATCACCAGAAGGCTGGCGGAGCTGATGGGCGGGGCCGCCGGCGCCGTGAGCACGCCAGGTCAGGGCTCGACGTTTACGGTGAGCTTCATCGCCGCGCCGCCTTCCGCGCCGATCGAGCGCCGCGGTCGCCGTGAGGACGAGGTTCCCGAGGCGGCGGTGGCGGCGCTCAAAGCCTCGAACCTGCGCGTGCTTCTGGTCGACGATCATCCCGTCAACCGGCAGGTCGCCGCGCTGTTCCTCGCGCCGCTGAACATGCGCATCGTCGAGGCGACCAACGGCAAGGAGGCGCTCGAGGCGCTCGGCCGGCAGGAGTTCGACGTGATCCTGCTCGACATGCACATGCCGGTGATGGACGGCCCGACGACGATCCGCCACATCCGGCAAAGCGGGCAAGCGTGGTCCTCGACCCCGGTGATCGCGTTGACTGCGGACGCGATGAGCGGAGACAAGGAGCGCTACCTCGGCATGGGCATGGACGGCTACATCTCAAAGCCGCTCGCCGAGCGCGATCTCTTGAGCGAAATCGCCCGCGTCAGGACGAAGGCCGCTGCAGCGGCGTAGCCGCGCCGGTCGCCAGCGCGACCGCTTCGTCCCCCGACATCGCCTCGTGCGCAGCGAAAAAGTCCGCATCCTGCGCGATCGCGCGAGCAAGGCGCTCATGATAGGCGTCCCGGCCGATCTCTTCAGCGCCGAATTGCGCCAGGTGCGAAGTGATGAATTGGGTGTCGAGCAGCGTAAAGCCGCCCGCATTGAGCCGGGCGACGAGATGCACGAGCGCCACCTTCGAGGCGTCCCGGGCGCGCGAGAACATGCTCTCGCCGAAAAACGCCGCGCCAAGCCGCACGCCGTAAAGGCCGCCGAGCAGCTCTCCGTCGCCCCAGACCTCCACGCTGTGAGCGTCGCCGCGCTCATGCAGATCGCCGTAGAGCATCACGATGCGCTCGTTGATCCAGGTTTCCTCGCGATCGGGCGCGCGCGCGGCGCAGGCGTCGACGACCGTGCGGAAAGCGGTGTCGATGCGGACCTCGAAGCGGTCCTGGCGCACCGTGCGGGCGAGGCGCTTTGGGATGTGAAAGCGGTCAAGCGGCAGGACGCCGCGCTCATCCGGGTCGAGCAGGAACAGCCGCGGGTCGTCGTGCGAGTCCGCCATCGGGAACACGCCCCGCGCATAGCACGCCAGCAGTTCTTTTGCGCCGAAGCCTTGTATCGACCATCTCCCGAAGCTGCGCGGCGACTCTAGCGGGCGCCCGCGGCCGCCTCAACGCCGCCGTGCCGTGGACGACCGGATTTGCTGCGGGAAGGGCGGGTTCGCCTCAGGCCTTGCCGGCGCGCGCGGCCAGCCACTGCTCGAGCCAATGGATATGGTATTCGCCGTTCAGGAAATCCGGCTCGTCGAGCAGCTGGGCGAACAGCGGCCCGGTGGTCTCAACCCCGGTAATCACCAGCTCGGTCAAGGCTCCGCGCAGCCGCATCAACGCCTCGGGCCGCGATCGGCCATGGACGATGAGCTTGCCGATCAGGCTGTCGTAGTAGGGCGGGATCGCGTAGCCGGAATAGATCGCCGAATCGAGCCGCACGCCGAGCCCGCCGGGCGCATGGAACTCGTTCACCACGCCCGGCGAGGGCGTGAACGTGGCCGGGTTCTCGGCGTTCACCCGGCACTCGATCGCGCAGCCGCGGAACTTCACCTCGTCCTGCGTCAAGCTCAGCGCCGCGCCGTCGGCGATGCGTATCTGCTCGCGGACGAGATCGACGCCGGTGATCATCTCGGTGACCGGGTGCTCGACCTGCAGCCGGGTGTTCATCTCGATGAAGTAGAACTCGCCGTTCTCGTAAAGAAACTCGATCGTGCCGACGCCGCGGTAGCCGATCGCCTTCATCGCGTCGACGACCGTCTGGCCGATCTCGGTGCGGGTCTTGTCGTTGAGCGCGGGCGAGGGCGCCTCCTCGACCAGCTTCTGGTGGCGGCGCTGGAGCGAGCAGTCGCGCTCGCCCAGATGGATGACGTTGCCGTGGGTGTCGGCGACGACCTGGACCTCGATGTGCCGCGGCTCGCCGAGATACTTTTCGAGATAGACCGCATCGTCGCCGAACGCGTTCATCGCTTCGGTGCGCGCGGTCTGGAGCGCTTCTTTGAACGACTTGGCGTCGCGGGCGACTTTCATGCCGCGTCCGCCGCCGCCGGCCGCCGCCTTGACCAGGACCGGGTAGCCGATCTCCTCGGCGACCTTGGCGGCTTCGGCTTCGTCGCGAACCGCGCCGTCCGAGCCAGGCACGACCGGGATGCCGGCTTCTTTGACGGCTTGCTTGGCGGCGATCTTGTCGCCCATCAGGCGGATATGTTCAGGCGTCGGACCGATGAAGACCAGATCGTGCGCCTCGACGATCTCTGCAAAGCGCGCGTTCTCCGAGAGGAAGCCGTAGCCCGGATGGATCGCTTGAGCGCCGGTGACCTCGGCGGCGGCGATGATCGAGGGGACGTTGAGGTAGCTGTCCTTGGCCGCGGGCGGCCCGATGCAGACGCTCTCATCGGCGAGGCGGACGTGCTTGGCTGCGCGGTCGGCGGTCGAGTGGACGGCGACCGTCTGCACGCCGAGCTCGCGGCAAGCCCGCAGGATGCGGAGCGCGATCTCTCCACGATTGGCGATGAGGATCTTGTCGAACACCGCCGCCTCGCCGCTAGCCGATGATGACGAGGGTCTCGCCGAATTCGACCGGCTGGGCGTCCTGGACGATGATCTCGAGCACCTTGCCCGCCTTGGGCGCGGGGATGGGGTTGAACGTCTTCATCGCTTCGATGAGCAGGAGCGTGTCGCCTTGGTTGACGCTGTCGCCGACCTTGACGAAGGGCGCGCTGTCAGGATCGGACGCGAGGTAGACCGTACCGACCATCGGTGAGGTGACGGCGCCGGGATGCGCGGCGACGTCGGCGGCGTCTCGGCGCGCGGGCGTTTCGGGCGGACTTGAATGGCTCGCCGCGGGCGGCGCTCCGACAGGCGCCGCGGCGGGAGCGCCGGTATAAACGACGTCGCGACCAAGCTCCTTGGCGACGCGAATCCTAAGCTCGCCCTTCTCGACTTCGATTTCGGTCAAGCCGGTGTCGTTCAAGATCTTCGCCAGCTCGCGCACGGCCTTGGCGTCGATCGCCGAAGCGCCGGCTCCGTTGGCGCGCGTCTTCGAGGGTGCATGCCCCATCAGCTGCTCCGTTGGTCGGCGAGTTTGCACGCCGCGTCGATCGCCAGCTCGTAGCCGTGCAGGCCGAGCCCGGCAATCACGCCGTTCGCCGCCTGCGCCGTGAAAGAGCGGCGGCGGAAATGCTCGCGAGTCGCCGGATTGGAAAGGTGGACCTCTATGATCGGCGCGGAGACGAGCTGCAATGCGTCAAAAAGCGCGATCGAGGTGTGACCGTAGGCGGCGGGGTTCAAGATCAGCGCCTCGGCGCCGTCGGCGGCCTCCTGGATCCAGGTGACGAGCTCGCCTTCGAGGTTGCTTTGACGGAAGTCGATCTCGCGCCCATGTTCTTTGGCGCGCGCCGCACACGCCGCGCGCACGTCGTCGAGCGTTTGCGAGCCGTAGATTTCAGGCTCGCGCGCGCCGAGGCGATTGAGGTTCGGGCCGTTCAAGATGAAGATGGGTCTCGACATAGGGGGCAGCCGTTGGAATGGGCGGTTTGTAGAGGGGGCCGGGACGGGTCTCAAGCGCTGAACGCGCAAAGGAGTTGTCCAAAGCCGCGGTTCACGCCCGAAAAGAGCAAAAACGAGCCTATAGCGACATGATTGAGGAAACGATACCCATCACGGTAAACGGCGAGCCGCGCAAGGCCCGCTCCGGGCAGAGCATCGCCGACTTCCTCGCCGGGTTGAGCCTGCCGGAGGGCAAGGTCGCCGTCGAACACAACCGGGAAATCGTTCCCAAGTCGGCCTATTCGGGCGTGGCCCTAAAGAGCGGCGATCAGCTTGAGATTGTCCATTTCGTCGGGGGCGGGTGAGCCATGTCGTCAAACGCATCCAACATCGTCGCTGACCGTTCCGCGTCCGCGTCGGGCGGCGATCCGCTTCTGGTCGCCGGCCGCCGGTTCGGCTCGCGGCTGATCATCGGCACGGGCAAGTACAAGGACTACGCCCAGAACGCCGCCGCGCTGGCGGCCAGCGGGGCGGAGATCATCACCGTGGCGATCCGGCGGGTGAACCTCTCCGATCCCGATCAGCCGCGGCTGGTCGACTTCATCGATCCTGAGGAGGTGACCTTCCTGCCCAACACCGCGGGCTGCTTCACTGGCGAGGACGCGGTCCGCACCTTGCGCCTGGCGCGGGAGGCCGGCGGCTGGGATCTGGTCAAGCTCGAGGTGTTGTCCGATCCGAAACATCTTTATCCGGACATGGCCGAAACGTTGCGCGCCGCCGAGATGCTGCTCAAGGACGGGTTTGAGGTAATGGTCTACTGCTCGGATGATCCGGTCTACGCCAAACGCCTTGAGGAGGCGGGCTGCTGCGCGATCATGCCTTTGGGCGCGCCGATCGGATCGGGGTTGGGGATCCAGAACCAGGTCAACGTCCGCCTGATCGTCGAGCAGACCTCCGTGCCCGTCATCGTCGATGCGGGCGTCGGCACGGCTTCGGACGCGGCGATCGCGATGGAGCTGGGCTGCGACGGCGTGCTGATGAACACCGCCATCGCCGAGGCGAAAGACCCAGTGCGCATGGCGGCTGCGATGAAGCACGCGGTGATCGCCGGCCGCGAGGCTTACCTCGCCGGGCGCATGCCGAAGAAGCGCTACGCCGATCCGTCAAGCCCGCTGGCGGGGCTGATCTGAGCTAACCACCGATCTTGCCGACGGACTACTTCGCCTGCGCGCCGGTGATCTCATAAAGCGGCGTGTGCTCGGTGTTTTCGTCCCAGTAGTAGATCGTCGCCATGAAGAGATCGAGCTGGATGCCGGCGTTCTGGACGGGATCGAAGAGATAGACCGACCACTGATCGCGCCCGGTCTGGTCAAAAGCGCGCTCGCCGTTCGGACTGATCTCCGTCCAGCCGCCTTGGGCGTTCTCGGTGAAGGCGCCGCCCGCATGCTCGACCCGGGCGACGTTCCACCCGGTCACCCCGGCCGGCGCCCGCGAGCCTGCGATGTCGGCCGGATCGGGCTTGGCGCCGGCCTCGCGCGCTGTGATTTCATAAAGCGCCGTGCGTTCGACGTCGGGCGTCCAGAAATAGATCGTGCTGGTGTGCAGATCGATCTGAACGCCGAGCGCGCGGCCTTCATCGAAGAGATAGACCGACCACTCGTCCCGCGCGGTTTCGGAAAACCGGTGTTCGCCGTCGTTGTTGATTTCGGTCCAGGCGGCCGCGGCGGTTTGTTCAAAGCGGCCGCCGGCGTAGTCCACCCGCGTGACGTCCCATGCTCTGATCACGGCTTGGACGGGCTCGACCGGGTCGGGCTGGGGATCGGGCGTCGTTGAGGTCGTTGAAGGGTCCGTTGAAGGCGATGGCGGCTGCGTCTGGGGTTCTTGAGGCGTTTGTTGGTCCGACGCGCTTGCGTCGCTCGTCCGCAGCGCCGCGAGCAGCGCCTGGGCTTGGACCGCGTAGCGGCCTTCGGGGAAGCTCGTGAGATAGCTTTGATAACCCGCCTGGGTGTTCTGCTGGGAAATGAGGTTCCAAAACATCCCCTCGGCGTCCATGCCGAAGTTCTGTCCGTTTGCCGCGTCGGCTGACTGCGTCGGCGCGGAGTCATCAGCGGTTTCGCAGCCGGCGAAGCAGAAGTCTCCGCCTCGAAGCCCGCTTTCGATCCAGGGCTGCTGGGTCATCGACGTGGACTGCTCGACCTCGCCGGCGACCCGGCGGAAGAGCTGCTCGGCCGACAGGCCGGGCTCGGTGATCGTTTCGGCGAGCGCCGCGGTGAAGGGCGAGTTCGTCCCCGCGCCGTCCGCGGCGGTCAGGCCGGGCGCTGTTGCGTAGGCGATCAGCATGCCCCGCGCGCGGGTTGCCGGCGCGAGGCCGCGGCCGAGGCTGCGGCCCGCCGAGGGCAGAGGATTGTCGCGGCAGGCGTCGAGGATGATGAAGTTTACATTGTTGCCGGCGGACTCCATGTAGTTCGTCAACAGCCCTAGTCTCGGCGCCTGCGCCCAGATGTCTTGCTCGGAGTTCGCGTCCGCGTCGACCGGCACGAGATAGTTGAAGCCCTGGCTCTGCACGCCATGGCCGGCGTAGTAGAAGAGCCCGACGGAGTCCTCGCCCGCCGCCGTCAGCCGGGCGCCGAGGCGGGAAAAGGCGTCTTCCATTTCGTCTTCGTCCGCGTCGAGCAGCAGCTCGACGTCAAAGCCCACCCCTTGAAGAGAATCCGCCATCAGCTGAGCGTCGTTGGCGGGGTTCACCAGCGCCCAGCCGGTGCGTTCATAGGCGCTGTTGCCTATGACCAGGGCGATGCGTTCTTCGGCGATCGCGCCGCTCGCGGTGAGGACGGATGCCAGAAGAGCGAGACAGATGCGCATGAGGGCCCCCAACGTCGGCGGGCCATTTAAGCCGATCGGCGAGGGAAAAGAAACGTTCCGCGCAGCGGCGCGGCCTAGGCCGCCACCGCCACGGTCTCGCGCACGGCTGCGACGATCAGGTCTTGGGTCGTCTCATCGAGGTCGGGGTGCATCGGCAGGCTGAGGACCCGCTCGGCCTTGGCCTCGGTGACCGGCAGGCCGCCGGGCGCGCTCGGGTAGTCCTTGTACGGTTTTTGTGCGTGCAGCGGTACGGGGTAGTAGACCGCCGTCGGCACGCCCTTCGATCGCAGATGCGCTTGCATCGCGTCGCGGTCCTCTACCTCGACGGTGAACTGCGCCCAGGTCGACACGCCGCCTTCGATGACCTTCGGAAGCGCGGCGACGGCGCCGTCGAGCAGATCGCAGTAACGCGCGGCGACCTCATTGCGCATCTCGATCTCGGCGGGGAAGACCTTAAGCTTTTCAAGCAGGATCGCCGCCTGGATGGTGTCGAGCCGGCTGTTCAACCCGACCCGCATGTTGAGGTATTTCGGGTCGTGGTCGAACGAATGGCCCTCGATGTCCGAGGCCACCGCCCGGCCGTGGACGCGAATTGAATCGATGCGGTCGGCGTGTGCGGGGTCGTTGGTGAACACCGCGCCGCCGTCGCCGTAGGCGCCCAAAGGCTTGGCGGGAAAGAAGCTGGTGCTCGCCGCGTCGGCCCAGGCGAGAGGGTGCTCGCCATTGAGCGTGCAGCCGAAGCTTTGCGCGCAGTCGGCGAGCAGCTTGAGGCCTTCGGCGCGCGCGATCTCAGCCAAGGCGGGGTAGTCCGCGGGCTGGCCGAAGAGGTCGACCGCGATGATCGCCTTGGGCCTGAGCTTGCCCTCGGCTTTGACCGCGGCGATCGCTTGAACGAGGCTTTGGGGATCGATGCAGTAAGTCGCCGGGTCGATGTCGACGAACACCGGGCTGGCGCCGATCCAGGGCAGGACCTCGGCGGTCGCCACGAAGGTGAAGCTCGGGCAGAACACCGCGTCGCCCGGGCCCACGCCCCAGCCGCGCAGCGCAAGGACCAGCGCGTCGGTCCCGTTCGCGCAGGAAAGGGCGTGCTCGGCGCCGCAGAAGGCCGCTAGGCGCTTTTCAAGTTCGATCACCTCGGGCCCGCCGACGTACTGGCCGTGCTCGAGCACGGCCGCGACGGCGGCGTCGATCTTGGGGCCGATGCGGTCGCGCTGGGCCATGAGGTCGATGAAAGGGATGGCCATCGCCGCGTTTACTCCTGTCAGGCCCCGTCCGGGCGGCCGACCGCACAAGCTGGGTGGGCCGCTTTGAGGCGAAACGTCTTGATTGCGCCTCTAGGACATCAATCGCCGCCGCCTGAGC
This sequence comes from Maricaulaceae bacterium, assembly GCA_050050115.1. Classification (GTDB taxonomy): domain Bacteria; phylum Pseudomonadota; class Alphaproteobacteria; order Caulobacterales; family Maricaulaceae; genus JASFUX01. The sequence goes on along the minus strand of JASFUX010000067.1, from coordinate 5,473 downwards.
AACTCAAAAAAGGTTTCGCTTTGTTGCGGCGCAAAATAAACGCGCGCGTTCAGGCGGTTTGGGACGCCGCCGCTTCCATGAGTTCGATGAACGCCGTGGCCAGATGATAGCCCGTCGCCGCCGTGATCGAATCGACGCCTGGGCGACCCTCCGCGTCGTAATGGTCGATCCAGCCGCCAAGCGGGGCGGGATCGAGATGCGCGGCGAAGATCGCCTCGGCCAGATCGACGGCCCGCCGGCCGGCCTCCGCGTCGCCGTGACGCATCATCGCCAGATGCGCGCGTAAGGCCTCGCTTTGCGACCAGGTCCGCCGCCCCGCATCGCGCGGTGTGCTGTCGAGGCGCGTCGACAGCGGCGCGAAGCCGGCTGCGTCGAGCCCTTTGAGACCGGCGGCGTAAAGCTCCGCGGCGAGAGGGGAGAGCGAGCGGTCATCGAGCGCCGCGCGCTGCGCCAGAAGGGCGACCCACTCGAATTCATGCCCCGGCTCTACGACGTCGCCCGTCTCGCCTGGCAGCGGCGACAAGGCGTCGTCGAAATACTCGCGCAGGTGGCCGGTGCGGCGATCCCAGAACCGGGTCTCGAGCAGCCGCTCGATCGTGTCGGCGCGCGCAACGGCCGCCCGCTCGCCAGCGGCGGCCGTTGCGAGGCAGGCTTCATAGACGTGCATGTGCGGGTTTTGCCGACGGGGCAGGCGGGGCGGCTGGCTCTCGGCATAGCCGCCTGCGGGGTGCGCATGGCTTTGGTCGAGCGTTGCAAGCATCTCCGCTGCTTCGTTTGCCAGGTCCGGGCGAGCGAGAGCGCGGCTCGCCCAGGCGAGCGCGAGCACGGCGAAGGCGTTGTCGTAAAGCTCAGGCTGCGGATCGTCGAGGCCGCGTCCAAGCGTCACCATCCGGCCGACGAGACCGTCGTCGCGGCGGCAGGGTCCAAGAAGCGCCTCGAGGCCGTGGTCGATCAGAGCGTCGGCGCGGGCGGGCTCCCAGCCGAGAAGCTTCGCGCGGGCGAAGAAATAGGTCTGGCGCGCCTGCACGCGGACGCGCGAGACCGCGTCGTCGAGCGGCGTTCCGTCCAGCGCCAGCCTCTCGCGGAAGCCGCCCGCGGGATGACGCGCCCTCTCGACCCAGAACGGAAAGCACGCCTCCAGCAGCCAGCCGCGCGTCCGCTCTGCGATGCTGGCAAGCTCTGCTGGCGGGGAGGGCGATGGCTTGGTCACGGATTTGAACGGATCGGAAATCTGCAGCGATGAGCAGCGGGGAGGAACGAAAGTAGAGCGATTTGAGACCGATTGCTCCATCGTTTCCAAATATTGGACCACACGTCCCTCTGTGACGTGCTTGGCGGCGTGCGGCCGTCAATGTAGGCAGAAGCGCATGGACACGAGCTGCCAGACGACATGAGAGACGCCGAGGCCCTCATCCTGGCCGAAGACGCCGCCCGGCGAGCCGGCGCGATGCTGCGCGAGCGTTTCGCGGCGGCCTCGACTCTGAGCGCCGAGGGGCGGGACATAAAGCTCTTCGAAGACAGCGCATCGCAGGACCTGATCGTCGAGCGCCTTGCGGGGAGCGGTCTGCCGGTGCTGGCGGAGGAGCAGGGCGCTCGGGCTCCAGAGGTTCTCGATGCGCCGGCGGCGTTCGTTGTCGATCCGCTCGACGGATCGTTTAACTTCAGCCGAGGTCTCGACTATTGCGCCGTGGCGATCGCGCTCCTGCGCGGCGGCGCGCCTTCCGCCGGGGTCATTTACGATTTCCTGCGCGATCGGCTCTACGCAGGCGCACACGACGTTTCCGCGCGCTGCAACGGTGCGCCCATGCGGGTTTCTCAGGTCCGCGAGCGCGGTCAGGCGGTGCTTGCGACAGGCTTTCCGGTCAACCGCGATTACTCCGAGGCCGCTCTCAAATCCTTCGCCGAGCAGATGAGCGCTTACAAGAAGATCCGGATGATTGGCTCTGCAGCGAGCTCTTTGGCGCTGGTCGCGGCCGGGATCGTGGACGTCTACCATGAAGAAAATATCATGCTCTGGGATGTTGCCGCCGGGCTCGCGATCGTGGAGGCGGCCGGCGGGGCGGTGAAGACCGAGCCGTCGCGCTCGATTCCGCGCGCGCTGACCGTGACGGCGGCCTCATGTACGGACCTGCTGTAGCGGCTGGAGCAGGATTTGTCTGACGGTGGACGGGCGGCGCTGCTAGAACAGATCGGGAGCCGCCAGCCGCAGCCCAAGGCCGCCGGAAATCACGCCAAGGACCGATAGGGCCTCGATCCACCCCATGCCGAGCATGGCTGCTCCTAAGAGCGCCGCGGTCGGGCCGACGATGGTTATGATGAGTAGCCCAACCCGGCGCGATCGAGGACGAGGAGCGATGACGAGATGCTTCGTGTCGGCCGCCTCGATATCCTGAGCCACGGTCGAAACCCCTTAACTCAAAAAGAACATCCCCACACCGAGAACACTAGAGTGTGCAGATCGGCAGTCCAAGGAAAAATCCACCATAAGTTGCACGAACCCATCGCATGGGAACGCTACCGCGCGCCGCCAGGTTGAGAGAGCCAAACGATTCGATCGTCGAACTGCAGGGCGGGATGAATCGCTGCTGAGGCCCAAGAGCGGCGGGGGCTCAGCCTTCGCGGTTCTTACGGTCCCGTTCGTTCGCGACTGTCTCGAGATCGGCGTCGACCATTTCCGAAACCAAGTCTTCAAACGACGTCTTGTGCGTCCAACCGAGCTTTTCGCTCGCCTTGGACGCGTCGCCCAGAAGCTGGTCGACTTCCGTGGGCCGGAAGTAGCGCGGATCGATCTTCACAAGAACGGCGCCGGTCGCCGCATCGCGGCCTTCCTCCTCGACACCCTCGCCGGTCCATTTGATCGTTTTGCCGGTGCGCGCGAAGGCCTTTTCGACGAACTCGCGCACCGAATGCATTTCGCCGGTGGCGAGGACATAGTCGTCAGGCTCGTCTTGCTGCAGGATGCGCCACATGCCTTCGACATAGTCGCGCGCATGACCCCAGTCTCGCAGGGCGTCGAGATTGCCCAGGTAAAGCGTCTCCTGAAGCCCGTGCTCGATCGCCGCGACCGCGCGCGTGATCTTCCGCGTCACGAACGTTTCGCCGCGCATCGGGCCTTCGTGATTGAACAAGATCCCGTTCGAAGCGTGCATGCCGTAGGCTTCGCGATAGTTCACCGTGATCCAGTAGGCGTAGAGCTTGGCCGCGCCGTAGGGGCTGCGGGGATAGAAGGGCGTCGTCTCCTTCTGGGGAACTTCCTGGACCATCCCGAACATTTCCGAGGTCGACGCCTGATAGAACCGCGTCTGGTCCTCCATCTTCAGGATGCGAATGGCCTCGAGAATTCTCAAGGGGCCCAGCGCGTCCGCGTTGGCGGTGTATTCGGGGGTCTCGAACGAGACCGCGACGTGGCTCTGGGCGGCGAGGTTGTAGATTTCGTCGGGTCTGATTTCCTGGATCAATCGGATCAGGTTGGTTGAGTCGGTCATCTCCCCGTAGTGCATGCGGAACTGGGTGCTCCGCTCGTGGGGATCAACGTAGAGGTCGTCCACACGCTCGGTGTTGAACGACGAGGACCGCCGCTTGATGCCGTGAACGTCATAGCCCTTCTCCAGCAGAAGCCGGGCGAGATGCGCGCCGTCCTGGCCGGTCACGCCGGTGATGAGGGCGGTCTTGGTTGCTTTCACAGGACTGTCCTTCTTTAGGTCGCGTCGAATCACGGGCTCGCGTGTTTCATAGCCGCGGTCGGCCGATTTGCGCCAGACCTCGGCGCCGGTTTCCACGACGGCCAAGCGATGCGGTGGCGGATGCAAGGCCCGCTCCACTTGAGATCCCAGGGCGCGCGCCGTCGTTTTCTTCTCGGCGGGCCCCGCCAACGCGCGTCGGCGCCGACCGTATAGGTCGCGAAGCATGCTTGGCCGCCGCCCTCATAGTTAAAGCGGGCCCGGATCGACAACCTCTGCGGCTTCAGGGCGTCGTCAGTCGACGTTGGCTTGCGCGCCCGCCGTAGCGTTCAACGATGTGAAAACGTCGCCGCGCCAGCTTCGATCGAGAAATCCGCGCCCAAGCTCGATCTCGCCCGCCGGCGCGCCGGGCGTAAAGGCCAGCAGCCCTGCATTGTTCATGCGGAACATGCTCAAACAGCCCGGGTGAACTTCGAACTCGAAATAGAGTTCCTCGCCGGTCGATGCCTGCCCCGAATCGCCGACTTGAAGCTGCCATTCGCCAGGCGCGGTGTTCCAGAGCTGGAAGCCGTCGCGCCACAGGATCGGCGTCGGCGGGTATCGTTCGCCGAATTGGGAATCTCCGAAGTCGACCTCTCCGGGAACGAGCCGGAACCGGCCCCTCAATGCTGAATCGTCGGCGACGGCCGGCGCGACCCTCACAGGCGAACTGCCGTCGACGGTGAAGGTGTTGGTCAGTCCGGCGGAGGCGGCTTGTTGTTCGAATCGAAGCCGCCCGAAGAGCGTCGCTCCCCCCATCGAACGCTCCGTCAGCGCGCAGAGTTCGCCCAGAACGTCGTCGTCAATGCTGTGGGCGCTGAAGCTCTCGCCGTAGCCGGCTGCATAGATCGAATTATCATCGTCGTTGATCGCAATCGTCACCCCGACGGGCTGCAATGTCAGGTCTGCGTCCAAGCGGTACGAATATGTCGGGCGGTCGGCTTCGAGACCGATCATCCTGATGCGGTATGCCGCGCCGGCTTGGTTCGTCGCCCAGTACCGATCGTCATGATCCGTATAGCGGCTGACGATTGGGAAGCGTGTTGCGTCTCGACTAACGCCGAGCAGGCCGATTATGTCGGATCGACCCGATAGGTGTCGAAGGTATCCCGTTGACCAATGGTTGAACCCTTCGCCGGCCAACGCAGGGCCGGTAATCACGATTTGCGCCTGCTCTTCCCAGTGGCGGCTGAGATAATCGAACTGGGATTCGATCGCACGCGCGATTCGGTGGCGGCCCGCGAGGTGATCTGACGCATAGCTCTGGTTCAGCCATGGCAAGACGATCACGCAAGCTGCGAACGCAATCGCAACGCTGCCCTGCGTTCGAAACCGCAATCCCGCGGCCGCAAACAGCGGCCCTATGCTCAAGAGCGTCAAGAGGACGGGCAGTTCGAAATACCTGTCCGCCGTTTGAGTGATCGCCAGCGGAGGTCCAAACGTAAGTGCGGCGGCCAATATCCAGAAAGCCGAAAACACCAACAGGATTTCTGGCGCGGATCCGGGCTTCGCCTCGGAGGCGGCGTCTGAGGAAGAGCCGGCCGATCGTCGCGCTCTGCGCTGGAGCGCGCTCAGCAAGCCGCCAAGTGCGATTGCCGCAAGAACGAACATGGCGCTCCTGTTGATCTGCGCACGTATGAACAAATACCCGAACAATTCCGGAATTCTTCGCAGAACGCCTGCAGCGTCGTCTTGAACCCACCCGCTCGCGCTCAAGTAGTGGTTGCGGCTCTCGGGAACGAAATAGATTTGCA
>JASFUX010000066.1:0-14507 GCA_050050115.1 Maricaulaceae bacterium | reverse complement strand
CGAGCAAGCCGGGGACGACAATTTCCCGTCCTGGAATTTCAACAAGGCGCTGATCGGCGCGGACGGCGAGCTGCTTGCGACCTTCAACAGCGGCAACATCGCCAACCGGTCGAACGTCCAGCCCGAGCTGATCGAAGCGATCGAAGCCGCGCTGGCGTCCTAGTTCAAAATCACATCTATCAACGCGGCCGCGCTCTTTCCTGGGCGCGGCCGTCGTCGTTTGAAGATGATGCCGGTTGAGCGCGGGGGGACTGGCGAAACTTGGCAGGCCCTAGGGGAATCGAACCCCTCTTTCCAGGTTGAAAACCTGGCGTCCTAACCGATAGACGAAGGGCCCGCGGCGCAAGAGCACGCCTCTATATAAGCGGGATCGGAAGGTTTCAAGGCTGCTGCGCGGGTCCCCTGCGGACACCTCAGCTCTCCGCCGCATCCTCGATCTGAATGTCCACGTAGCGACCGCGGCCCGGCTTGATCCGGACCGCCAGGTGGAGCGCGGCGTCGCGCCGGGTCAGGAGCGCGCCGAGCGGCGCGTCGAGCGCCCGGAAGGCGATGGCGGTCAACCGCGCACCGCCCGCGTCCTCTAGCGTTACCCGCAGGTGTCCGCCGGTTCCCACCTCCTTGTGGGAACGCACGCGCATGTCCGCGAGCGCGAACAACGGCTCGGGATTGCCGGCCCCGAAAGGCCCCGCCGCGGCGACGGCGTCGGCAAGCTCGCGGCTCGCGCCTCCGGGGGCGACGAGCGCGTCGATCTCCAGGTATGGCTGCGGCGGACCGCCCTGCGCCTTGAGCGCCGCGTCGAGAAACTCCGCAAGCTCCTCAACGCGATCAGCGGCCACCGTCAGCCCGGCCGCCATGGCGTGACCGCCCCCGGCGATCAAAAGCCCTGCATCGCGCGCTTCGGCGATCATGCCGCCAAGGTCGACCCCCTTGACCGATCGACCCGAGCCCTTCGCTTCGCGCTCATCGCCGCTTGGCAGCGCGATCGCGAGCGCAGGGCGGGCGTATCGCTCTTTGAGGCGTCCCGCGACGATGCCGATGACGCCGGGATGCCAGCCCTCCCCCGCTGCGACGATAACGGCGGCTTCTCGCGCGGCGGGGTCGGCCTCGATCTTGGCGATGGCTTCGTCGAGAACCTGCTTCTCGATGGCGCGCCGCTCGTGGTTGAGCGCGTCAAGCTCCTGCGCGATCTCGCGGGCTTCGGCCGGATCGTCCGTCGACAGAAGCCGAGCGCCGAGGTCGGCTTTGCCGATGCGGCCGCCAGCGTTGATCCGCGGCCCGAAGATGAAACCGGCGTGATAGGTCGACATCGCGCCTTCGACGTCGGCGACCTCGGCCAACGCTGCGAGGCCGGGATTGCCGAGAGCGCTCATCACCTTGAGCCCTTGGCTGGCGATCGCGCGATTAACGCCCGTCAGGGAAACGACGTCAGCGATGGTCCCGAGCGCGGCCAGGTCGAGCAGCGCGCGCAGATCTGGCTCCGGCTGCTCCTTGAACGCGCCCCGGCGTCGCGCGTCGCGATTGAGGGCGGCGAGCGTCATGAAGGTCACGCCAGCCGCTGCAAGGTGGCCGGAGCCCGACGCGCAATCCGGCCGGTTCGGATTGACCACCGCCGTCGCGGGCGGCGGGTCAGCCGTCATCTGATGGTGATCGAGGACGACGATATCGAGCCCCAACCCCTGCGCGGCCGTCAGCGCATCGTGCGCCATCGCCCCGCAGTCGACGGTGACCACCAGCTCCGCCCCACGCGCTTTAAGAGCGGAGAAAGCCTGGCCCGAGGGGCCGTAGCCCTCGGCGATGCGATCGGGAACGTAGAAGTCCGCTTCGACGCCGCGGGCGCGGAGGTAGCGAATGAGCTGGGCCGCCGAGGTCGCGCCGTCGACGTCGTAGTCCGCGAAGACGGCTATGCCCCTGCCCTGTTCGATCGCGTCGTTGATCGCGGCGACCGCAGCGTCCATGTCGGCGAACAGGCCCGGGTCCGGCAGATCGCGCTTCAGGCTGGGTGCGAGGAATTCCTCGGCGTCCTCCAGGCTTAGGCCGCGCCCGATCAGCACCCGCGCAAGGGCGATCGGCGCGCCCAGGCGGCGCGCCAGCGCGCTGACCGCGCCGGCGTCCGCAGGGCGCTCGATCCAGCGACGCCCATGCGCCGAACGCTCGACGCCGAGCATGGCGCCGTCCGGCGCTTCGACAAGTTGGGCGGAAGTCGTAGCCACCCTCAGATGGGAGACTGAGTCTCGATGGTGCGCACGACCTTGTCCCAAGACGTCATCACGATCGTCTGGGTCACCCGCGCGCCGTCGATCTCCTCGACGCCGTCGAGCATGAAGCCGCGCGTGACGCCTGCAGCCGCGAAGACGATCCAGTCCCCGCTCGCCAGCTCGTTCAGGTCGTAGATCTTGTCGAGATCCTCGATGCCGATGCGGTGCGCCCGGCCTTTTTCGTCTTCGTTGCGGAAGTGCAGCCGGCCCTGCATCTGGCCGCCGACGCATCTGAGCGCCGCGGCGGCGAGCACGCCTTCAGGCGCTCCGCCCTGGCCAACGTAGAGATCGATGCCCGTGGAGGGGTCGGTGGTGTTGATCACCCCGGCGACATCGCCGTCGGAGATGAGATGAATGCGCGCGCCCACGCCGCGCAGGTCCGAGATGATGTCGGCGTGCCGCGGGCGGTCGAGCACGCAAACGGTCAGATCCTCGATCGCGACGCCCTTGGCCTCTGCAACGGCGCGCGCGTTCTCTCCCGGCGACTTGTCGAGGCTGACGACGCCCGCGGGCAAGCCGGGGCCGACCGCGATCTTGTCCATGTAGACGTCCGGGGCGTACAGCAAACCTCCGCGCGGCGCGAGCGCCAGCACCGCCAGCGCGTTCGGCATCGCTTTAGCGGTCAGCGTCGTGCCCTCGAGCGGATCAAGCGCGATGTCGATCTCCGGGCCCGAACCCGTGCCGACCTCCTCGCCAATGTAGAGCATGGGCGCCTCGTCTCGCTCGCCCTCGCCGATGACGATCCGGCCCTTCATCTCCGCGGCGTTCAGCGCCGTGCGCATCGCATCGACCGCCGCCTGGTCGGCAGCTTTCTCGTCGCCTCTTCCGGCCAGCTTGGCGGCCGCTGCCGCGGCGGTTTCGCAGACGCGCACGGCCTCAAATGCAATCATGCGCCCCTGCGCCTCGGTCCAAGAGGTCATGGTCTTCCCTTCGCTTCGTTCATCGAGCGTGCGACCGAGCACGCCCTGATTCCCAAGCCCGGAGCTTGCTCTCCAGCGTTATTCTGCAGCGTCGGCCGGCCGTCCCGCCTCGTTCGAGGCCAGGAACTTCTTGATGTTTCGCGCAGCTTGCCGAATGCGCTGCTCGTTTTCCACAAGAGCGATGCGCACATAGCCCTCGCCGTGCTCGCCGAACCCGAGCCCCGGCGAGACCGCGACCTCGGCCTCTTCGATAAGCCGCTTGGAGAACTCCAGCGAACCCAGGTGCGCGAGCTTCTCCGGCAGCGGCGCCCAGGCGAACATTGAGGCGGCGGGCGGCGGCACGTCCCAGCCGGCGCGGGCGAAACTCTCGACGAGGACTTCCCGACGCGCACGGTAGATGTCGCGCATCTCCTCGACGCAGTCCTGGGGACCATCGAGCGCGGCGCAGGCGGCTACCTGGATCGGCGTGAACGCTCCATAGTCGAGATACGACTTCACCCGCGAGAGCGCGGCGATGAGGCGGGAATCTCCGACCGCGAAGCCGACCCGCCAACCAGCCATCGAATAGGTCTTCGACAGCGACGTCATCTCGACCGTGCGTTCGCGCGCGCCTTCGATCTGCAGGATCGAGGGCGGCGGGTCGCCTTCGAAATAGAGCTCCGCATACGCAAGATCGGAGAGAATGATCAGGTCGTACTTCTGCGCAAAGCGCACAATGTCGCGGTAGAACTCGAGGTCCGCGGTCTGCGCCGTCGGGTTCGACGGATAGCTCACCACCACCGCGATCGGCGGCGGCGCGGAATGCCGCGCTGCTGAGTCGAGCCCGCGCAGATACTCCTCCGGCGACAACGCGCGCACGTGCCGGATCGTCGCACCGGCGATGATGAAGCCGAACGCGTGGATTGGATATGACGGATTGGGCGCAAGGATCACGTCGCCGGGCGCCGAGATCGCCTGGGCGATGTTGGCGAACGCCTCTTTCGAGCCGAGGGTCGCGACCACCTCGGACTCCGGATCGAGCTTCACGCCGAAGCGCCGCTCGTAGTAGCGCGCCATCGAGCGTCTAAGACCGGGAATGCCGCGAGACATCGAGTAACGGTTTGTGCGCGGCTTGTGCGCGGTCTCGCAAAGCTTCTCGATGACGTGCGGCGGCGTCGGCAGATCGGGATTGCCCATGCCGAAGTCGATGATGTCGACGCCGGCGGCGCGCTCGCGCGCCTTGACCCGGTTGACCTGCTCGAAGACGTACGGCGGGAGCCGTTTGATCTTGTGAAATTCGTAGTGCATTGGCGTGTCGCGGTTCGGTGTGTTTTTTGCGTTTACTGGTCTTCTTCGCCGCGCTCGGCCTCGCGCTCGGCGCGGGCGAGCGACTCCTCGCTCAGGGCCTGCGCGTCTACGTCAGCGTCGGGATTGTCGAAGACAGGGTCGTTGACGACCCGTTCGCGCAGCACCCGCAACTCGGAAAGACTGCGCTGATGCTCGGCGGCCGCGCTGGCGTCTATCTCACGGTCGGGCGCGCTTGAAATGAAGTTGTATCCCGGATGCGCCGCGTCCGCGCGCGCGACGCCCTCGTCGAGCCACGCCGGACTCGCCGGCCGCGCGCCGATCAGCCGCGGTCCCACGCATCCGGATATGAGCAGCGCTGCAATGCACAATCCCGCAGCCCGAATCATGGCGAGTCCTCTCATTGGATACAGCGTTCTACACGCCCGTCGCGCATTGTGTCACTCTCAGGCGTGCAAATGGATGGAGGAGCCCCATGGGGTCCAAATCCGACAAGAACGAGACCGGCTCCGCGGCGTCGGAGGAGGGCCGCGCATTCGGCATGGATCCGCAGGCGCTTGAGGCGTTCGAGCGGATCTCCAAGGAATTTGCGCGCGCGGCGGCCGCCTCCCAGACCGTCCTGGCGCACACCGCGAGTTCCGCCAAGACGCCCGACGTCAACGCCGATCCATTCAAGGTGCAAGAACCCAGCGCCCAGATGTGGGGCCGTTTCGCCGCCGACCCTGTCGCGGTCGCTCAGGCTCAGATGCGGCTCTGGGAAGGCTACATGAACCTCTGGGGCGCGGCGGCGCGGCGCGCCTCCGGCGAAACACCCGAACCGGTCGTCGCGCCCAGGGCCGGCGACAAGCGATGGAGATCGGAGGACTGGAGCGAGAACCCGGTCCTCGACGTCATCAAGCAGAGCTATCTTCTGACCGCCCGCTGGCTTGAGGACACCGTCAACGGCATCGAAGGCGTCGATGACGACACGCGCCGGCGCGTGTCGTTCTTCACCCGTCAGCTTGCCGACGCCTTTGCGCCGACCAACTTCCCGCTGATCAACCCCGACGTGATGAAGGCGACGGTCGACAGCGGCGGGGAGAACTTCGTGCGCGGCATGCGCCAGCTCGCCGAGGACTTCGAGCGCGGCAAGGGCCGATTGTCGATCAGCCAGACCGATTTCGAGAAGTTCAAGGTCGGCGAGAACGTGGCCACCTCCCCCGGCCAAGTCGTCTATCGCAACGAGATCTTCGAACTCATCCAATATGCGCCGACGACCGAAGAGGTCTATGAGCGCCCGCTGCTGATCGCGCCGCCTTGGATCAACAAGTTCTACATCCTCGATCTGCGCGAAGAGAACTCGATGATCCGGTGGCTGACGGAGCAGGGCTTCTCTGTCTTCCTGATGTCCTGGGTCAACCCGGGCCCCGAGCTGAAGGACGCGACCTTCGCCGACTACATGCGGCGCGGCATCTTCGAAGCCGTGGACGCGACCATCCGCCAAACCGGCGCGGACAAGGTCAACATGGTCGGCTACTGCATCGGCGGCACTCTGCTGCTGACCACCCTCGCCTACATGAGCCAGACGAAAGACGACCGCATCGCTTCGGCGACGTTCTTCGCCGCCCAAGCCGATTTTTCGAACGCGGGCGAGCTCAAGATGTTCGTCAGCGACGAATGGCTCGAGGAGATCGAGCGCCGGATCGACGAGAACGGCGGCGTGCTCGACGGCCAGACGATGTCGGACGTCTTCAATATGCTGCGCGCGAACGATCTCGTCTGGTCGTTTGTCGTGAACAACTATTTGCTCGGCAAGACGCCCAGGCCGTTCGACCTCTTGTTCTGGAACTCGGACCAGACGCGGCTGCCTAAAGCGTTGCACATGTTCTATCTGCGCAACTACTACCGCGACAACGCGTTCTCAGAGGGCAAGCTCGAGCTGTTGGATCGCACCCTGGCGCTCAAGGACGTAGAAACGCCTTGCTACTTCCAAGCCAGCCGCGAGGACCACATCTCGCCGTTCATCTCCGTCTACCGTACGGCCCAAGGGGTCAGCGGCAAGACGCGTTTCGTGCTCTCGGGCTCGGGCCACATCGCCGGCGTGATCAACCATCCCGACGCCAAGAAGTACCAGCACTGGACCAACCCCGCCGCCGAGCTGCCCTCGACGCCCGAGGCATGGCTCGAGGGCGCCAGCGAGACGCCGGGATCTTGGTGGCCGGACTGGAAAAAATGGCTGGCGCGCCGCTCGGGCGAGAAGGTTCCCGCGCGCGATCCCGAGGCCGGGCCTTTGAAGGCGATCGAGCCGGCGCCGGGATCGTACGTGAAAGTGCGTTCGTAACCGTTAGCGCTTGGAGAACTGGAAGCTGCGGCGGGCTTTCTTCTTGCCGTACTTCTTGCGCTCGACCACGCGGCTGTCGCGGGTGAGGAAGCCGCCGGACTTCAGCGCCTTGCGCAGCTCCGGCTCATAGAGCGTCAGCGCTTTTGAGATGCCGTGCCGGACGGCGCCGGCCTGACCCGACAGACCGCCGCCGCGGACCGTGGCGACCACGTCGAACTGGTCCTTCCGGTCGGCCGCTTCGAACGGCTGCTGCAGCAGCATGCGGAGCACCGGACGAGCGAAGTAGGTCTCTTGCTCGCGACCGTTCACCGTGATCTTGCCGTGGCCCGGCTTGATCCAGACCCGCGCGATCGCGTCCTTGCGCTTGCCGGTGGCGTAGGAGCGACCCAGAGTGTCGCGCTTGGGCTCGGGCAGCTCGACGGGCTCGGCTTCGGCCGGACCCGCGCCTTCGAGCGCGGACTTGAGGTCTTCGAGGCTTCCTGCTTGCTCGGCCATGCTTACGCCGTCCTCGTGTTCTTCGCGTTGCGAGACTTGAAGTCGATCGCTTCGGGCTTCTGGGCCTCGTGCGGATGCTCCGGGCCCGCATAGATCTTCAGGTTCGACAACTGGCCGCGCGCCAGCGGGCTTTCCTTCGGCAACATCCGCTGGACCGCCATCTTCAACACGCGCTCGGGATGATCGCCCGACAAGATCCGCTCCGGCGTCGTGGTCTTCAGGCCGCCGGGATAGCCGGTGTGTCGGTGATATTCTTTCTGCGCGCGCTTGCGCCCCGTCAGGACCACCTTCTCGGCGTTCACGACGATGACGTTGTCGCCGCAATCGACATGGGGCGTATAGTCCGCCCGATGCTTGCCGCGCAGCCGCGTGGCGATGAACGACGCCAGCCGCCCGACGACGACGCCGTCGGCGTCGATCACGATCCAGCGTTTTTCAACGCCGCCGTCGTGATGCGCCGGCTTGGCGGAAAAACTGGCGAAGCGCGAAGCAGTCTCGGCGCTCATGTGTCGGTCCTTGATGTCGCGTCCGCGCGCCGCAGCCCGCCGACTTGAAGAAAGGAAGCGCCGCGTATACGCGGGCGAAAGCGACGCGTCAATCCGGGATTTGATCGTGAAATCGGTGACTTAGCTTACAGGTATTATGTTACCTCATCAGCGGCCGCCCGCTGCCCCACAAGACCGCACGACCATGTTCCAAGCGGCGGATCGCCATTGATCCGCCCGATCACGAGCTTATGCATAGCCCCGAAGGCTCGCCGCTTGTTCACTTCACGCATCGACATAGGAACGACGCTCATGACGCTTCGACAGCTCGCTGTTTCACTTCTCGCCGCCGCGGCGCTCGCCGCATGTGATCTTGGCGGCGACGAGCAGGACGTCGCGCCGCCCGTCCGCGTCGAGCCGAGCATCGAAGCGCGCGCCGTGACCGGTTACGCGGATCTCAGCGGCGACGTCGTCGACATCGTGCTGCTGCCCAATCAGACGCCATTCCTCGGCCGCGCCATCGCCGCACTCGACACTGGCGGCTTCGTCTCCTTCGACCTCGCCTCGAGCGTGTCGACGACGCTCGACGGCCCCGTGGCAGGCGCACTCGCCGCCGCGCCGGACTTTTCGCTCCGAGGCTCCGCAGCCCCCCTGCTCTTCGCAACCGGCGGCGAGATCGAGGGCGTAAGAGCCTGGGTTTACCTCGTCGACGAAGAGACGCTGATCGACATCCCCCTCGACCCGATCGAGATCGACGGCGATATCCTTGCGTTCTGCGAAGGGCGAGTCACCGAGGCGGTTGCTGATCTCATCATCGCCACCGAGAACGCGGTCGAGACCTGGCAGGTCCGCGATAGCGGCGGCGAGCGGCTGGCGGTCTCCCGCGCCGCATCGATCGAGACCGACGAGCCGATGGCCGCATGCGACTCGCTCGGAAGCTCGATCGTCGGCGTCCGCCAGACAGGCCGAGCCTATGAGATCGGACCGGCCGATCCGCTCTGGGGCGCCGAGCGCGTCATCGACGCCGCGGTTGTTCCGCGCGCCGATTCCGAGTGGGTGTTTCTGGCGCGGCCCGAGACCGGCGCCGGGGCCTTGATCACGCCCTTCAACGACCGCGTGCGGGTCGACTTCGTCGAGGGGTTCAACACTGCGTCAACGCCGGCGCCGGACGTGCTCGCCGGTGCGAGCGAGAACTTCGGCGGCCCGTTCAGCGCCGGAGTGCTGGCCGCGGCGCAGGGGAACAACATCAACTTCATGGAGCTTGGCGGATTGCTCGACGGCGCGCTGGCAGCCGTCCGAGAGGTCAACGCCGCAGACGACGACTGACCGCGGTCTCGCGCACCAAGACAACGGCGATCAGGAACACGGCGACCGCGCCGAGCTGATGCATCGAGGACAGCTCGATCGGCGAGGTGTTGACCAGCGTCGTCACGCCAAGCGCAGCCTGCCCCGCGCACGCCGCCGCAAGCAGACCAAGCATGGCTCGCTCCCGGCCTGAGGCCCCCTTGGAGCCGAAGAGCCATATGGCCAGCCCTGCGAGCACTACTGCATAGCCTACATACCGGTGGTTGATCTGCACCGTGAGCGGATTGTCAACGAGGTTGCGCCAGAACGGCTCGAACGCGGCGTAGTCCGCGGGCGCGATGGCGCCATTGATCAGCGGCCACTGGGTATAGACGCGCCCGCCGTCGAGTCCGGCCACGTAGGCGCCGAGAGCGATCTGGAGCGTCACGAGAAGCATCATCGCCGCTGCGGCGACGCCGAGCCGCGATGCCGGCCGCAAGACCCGAACCTCCCCTGCCCGCACGTCCCAGAACGTCCACCAGGTCACGGCGAGGATGAGGAACGCCGTCATCAGGTGCGCGGCGAGCCGGTGCTGGCTCACGTCCAGGCGGCCGACGAGCCCGCTTGTGACCATCCACCAGCCGATAGCGCCCTGAAAGCCGATGAGGATGAAGATCGCGACGAAGCGTGGTTTGAGCGCTGCCGGCAGGCGTCCACGGATCCAGAAGACAACGAGACCGACGAGATAAATCATCCCGATCACCCGGCCGAGCAGCCGGTGACCCCATTCCCACCAGAAGATCGTCTTGAACTCCGCCAGCGTCATGGCGAAGTTCAGCTGCTGGTACTCCGTCGTCTGCTGATATTGGCGAAAGGCTTCGCCCCAGGCGGCCTCCCCGAGAGGCGGCAACGTGCCCATCACCACGTCCCACTCGGTGATCGAAAGGCCGGAGTCGGTCAGACGCGTGAGGCCGCCGACCATGATGATCGCCACCACCAGGACGCAGACGGTCGCCAGCCACGCGGCCACGGCCGGCGACGCGGCGCTCTTCGCCGCGGCGTCGCGCCCTGACGCGTCTTCGTGAGCGTCCGCCGAGGTCATCGGTCCGTTCCCGCCGCCTGATCTTCAGAGCGGCTTCTTTCCTCCGTCCTCACGGGCGGAGTCAAAGCGACACGTTGACCGGCGGCCCTGCGCCGAGAGCTAGCGCCGTCCGGGCATCTCCAGCCCGAGCGCTTCGGCCGCCTTGCCCATGAAGTTGAGCGAGGGTCGGCTGCCGTTGTCATAGGCCTCCTGGCCGGCCGGATCGGAGATCTGGTCGAACTTCGCCGCAACGGCCTCGGGCGACAGCTCGCCTGCGGGAATGTAGACGCCGTCGGTCTCGTAGATCAGCGCGCGGGCGAAGCCCCCCGCCCCCGCCGCGATGATCGCGCGCGAGGGCGCGTCTTCGCTGACGAGATAGAGCACCGCAGGGGTCACCGCTTCAGGCGCAAGCAGATCGAGCGCTTCCTGCGGCATTAGATCCTCGGTCATGCGCGTCGCGGCGACCGGCGAGATCGAGTTGACGCGGATGTTGTACTTCGCGCCTTCGAGATGAAGCGTATTCATCAGGCCCACGACGCCCAGCTTGGCCGCGCCGTAGTTCGCTTGGCCGAAGTTGCCGTAAAGGCCGGTCGAGGACGTCGTGAACACGATCCGGCCGTAGGCGCGGTCGCGCATGTGATTCCAGACCTTGTGGGTGCACACCACAGAGCCCCAAAGGTGCACCTCCAGCACGGCCCGGAAATCATCGAGCGACATCTTGTGAAACGTCTTGTCACGGAGGATGCCGGCGTTGTTGATCAGGATGTCGATCTGGCCCCAGGCGTCCAGCGCCCTGCCCATCATCGCCTCGACCTGCGCCTCGTTCGAGACGTCCGCGCCGTCGGCGATCGCCTCGCCACCAGCCGCCTTGATCTCCTCGACCACGGCCTGAGCCGCCGCGCTCGAACCGCCCGTGCCGTCGCGCGCGCCGCCGAGATCGTTGACCACCACTTTGGCGCCCCGCGCCGCGAGGCCCAGAGCGTGCGCGCGGCCAAGCCCCGCCCCCGCCCCCGTCACGATTGCGACGCGGCCGTCAAATCTGATGTCCGTCATATTCGTCCCCTACGCCGGCACGACCTGCATTCCGAGCCATTCGGCCACGAGCGCCGGCTTGTCTTCACCTTCGATCTCCACCTCGACCGCATGCTTCAACAGCCAACGGCCGGGCTCCTTCTCCTGAGCGTCCGCTAGCGTGAAACGCCCGCGCACGCGCTTTCCCGAACGCACCGGCGCAAGAAAGCGGAACTTGTCGCAACCATAGTTGATGCCCATCACCGAGCCCTCAATGGAGACCGACGCGCCGGCGGACATCTGCGAAAGCAGCGACAGCGTTAGAAAGCCGTGCGCGATGGTGCCGCCGAACGGCGTCTGGGAAGCTCGCTCGGGGTCGACGTGGATGAACTGGTGGTCACCAGTGACGTCGGCGAACGCATTGATCTTGTTCTGATCAACTTCGATCCAGTCGGAGACGCCAATCTCCTTTCCGACCAGCCCGGAAATCTCCGTCGCCGGGACGGTCTGACGGCCTACAGCCATGATGCTCTCCTTAGGCGGGATGATTGCTCAGACGCTTGATCTCGCTGCGCGCGATGACCATGCGGTGGACGGCGTCGGGGCCGTCGGCGAACCGCAGCGTGCGCAGCGAGGTGTACATCCGCGCCAGAGGGGTGTCCTGGGACACGCCGGTGCCGCCGTGCATCTGCATCGCCTCGTCGACGACCTTGCACGCCATGCGCGGCGCGACCGTCTTGATCTTCGAGATCCACGGTGCCGCGGCCCGGCCGTCGCCCTGGTCCATCATCCACGCGGCCTTAAGGCACAGAAGGCGCGCCTGCTCGATCTCGAGCCGGCATTCGGCGATGATGTCGTAGTTCGCGCCCAGCTTGATCAACGGTTTGCCGAAAGCGGTGCGGTTCTGCGCGCGGCGGACCATCAGCTCGAAAGCGCGCTCGGCCTGGCCGACGGCGCGCATGCAGTGGTGAATGCGCCCCGGGCCGAGACGACCCTGGCTCACCTCGAAGCCTTTGCCCTTGCCGATCAGGATCGCGTCCTTCGGAAGGCGCGCGTTGGTGAAGCGCACGTGCATGTGGCCGTGCGGCGCGTCGTCCTTGCCGAAGACGGTCATGGCGCGGAGGATTTCGATGCCCGGCGTATCGGCCGGCACGACGAACATCGAGTGGCGCGCGTTGCGGTCATCCCCGCCGGTGTTGGCCATAAGGATGTAGACCTTGCAGCGCGGGTCGCCGGCGCCCGAGGCCCAGTACTTCTCGCCGTTCAGCACCCACTCGTCGCCGTCCTCGACCGCAGAGAACTCAAGGTTCTTCGCGTCCGAGGACGCCACGTCCGGTTCGGTCATCAGATAAGCCGAGCGAATCTCGCCCGCGAGCAGGGGTTTGAGCCACCGCTCCTTCTGCTCGGCCGAACCGTAGCGTTCGAACACCTCCATGTTCCCGGTGTCCGGCGCCGAGCAGTTGAACATTTCCGAGCCGAGAGCCGGCGACCAGCCCATCTCTTCGGCGAGATAAGCGTACTCGACGGTCGACAGGCCGTAGCCTTTGTCGGAGTGCGTCAGGAAGAAGTTCCAGAGGTTCTTCTCGCGCGCCTTCTTCTTCAGCGACTCGATGATCTCGATCTGCCGGTCGGTCATGCCGAAGCGACCGTTCTCTCCAGCCACCTTGCCGTTTTCTTCATGATATTCGTGCTCGAGCGGCATCGCGTGTTCGCGCACCATCTCGCGCACTTGCTCGACAAGCGGTCTGACCCGCTCGGACATTCCCAGATCCATGCTCATAGCATTCCCCTAGCCATCAATGCCGCGATCGGGCGCGGCGATCAGTATCCTTGAAGTCGCGCCAACTGGTCGGCGTGATAGTTGGCGTCGCCGAACATCTCGCCAGCGGCGCGCACGCGTTTGATGAAAAAGCCGATCTCATACTCGTCAGTCATGCCGATGCCGCCATGCATCTGGATGCCTTCCTGGGCGGCGAGCAGCGCCACCTGCCCCGCCTTCGCCTTGGCGAGCGAGACGTTGATCGCTGCATTGTCGAAGTCCTCGTCCATGACCTGCAGCGCCTTGAGGACCGTCGACCGCGCCAGCTCGACCTCGGTGTAAAGATGCGCCGCGCGATGCTGGAGCGCCTGGAAGGCGCCGATGGTCTGGCCGAACTGCTTGCGCTCGGCGAGATAGGCGGAGGTCCGCTCGAAGCACTCCTGCGCTGACCCCGACATCTCCGCCGCGAGTCCGGCGCGGCCGGCGTTCAAGATCAGCTCTAGCGCCCCATGGCCGGCATCGACTTCGCCGAGAACCGCATCAGCCGTCACCTCGACGTTGTCGAACTTCACTTCGGCGCTGTTGCGGCTGTCGACCATGATCGTGCGCTCTGCGCCGATCCCATTTGTCTTGGCGTTGACCAGGAACAGCGTCAGCCCGTCGGCTTCGCCCGGCGCGCCGGCCGTGCGGGCGGCGACGATATAGGCGTCGGCGACATGGCCGTCGGCGACGAAGGTCTTCGCGCCGTTGAGCTTGAAGCCGTTGCCGTGCCGTTCGGCCTTGAGCGCCGTCTTCGCCGGATTATGCTTGCGCTCCTCGTCGATCGCGAGCGCGATGATCGCGTCGCCGGAAACGATCTTCGGCAACCACTCGGCCTGCTGATCCTGCGTACCGGCCTTGTTGAGCGCGGTCGTCGCGACAACCGCCGTCGAAAGATAGGGCGAGGCCGTCAGCGTGCGGCCCATCTCCTCGGCAATGAGGCCGGCGGCGACGTAGCCCATGTCGACGCCGCCGTGCTCCTCGGGCGCCAGCACGCCGGCCCAGCCCATCTCGGCCATTTCTTTCCAAGATTTGCGGTCGAAGCCGTCCGCATCAGCCGTGTCGCGCAACTTGCGCAGCTGGCTGACGGGGGCGTTGTCGGCAAGCCAACCTTTCGCTGCGTCGCGCAGCATCTCTTGTTCTTCAGTCAGAACCAAAGCCATGGCGGAACTCTCTTGACTAGCTTGAAGGCAAGCCAAGCACGCGCTTGGCGATGATGTTGAGCATGACCTCGGACGTGCCGCCCTCGATCGAGTTGGCTTTCGTGCGCAGCCAGGCGCGCGGCAGAGCGCCGTCGTGGGAGGGCTCGCCTTCCCACTCGAGGCCGTCGTTGCCCGCCGACGCCATCAAAAGCTCGTAGCGGCGCTTGTTGAGCTCAGTGCCGTAGTACTTCAGGAGCGCCGACTTGGAGCCAAGCTCCTTGCCGGCCTTCGCCTCGTCGACGAGCCGCTCGGTCGTCAGCGCGAAAGCCAGACTGTCGATATCGATGCGAGCAATGTCCGCCCGCAGGATCGGATCGGCGAGCATCTCGTTCTCGACGCCGATCTGCTGCGCGGCGACCTGTCCGAGCGGAC
>JASFUX010000065.1:0-14606 GCA_050050115.1 Maricaulaceae bacterium | reverse complement strand
GCGGGCGTCCCCCAGCATGGCGGCGAACTGGGTCTCCGCGCCCAGGACATCGCCCATCTGCTCGGCGGCCTGGGCGGCGATCAGGCGCGGACCGGCGTCGCGCTCCAAGAGGATCTGCGCGCGCCGCGCCTCGCGACGCGCCGTGCGCGGATCGCCGCCGGCTGCTGCGAGCAAAGCCAGCTCCAGCGCGTCGACGCCGGCGTCGCGGCGACGGCGGCGGCGCATGCGCGTCAGGCGGTTCGGCAGGCCGAACACCCAGATCAGGAAGTAGCCGGCGACCGACAGCAGAACAATCAGGCCGGCGATCGCCGCCACGCTGGTCTGAATCTCAAGACCGCGGATGATGAAGGTCGCCTGCCCGGGGTCCTGCGCGACGAGGAACGCCGCGGTGGCCGACGCTAGAACCAGCGCAGCGATCCAGATGATGCGCAGCCAGCGAATCTCATCCCTCCGCGAAGCTTTGGGCGAGCGCGTCGAGCTCCATCTCGATCGAGGCGCGCGCCTCGGCGTCGGCGACCCAGGCGGCGACCGCCTCTCCGGCCGCCCCGTCGAGCCGCGCCATCTCCGCGGCCGCGCCCGCCAGGTCGTTCTCGGACAGCCGGCGCTGCGCGCGCACGACGACGTCGGCGGGCGTATCGGTCGGCGGCGCGTCGAGCCGGCGCACCGTGACGATCGAGGTCATCATCCGCGCCATGCGATCAACGAAGCCGCCGCCCGCCGGCCCTTCGGCGTTGCGCGCCGCGCGCGCCGCCGAACGGAAGCTCGCGGCCAGCTCAGTCGGCGGCGGGGCGCCGCGCTCGGACAGCAGCAGCAGCTGCGCCATCGCCGCGCTGTCAGGGAAGTAGCGCGCCGCGGCCTGCGCCTCGTTCAGGAACGTCTCGCCCGAGCGCGCGGCTTCTTCGAGGTTGGCGTAGGCCAGCGCCGCCGCGGCGCCAGCGGACGCGCGTCCGGGCGGCGGGGCCACGCCGGTGGCGCGACGCGCGAGCGCGCCGGTGGTGTCAGTGAGCTGATTGATCTCGCGCGCTTGCGCGGCGACGTCGGCGGAAACCTCGGCGAGCTGCTCGTCGATAGCAGCGATGCGCGCGCCGTCGAGCCGCAGATCGGCCAAGTCGGCGTTGATCTGGGCGAGCTGATCGGAAAGCTCCGCCGAAGCGCCGCCGTCGCCCGAGGCGGACTCGACAACGAGGACGCGGTCGCGCAGGGCGGCGATCTCACCTTCAAGGTCGGCGAGCGCGGCCGCAGCGATCTCGCTCCCTTCCCCGCCCGACTCGGCGATCGCCTGGCGCAGAGCGGCGAAGCGTTCGTCCATGCCGGCGAGGCGCTCGTCGACGAGCCGCTCGATCCGCGCCGCGTCGCCGCTCGATCCGCCGCCGCCCAGCACCATGCCGAACAGCCCGCCGAGCACCGCGGCGAGCGCGAACAGGCCGAGCACGACGGGCATGGTCACCTGCATGGAGAGGAGCTGCGAAAGCGGGCTCTCGGCCGGCTCGAACTCGGCTTCGATCGGCTCTTCGCCCGGCTCAAGCGCGCCGCCCGCGTCGGCGTCGGTTTCGGCCCCGAACTCTGCTTCCGCTTCGACTTCTGTTTCGACGTCAGAGTCTTCGGCGGGCGCGGACTCGTCGGGCTCTTGCGCCGCCTTGCCGGTTTGCTTGCTCATGTCCCCGTCTCCGAGCGTCTCGAGTTGCAGGCTCTCAGGTGTCGGTTAACGGCTTAACACCGCGGGTTCAACGCGCCTGTGAGTGCTTCAAGTAGTGACTTTTCAGTAGGTTGCACCGCGGTCACATGGCTTTTGAAGGGCAAATCCGCCACCGGAGCGCCTGCGCGCTCGGACAAGCTCGCCGCGACGGCGCCGGAAAGGGCCTCCCCAAGCCCAGCCTCACGCACCGCCTGGGCGAACGCGCGCGCCCCTCGGGCGGAGTGGAACAGGGCGGCGGAAACGCGCTCCGCGGCGAGCGCGGCGGCGGCTTCGGGGCTCAGACGGTCGGCCGCACGCGCTTCATAGACCTGGTGCGCGATCACCTCGAACCCGGCGTCGCCAAGCGCTCCGGCGACGTCCGCGCCCACATCGACGCCGCGCAAGAGCGCCAGAGGCCCGGCCGCGGGATCGAGATCAGCGCGGACACGGGCGACCAGAGCCGTGGAATCACCCTCGGCGGAGACGACTTGATCCGCCCCCGCCGCACGCGCGGCGTCGGCCGTCGCGCCGCCGACGGCGTAGACGGGCGGCTTTGACCCGGACGCGGCGGTGAACCAGTCCGCGAGGCGGTCGGCGGCGTGCCGGCTGGCGACGAGGATCGCCTGGACGTCGGAGGGTTCGGGCGGGTCGAGACGGACGACCTCGAGCATCGGCGTCAGCACGGGCTCAAGGCCCAGCGCTTCAAGCCGCGCGGCGGTCTCGTCCGCGCCGGGCTGCGAGCGGGTGATGAGGACGGCGCGGGTCACCCCGCCCATCCCAGCGCGTCCCCCGCCTCCTCCCGGATCGCCGCGCCGATCTGTTGACCGAAGGCGCGCGCAGCGTCCGCGTCGGCGATCGCGCACGTTTCGTCGCGCGACCAGCGCTTGGCGCCATCCTCGGTCAGCGCTTCGGCGCGCAGCCGCAGGCTCGCGTCTCCCAACTCGGCCAGCGCCGCGATCGGCGTGCGGCAAGAACCGTCGAGGGCGTCGAGGAAGCCGCGCTCCGCCGCGATGCAGATGGCGCTCTCGGCATGTTCAAGTCCCGTGCACAGAGCAATCGCTTCGGCGTCGTCGGCGCGGGTCTGCAGACCAAGCGCGCCCTGAGCAGCGGCGGGCAACATCACCTCAGGGTCGACGAAGGACGTCGCGACATCACTTTGAGCCAAGCGCGACAAGCCGGCTGCTGCGAGGAACGTCGCGTCCGCCACGCCGCGGGCGAGCTTGTCGAGCCGGGTGCCGACGTTGCCGCGGAACATCACGATCTCGAGGTCCGGCCGCCGCGCCAGCGCCTGAGCCTGACGCCGCAAGCTCGCCGTGCCGAGCTTGGCGCCCTGGGGCAGCGCGTCGAGATGATCGGCGATATTGGAGATGAAGGCGTCGCGGGGATCCTCGCGCTCCAGAATCGCCGCGAGCGTCAGGCTTTCCGGCGGACGGGTCGGCACGTCCTTCATCGAATGCACGGCGATGTCGATCCGGCCGTCGGCGAGGGCCTCTTCAAGCTCCTTAGTGAAGAGCCCTTTCCCTCCGGCTTCGGACAGTTTGCGGTCCTGGATGCGGTCGCCGGCGGTCGACAGCGCGACCACGGGGAAAACCGCCTCGCGCTCGTCAGGCGAAACGCCGGCGGCCGCGGCGATGAGGTCGCGCGCCTTCTCCGCCTGGACGAGCGCCAGGGGCGAGCCGCGCGCGCCGATGCGCTTTGATATGCGTGAGCCGGAGCGTTGCATGGCGCCAGAAGGGAGGCTAATCGAGCGCATGATGCAAGCGGGACATTCCGCCTCCCCCGCCGAAACGGACCGCCGCGCGGCCGCGCCGCTCACCGCCCCTGTCACCGTCCTGGGTCTGGAATCGAGCTGCGACGAGACCGCCGCCAGCGTCGTGCGGCTTGCTCCCGGCGGAACCGTGAACGTGCTCTCGGACGCCGTCGCCAGCCAGCACGCCGAGCACGCCCCCTACGGCGGCGTGGTGCCCGAGATCGCCGCGCGCGCGCACGTGCATGCGATCGACGGAGTGATCCGGCAGGCGATGGACGAGGCCGGGCTCGGCTTCGCCGACCTCAACGCCATCGCGGCGACAGCCGGTCCCGGGCTGGTCGGCGGGGTGATGGTTGCGCTGATGACCGGCAAGGCGATCGCGTTGGCGCACGATCTGCCGATCATCCCAGTCAATCACCTCGAAGGCCACGCGCTTTCGCCGCGCCTCTCCGAGCCGGTCGCATTTCCTTATTTGCTGCTCCTGGTCTCGGGCGGACACACCCAGCTGCTCGTCGTCGAGGATGTCGGCCGCTATCGCCGCCTCGGGACCACCATCGACGACGCCGCCGGCGAAGCCTTCGACAAGCTCGCCAAGGTCATGGGTCTCGGCCATCCCGGCGGTCCGGCGATCGAGAAGCTCGCTGCTGAGGGCGACGCGAGCCGGTTCGACCTGCCCCGCCCGTTCGTCGGGACCGAGCACGCGGACTTTTCCTTCGCAGGATTGAAGACCGCCGCGCGCCGCGTCTGGGACGGCTTCGACTCGCCCAGCGACGCAGACAGCGCCGACCTCGCCGCCTCGTTCCAGGCGGCCGTCGCCGAAACCCTGGCCGACCGCACCCGCTCGGCGCTCACGCGCGCCGGTTCGATCGAAGCGCTGGTCGTCGCCGGCGGCGTCGCCGCGAACCAAGCGATCCGCTCTGCGTTGTCAAAAGCGGCGGCGGACGCCGGCGTTCCGCTGGTCGCGCCGCCGCTCAAGTGGTGCACCGACAACGCCGCGATGATCGCGCTCGCCGGCGCGGAGCGGCTGGCGCGAATGAACGACGAAGAACGCGACCAAGCGCGTATCGAAGGACTTGGCGCGACGGCGCGGCCGCGCTGGCCGCTTGACGAAGCGGCCGCATCACGCGCGCCTAAGGTGGGGAGCGGACGGAAGGGACCGAAAGCGTGAGCGAGCACCCCCCTATTCAGTCGATCGGCGTCCAATCAATCGGTGTTTTGGGCGCGGGCGCCTGGGGCACGGCGCTGGCGCAAGTCGCCGCGCGCGCCGGCCGCGACGTCAAGCTCTGGACCCGCAGCCCCGACCTCGCCGTCGGCATGAACGCGCGGCGCGAGAACGTCGACTATCTGCCCGGCGTCGCGCTGCACAAGTCGATCACGCCGACCGGAGACATGCGTGATCTGTCGAACTGCGACGCGATCTTCTCGGTTGCGCCCGCCCAGCACACGCGCGCGACGCTCAACCGGTTCGCGCCGCATGCGAAGCAAGGCGTGCCGGTGGTGATCTGCTCGAAGGGGTTCGAGCGGGACACCGTCAAGCTGATGACTGACGTCCTGACCGAAGAGCTGCCGACCGCTCGCGCCGCGGTGCTGTCAGGGCCGAGCTTCGCGGTCGATGCGGGCGCGGGCTTGCCGGTCGCGGTCACCCTCGCCTGCGCCGAGGCGCCGCTCGGCCGCGCCCTGGTCGAGGCGATCGGCCAGCCCTCGTTCCGCCCTTACCTGTCGGACGACCTCGTCGGCGCGGCCATCGGCGGCGCGGTGAAGAACGTGCTCGCCATCGTCTGCGGCGTGGTCGAGGGCCGGCGGCTCGGCAAGAGCGCGCACGCGGCGGTGCTGACGCGCGGCTTTGCGGAGATGACCCGCCTCGCCGTGGCCATGGGCGCCAAGCCGGCGACGCTGACGGGCCTTTCAGGCTTCGGCGATCTGGTGCTGACGTGTTCGAGTCCGCAGTCGCGCAACATGTCGCTCGGGTTCGCGCTGGGTCAGGGCCGCAAGCTCGGCCAGATCCTCTCGGAGCGCAAATCGGTCACCGAAGGCGTCGCCACGGCGCCGGCGGTGGTCAAGCTCGCCGACCGCCACGTGGTCAACATGCCGATCTGCCGCGCGATCGCCGCCGTCCTGGCGGACAAGATCTCCGTGAGCGAGGCGATTGATGGTTTGCTCAATCGTCCGTTTACGGTGGAGATGGGCTAAGCCGGCAGGACCAGTCGGCGCAATCTGCTTGTCGAGGTCTTCATGGCAAAGCTTGGCGATTGGGAATTCTCAGCAAATCGCTACGAGACGATTAAGGCATATGAAGCGGTCGCGAACGGCGGCTCAGAGAGTTGCGACTGCTCGGCCTGTCGAAATTTTGTCCCAGCTCGTGAAACGGTATTCCCCTCATCCTTTCTGACTTTGTTGGACAAGCTGGGAATCGACCCGTCGAAAGATGGTGAAATTTATCATGTCGCTCGCATGTCGCCGGGGTTACACGAGTATGCTGGTTGGTATCATTTTGTTGGGTCGCTGAATCAATCTGGAGATTTTGCTCCAGCGTACCTCGAAGAGGGATTCAGCGTTTGGATGAGTCGGCCGAATGCGCCTCGATTGCCTTCTCTGAAAGAGAAACCAGTTGTGCAGCTCGAGTTTCGCTCGGAGTCCGTCCCCTGGCTCCTTTCGGAACCAGAGCCCGAGTAGCGATCATTGACGCCGGTCGCTCCACCGCTGTGGTTCACAAGCCCAACCTCTGATGTCCACTTTCTGCCAATAGCGGTTCGCACAAACCGCAGCACCGCCGGCAGGGCGACGGTGCTGCATCACTCGTTTGTCAGGACGGCCTCTCGCAATCGAAAATTGATCGATCAACGGACGGTGGACAGTCCCGCGTCCAGCCAGGCCTGGGTTCCGCCGTCGACGTAGCTGACTTCCGCAAAGCCGAGCTTCGAGAACAGGTCTGCAGCTTTGGCCGACATTGGCCCGGCTTGGCAAATCGTGACCACGTGGATCGACCGGTCGTCGAACGCGGGCGGCAACTTGCCCGCTTTGATATCGCCGAGAGAGATGTTGCGGGCGCCGGGAATGATTCCGGTCGTCGACGCGATGGCCTCGGCCGGCCGGGGGTCGACGAACTCGACGCCCGCGCGGTTGTGGAGCCTTGAAGCTTGCTCGACGCTGATCGGATCCGCGTCCACGGGCTTGTCGGCCTTGAAGGTTTGAAAACAGCTGAACATGACATTTTCTCCGATAGCTGATGGTTGCGATTAGAAGCTCAGAGTCGCCGCGCCGTCTCTGATCAGCGCGTGCAAAGCGGGCGATCCGACGACTGTGACGCCTTCGATGAGATCGTCTTCGGAATAGCCCCGAACCTTGGCGCAGGGCGGACACACCAGGATCCGGCCGCCGCCTTCGATGAAGCTCGAGATCAATTCGCCCAGCGGCGGATCGAACGGGTTCATTTGGACGTTGTTCGCCGCGCCCTTGCGGACGACGTCGACCCCGGCGCTGACCAGGAACATCGTCACCTGCTGGCCCGACGCCACGCCGGCGTTGGCGATGGTCCAGGCCACCGTGCCGCGTTCATCGTCGTGACCGCGCGAAGAGACGATCGCCAGTTTTTGAGCCGTGCTTTCCATTTCAGTTCTCCTTTCAAGATTGAACAGTACCAACCGGTTGGTATGTTTTGGAGACCGATCGGTATGGAGTCAACAAACTTTCTGAAATTCACCGACGAAATTTTGAAAACTGTTTTAGTTCAATATGTTAAATTATCGCTCGCACCTTGAAACCGCGGCGAAGCGAGCTATATTCAGACTGTTTGGTATGGAGATGAAATGAAAACCCGCGGCGAAGCGACACGCGAGAGCATTCTCGACGCAGCCAAGAAGCTGGTGATGTCCAAGGGCTTCGCCGGCACGTCGCTCGACGACATCCTCAAAGAGACGGGCGTGACGAAGGGCGCGTTCTTTCACCACTTCAAGAACAAGGCCGATCTCGCTCGAGAGCTGGTCAAGCGCTACGCCCTCAACGACCTGAAGATGTTCCAGGAGTTCGACCGACGGTCGCAGGACGCGAGCGACGATCCGCTAGCCCAGGTGATGGAGTTCCTGAGGATCTTCGAGCGCTACATCAGCAACTCCGACGACCCGGCTCCGGGCTGCATGTATGCGGTCTATACGTACGAAAGCCGTCAGTTCGATCCGGACATTCTGGACTTCGTGTCGGATACGCTGCGCCAATGGACGTCGATCTACGTGCGCAAGTTCCAAGACGTCATGGACTGCTACGAGCCGGCTCTACCGGTCACGCCTCGGCAGCTCGCCGAGATGATCGTCTCCGTGATCGAGGGCGGACTCATCCTTCAGCGCGCCCACGGCGACACCGATACGACGCGCCGTCAGTCCGAGCAGTTTCGCAACTATCTGACGCTGCTGTTCCCGCGCGCGGCTGCGCGCGGCGCCTCGTAGTCACCCGCATCCGAGCGACGCCCTCACCCCTCCAACCTCTCCTTCAAGTCCGCCAGCGCCGCGCGCCAGGCCGCCTTGGCCTTCTCCGCGGCCGCTGCGTCCGAGATGCGCCCAAGCTGCACCGTCAGCCGCGTCTTGCCGCCAGGCGCGGTAGTCAGCATCGCGCCGAAACGGGCCGAGCCGACGCCGCCCTCTTTCTTGCCGCCGTCCGTCCAGGCGCCGCGCAAGCGCTCCGGCTTGACTTCCGTCGACGGAGCAAGCGCGCCCGGCGGGGCCCAATCGCAGAGGCCTTTGGGGCAGACCGACTCCCACACCTTCTCGATCGGCGCGTTGATGGTCTTCGACGCCTGGACCTGATAGCCGTCCGGCCGCTCGTTGACCTTCCGGCCTTGAGCCAGCTGCTCGTAGCCGACCGCGACCGACTGCCGCCACCAGCCGCTCTCGACCTCGTCCTTGAGCGCCGCGACCAGACCCTTGTGGTCGAGCTCGCGTCCGCCGCGCGCGTCGAGCCAGGCGATCCAGGCCTTCCAGTCCCGGCCCGTCGCCCGCTTGACCGCTTCGTCACTCTGCGGCGGCTTGGGCGCTGTCTTTTCCGGCATCGGGACGTCCCTCGTCGAAGAAGGCTTGCGCCTCGGTGATCAGCGCGGCGACCGAAGCCTCGACCAGCGTCTTGCCGTCTTCGGGCGTCGCCAGGCTCGGGTCCGAGCCGATGCGGCCGTCGGGAAAGCGCGCGCGATAGTCGTCCGCGTCGCGGATCGGGCCGGTCGGCGCGATCTTCGGCGTCATCTCCACATCGCGGATCGTCTCGGGATAGGCGTACTGCGTGACCGCCACCTCCGACGGCGTGGCGTGCGACCCGTGGCCCTTGGGATAGAGCGAGGTGGCAAGCTTCATCACGCCCTTCAGCTCCCACCAGTTGCGCAAGCGGCACGCGAACTCGGCCGGCGCGCCCTTCAAGGAGCAGTTCGCATAGGCCTCGCCGAACGCCGCTTCGATCGTCGCGACGTTGCCGCCGTGGCCGTTCAAGAAGAACAACCGGTTGAAGCCGTGCCGCGTCAGCGACTCGATCCAGTCGTTCATCGCCGCGATCATCGTCGAGGGCCGCAGCGTGATCGTGCCGGGAAAGCCCATGTGATGCTGCGCGATGCCGATGTTGAACGTCGGACCGATCAGCAGGCCGGAGCGGTCGCCGGCTTCTTTGGCGATGATCTCGGGACAGAGCGCATCGGTGCCGAGCAGGCCGTTCGGCCCGTGCTGCTCGGTCGAGCCGATCGGAATGACGATCCCGCGGCAGCGGGCCAAGTAGGACTCGACGTCGGTCCAGGTGGAGAGATGGAGCTGCATGGCGCCTCCTTGTCGCGCAGAATCAAACCGCAACGGCGACGCGATGTCGACTGCCCCTCTCCTTGAAAGCTTGCGGAGCCCTGCGGGGCCTCAGCTCGGCGGATACCAGAACTCACGGCGGCAGTCCTCGCACGCCGTGTTGAGCTGATCGCCGAGATCGAACAGCCGCTGCGCCTGCAACAGGTAGTCCGACACTTGCGCAGCTTGCGCGGTTTTATTCGGGGCCTCGACTCGTCGCAGTCCGTCGAAATCTCAAGACCGGATTCACATCCACATTCAGCCGTGATCACGATGTGGCGCGGCTAACACTCAGAACAAAGAACCGTCGGGGAGCGTAATGACGAAACAGATCGCGGAGAGCGTCGCCAGTCTTGTTCGAAACCGCCTACGATGAGCGATAGTAAAGTCAGGCGATAGCTGCCTGACTCGCAGAAATGAGTCTCCGGAATACCCGGGGCGGTTCATCTACGTACCGCTGCATGTCGGAGTCCGCAGTATGACCAAAGGGCCATCGCTTCGCACCGCAGGTGTGTTCAGCGTGCTTGCGCTCACGCTGATGCTTCTGGGTTCGGCCGTCATCATCACGTCATCAGGCACGGCGGCACAGGATCCGCTAGAGACCTTCTCGGACCCCGCAACCTTCACCGCCTTCCTGCAGGCTGCCGACCCGGCATTCCGAACGGCGCTGTTCCTCGATGGATTGTTCGCACTCTCCTATGCCGGGGCGGTTGGTTTCGCCGTGATCGGTTTTCGTGATCGCTGCCCGCCTGCTGCGTGGGCTAGCGGGCTTGGGATCCTCGTCACCATGGTGCTGGATGTATCCGAGAACCTGCTGATGATGGGCTCGCTCGGCCTCGCCGGCGCGGGGCAGGAAATCACCGGCGAGCGGATCACGCTGCATGTCTTCGTTTCGGGAATGAAACTGCACCTCGCGGCCTTTTCGCTCATTGCATTTACGTTCACGCTGCCCGAGCGAGGGCTTGTCACATGGCTGATGCGCTGGGGCGGCCGGACGATCATGCCCGTCGCCGCGACCCTGTTCGTCACCGACGCTTTCGGCATGAGCGCGAGCGCTTCGCTCGGCGTGTTCGTCGCGATGACCGGCGGGTTTGCGCTGCAGGCGATCCTGATGTTCCGCGAAGCCCAAGATCAGCCGCAGGCGGATTGAGAAGGACTGGCCGGGACTCCAAGATCGCCCACCGTCCGCTTTCGGCGATGGTCTCAACGGCCCGCCCTACACCAGCGCCGCGCGCTTATATCCGTCGATCACCTCGAGCTGCGCCTCGGTCGGATCGCCGTCCGCAAACGCGACCGCGCGCATCATCGCGCTCAACTCTGCCATCTCTTCGGGCGTCACCGTTTCGCGCATCAGCCGCACCATCCGGCCCGTCGCGGCGCCCGGCTCGGGCAGATCGCGCGACAGCCAGGCGACTTGCGTGAGCATCTCGTCGGCTTCGGCCTCGGGCAGCTCGAAGCGGGCGGCCATCTGGGCGCGGATCACCGCCTTTTGCGACGCGGTCACCTCCCCGCCGGCGCGAGCGACGTCGAGCATCATCAAGGTCGCCGCTTCGCGCGGATCGTTGATCACCTCGACGCCGGCCTTCGACGCGCGCGACTGAAACCGCATCTTGCGCGGCAGATTCGCCAGGCCCTGTGCGGCGTCGGCCGCCTCGCGCCCGACCTGCATCAAAATCGTCAATCGCCAGATGATCACGCCGACCGTCGCCAGCGCGCCCAACAGTGCAAAGATCACCGCCGCCCCTCTCCCCTCGGTCATGCCCGGAAGAAGAGTGCCATGCGGTCCCTGCAATCGCCAGCTCGAAACTGCCGGTCCTTTGATGGATTCAGTGGTCGTGAAACTACCAGACGCGCCCGGCGCGCCTTGCTTCGGAGCGCTCAACGGGGAGAATGCACCCGACCAATCAAGCCGCACCCACGCAGCACGCCCCCCGGGAGGACCATATGAGCGACGCCGAGCACCACCACGCAGAGCGGCAGGTATTTCCCGTGCCCGACGAGTTCGCCAAGCGCGCTCACGTCGATCAGGCGAAGTACGAGGAGATGTACGCCCTTTCGCTCGCCGACCCGGAGGCCTTCTGGGCCGAGCAGGCCAAGCGGATCGACTGGATCAAGCCCTTCACCAAGGTCAAGGACGTCTCCTTCGACGCCAAGGACCTGCACGTGCGCTGGTTCTACGACGGGTCGCTGAACGTCTGCGTCAACTGCGTCGACCGGCACCTCGACACGCGCGGCGACCAGGCGGCGATCATCTGGGAGGGCGACGAGCCCGACCAGCAGAAGACCATCACCTACCGTGAGCTGCACGAAGAGGTCTGCCGCTTCGCCAATGTCTTGAAGTCGCGCGGCGTGAAGAAAGGCGACCGCGTCACGATCTATATGCCGATGATCCCCGAGGCGGCCTACGCGATGCTCGCCTGCGCGCGGATCGGCGCGATCCACTCGGTGGTGTTCGGCGGCTTCTCGCCGGACTCGCTGATCAATCGGATCGTCGACGGCGCCTCGACCTGCGTGATCACCGCCGACGAGGGCGTGCGCGGCGGCAAGGTCATCCCCTTGAAGGCCAACGTCGACAAAGCGCTCGCGACGGAAGCCAACGACGTGAACACCGTCGTCGTCGTCGAGCGCACCGGCGCCGATGTCGCCATGGACGGGGCGCGCGACGTCAACTACACGGCCGCGCGCGCCGCCGCCTCGACCGACTGCCCGCCAGAGGAGATGAACGCCGAGGACCCCCTCTTCATCCTCTACACCTCAGGCTCGACCGGAAAGCCCAAGGGCGTGCTGCACACCTCGGGCGGCTATCTCGTCTACGCGTCGCTGACCCACGAAGTGATCTTCGATTATCACGACGGCGACATCTATTGGTGCACCGCGGACGTCGGATGGGTGACGGGCCACAGCTACATCGTCTACGGACCGTTGGCGAACGGCGCAGTCACGCTGATGTTCGAAGGCGTGCCGACCTACCCCGACGCGTCGCGCTTCTGGCAGGTGGTCGACAAGCACAAGGTCAACATTTTCTACACCGCGCCGACTGCGATCCGCGCGCTCATGCGCCTGGGCGACGAGCCGGTGAAGAAGGCCTCTCGGAAGAGCCTGAAGCTCCTCGGCACGGTCGGCGAGCCGATCAACCCCGAGGCCTGGCTCTGGTACTACGACGTCGTCGGCGACAAGCGTTGTCCGATCGTCGACACCTGGTGGCAGACCGAGACGGGCGCGACGCTGATCACGCCACTGCCTGGCGCGACGCCTTTGAAGCCCGGTTCGGCGTCCTGGCCCTTCTTCGGCATCAAGCCAATCATTCTCGACCCGGCCACCGGCAAGCCGATCGAGGGCGCGGGCCGCGGACTTCTCGCCTTCGACGACAGCTGGCCGGGGCAAATGCGCGGCGTCTACGGCAACCCGCAGCGGTTCGTTGAAACCTACTTCGTTCAGTACCCAGGCTACTACTTCGCCGGCGATGGCGCCTTGCGCGACGAGGACGGCTACTACTGGGTGACGGGCCGGGTCGACGACGTGATCAACGTCTCGGGCCACCGCATGGGCACCGCCGAGGTCGAAAGCGCCCTCGTCGCCCACCCCAAGGTGGCCGAGGCCGCCGTCGTCGGCTATCCGCACGACGTCAAAGGCCAGGGCATCTACGCCTATGTGACGCTGCAGGCGTCGGTGGAGCCGAGCGAGGCGCTACGCAGCGAGCTGGTCGCCTGGGTGCGCGAGGAGATCGGCCCAATCGCCAGCCCGGACCTCATCCAATGGGCGCCGAGCCTGCCCAAGACCCGATCGGGCAAGATCATGCGCCGTATTCTGAGAAAGATCGCGGCGAACGAGACAGACGGCTTCGGCGACACCTCGACGCTCGCCGAGCCGGAGGTGGTCGATCAGCTGGTCGAGAATCGGATGAACAGGTAGCGGGCGTCGCGCCGCTCAGATCTGGATTACCATCCCGTCCTCCGCCGCCTCGCAGTCGGCCTCCTCGACCCGCGCAAGCATCTCCGGGCCCATGTGGGTGAGCACAACGCGCTTCGCGCCCAGCCGGTCGAGGTTGGCGCGCACGCTCGCATAGTCGAGGTGATGCGGAATCGCTTTGTCGAAGGACAGCGCCTCGACCACGAACAGGTCAGCGCCGCGCGCCAGCTCGATCAGCGCGTCGGTCCATTCGGTATCGCCCGAGTAGGCGATCGTCTTGCCCTCGCACGTAAGCCGCAACCCAAGCGGCGGCGCGCCGCAGGCGTGCTTGACCTCGACCGCGCTCACGCTGACGCCGTTGATCTCGGCCGTTTCGCGCGGCCCGATTTCGAGCACCTCGGTCTCGAACTTGCGCGCCGCCGTCGCCGAGCCGGGAAAGAACACCTCCATCGCCTGTCCCAACCGCACCTCGAACCCCGGTGGACCGACGAGCGTCAGCGGCGCGCGGCGGCGGGAATAGAACTGCGCGTCGAGCAGGAAGAACGGCAGACCGCCGAAGTGATCGCCGTGCAGATGGGTGATGAAGATCGTTCGGATCGCGTTGGGTTCGACGCCGAGCCGGCGCATGGCGATCAGGCTCGACGCGCCGCAGTCGATCAGGAAATCGCCGCCCGCCCGCTCGACCCGCATGCAGGTGTTGAACCGCCCGCCGCTGCCGAACGCGTCGCCCGAGCCGATGAATTGCAGACGCATGCGATCCTCCCTGCGACCCTTAAGCGGTCCTGGTCGATAGGCTCACGTTCTAGCGGGAAGCTGGGGGACTGCGACACGTATTATGTAGGGAACGGAACGTTTCACTACAAGAATTGACCCTCCCCCGCGATCGCCCGATCTTTCGCCGCTTCATTTCACAGCTGCGGGGGACGACGCATGGCGCTGGAATTCTTCTCAAATCCCAGGAGCCGGGGCCGGATTGTGCATTGGCTGCTCGAGGAAATCGGCCAGCCGTATGAGACGCGGTGGATCGCCTACGGTCCGGACGCGCACAAGGGTGCGGACTATCGCGCGATCAACCCGATGGGAAAGTTCCCGGCGATCCGTCACGACGGCCGGGTGGTCACCGAAACGCCAGCGATCTGCGTCTACTTGGCCGACGTCTTCCCGGACGCCGGTCTCGGTCCGACGACGGAAGAAAAGGCGAACTATTTCCGCTGGCTCTTCTTCGCCGCCGGCCCGCTGGAACAGGCGCAGACCGCGCACGGCCTGGGTTGGGAGGTTCCGGGCGAACACAAGGGAGCAGTCGGCTTCGGCTCGCGCGACGAAACGATCGGCGCGCTCGAAGGCCTTCTCGCCTCGCGCGACTACGTCTGCGGCGGCCGTTTCACCGCGGCGGACGTCTACCTCGGCGCCCGGGTGGCGTGGGAGCTCGCCGGCGGCCTCCTGCCCGATGCGCCGGCGTTCACAGGCTACG
>JASFUX010000064.1:0-14685 GCA_050050115.1 Maricaulaceae bacterium | reverse complement strand
GATGACGATGAACGCCTGATAGCCCCAGAACACGAACCACGGCCACAGCCCCCCAGCGAGCCGCGCGCGGCAGGTGCGCTGAACGACGTAGAATGAGGTGGCGATCAGCGCGTTGCCGCCCATCGCGAAGATCACGGCCGAGGTGTGCACGGGCCGCAGTCGGCCAAAGTTCGTAAAGCCCCATTGCTCGAAGTAGAAGAGGTTGGGGAACGCCAGCTGAAGCGCGATCACCACCCCGACCAGCATGCCCGCCACGCCCCAGAAGGCGGTGACGAATACGCCCCATTTGACGATGCCGTTCTCGTATTCGTCCTCGGGAAAGGCCGGCGGCTCCGAGCCGTAGCGCATCGCCAGGCCGATGAGCCAAACCGCGAAGACCGCGAAGATGATCCAGGCGTGGGTGATCGCCGGGCCCTCGCTGCCCCGCGCGGCGGCGAACAGCGCGGCGAGCATCGCGCCGAGCAGGACGAGGGCCTGCAGCCAGACGCTGATTCCGCGGTCTCGTTGTACGATTTGCGCCATCGCAGCTATCCGAATCTTCGCGTGAGAGTTGGGAGAGAAACTACCTTCAGCCGCTCGCGCGCCCAATTCCAATAGCGCGCTCGCCTGGGGATCATCTGATTGCGTTTAAGATCGCGTTGACGGCCCGCGCCAATGCGATCAAGTGTCCTGTGCGCGATTGTCGCGTTCACGGAAGAAATTGCGACTAAGTCGCAAAAAGGCTCGCTCCCTGTTCGGTCGCCGCCTCCCTGCAGCGCGCCTTCAACTGAGTGTGGCCGCCACCTCAGCATCGCCCTCCAACCTGCGCCATGCGTGGAAATACGGGCCTTTGCGCGCACACGCGAAAAGCTCTGCGGTCTTGCAGGCCGCCGCCGATGCGCTGATTGTCGCAGCGTGCCCTTTAGCGCGCCTTGCAGGGCCTTTCCTTCAGCGCGGATCGGGAGTTTGCGATGCCTCAAAACGTGACCACGGGGAGCGAACGCACGCAGGTCGCGATCGTCGGCTCCGGACCGGCGGGCCTTTTGCTCGCCCAGCTGCTGCATCAGGCCGGCGTCGACTGCGTCGTTCTGGAGCGGCGCAGCCGCGACTACGTCGAGGGCCGCATCCGCGCCGGCGTGCTTGAGCAGGGGACGGTCGCGCTGGTCGAGCGCGCCGGCGTCGCCGCGCGCATGCACGCCGAGGGACTGATTCACGACGGCTTCTCGATCTCTGTCGATGGCGAGAGCTTTCGCATCGACCTGAAGGGCCTGACCGGCGGCGCGGGCGTCATGGTCTATGGTCAGACCGAGCTGACCCGCGACCTGATCGACGCCCTCGTTGCGGACGGCCGTTCGCCCGTGTTCGAGGCCGAGGACGTCGCCGTTCACGACATCGCGTCGGACGCCCCTTACGTCACCTATGTCACGGACGGGCAAGCCCGCCGGCTCGATTGCGACTTCATCGCTGGCTGCGACGGCTTCCACGGCGTCTGCCGCGCTTCGATCCCGGTCGACGCGCTCAACACCTATGAGCGGGTCTATCCGTTCGGCTGGCTGGGCGTGCTCGCCGACGCGCCGCCGTGCGACGACGAGCTGATCTACTCGAGCCATGCGCGCGGCTTTGCGCTCTCAAGCATGCGCTCGCCCAGTCGCGTGCGCTGCTACATCCAGGCGCCGCTCGACACCAACCTCGACGAGTGGCCGGACGAGCGGTTCTGGGATGAGTTCGCCGCACGCATCGGGCCGCCGCACGCCGAGAAGATCGTGCGCGCGCCGTCGATCGAGAAATCGATCGCGCCCCTGCGCAGCTTCGTCGCCGAGCCGATGCGCCATGGCAGGTTGTTCCTCGCCGGCGACGCCGCCCATATCGTGCCCCCGACCGGCGCGAAGGGTCTCAACCTGGCCGCCAGCGACGTGGGGTTCTTGTCGGACGCGCTGATCGCCTTTTATTGCGACGGCGACGCTGCGGCGCTTGATCAGTATTCGGAACGTGCATTGGCGCGGGTATGGATGGCCGAGCGCTTCTCGTGGTGGATGACGACCCTCACGCACCGCTTCGACGACGCCGAACCGTGGGACCGCAAGATGCAGCGCGCCGAGATCGACTATTTGCGCCGCTCGCGCGCGGCGCAGACGGCGTTGGCGGAGAACTATGTCGGATTGGGCTTGAGCGCCTAGGGTCGAGGTCGCGGCGTGTCGCGCGGCCGTCTTCCGGCGACGGTTCGACACGGCGTGATTTCGATGATTTGTTGCGCGCTAGCAGGCTCTTTCGGATGTTGGAAGCGGCCAGTTCGGGCGAGGCGCCGGCATGATCGATCTCTATTTCGCTCCAACGCCCAACGGCTGGAAGATCTCCGTCATGCTGGAGGAGTGCGAGCCGCCGTACCAGGTTCGCATGGTCCGCCTCGGCAAGGGCGAGCAGTTCGAGGA
Organism: Maricaulaceae bacterium; assembly: GCA_050050115.1. Lineage (GTDB taxonomy): Bacteria > Pseudomonadota > Alphaproteobacteria > Caulobacterales > Maricaulaceae > JASFUX01. The sequence continues at coordinate 12,277 of JASFUX010000064.1, read as the reverse complement.
AGATTTTCTCCGCATCAGCCCGAACAACAGAATTCCGGCGATCGTCGACAACGCGCCCTTGGAAGGCGGGGCGCCGGTCTCGGTCTTCGAATCCGGCGCCATACTTTTGTATCTCGCCGAAAAGACGGGGAAGTTTTTGCCGTCGTCGCTTCGCGGCCGCGCCTCCGCGCTCGAGTGGCTGTTCTGGCAGGTCGGCGGGCTGGGACCGATGATGGGCCAGCACGGGCATTTCAAGTTGTACGCCCCCGACCGCATCGAATATGCGACCGACCGCTATCGTCGCGAGACGCTGCGCCTGTTCGGCGTGCTCGACCGCCGGCTTGCGCAAGTCCCGTATCTCGCCGGGGACGAATACTCCGTTGCGGACATGGCGAGCTTTCCGTGGGTGCAGACCTACCGCGCCCAAGGCGTCGATCTGGCGTCGTTCGAACATGTCTCGCGGTGGTATCAGGAACTCAAACAGCGTCCGGGCCTGCGCCGCGGCATGGCGGTCGGGCGTGATCAAATCAGCCGCCGTCCGCAGGACGACGAAACGGCGCGTAAAGTTCTGTTCGGAAACTAAAGAGCGGTCGCAGCCATGTCGAAAGTCGAGTTCTTCTTCGATCTGTCGTCGCCGTGGACGCGTCTGGCGTTCCACAACATCCAACCGATCGTCGAGGCGGCGGGTGCTGAGATCGTCTGGAGGCCGTTCCTCGTCGGGGGCGTGTTCAACGCCGTCAATCAAAGCGTCTACGCGTCGCGGGACGACCCCGACAATCCGAGGACCCGGCAATCGCCGACTTGGCTGCAGGAATGGGCGCGCCTCGCCGGCGTGCCGATGGCGTTTCCTTCCGAGCACCACCCGTTGAGGGCCGTTCTGCCGATGCGCGTCTGCTGCTGTCTGGAGGATGATCAGCCCGTGCTGTTCAACTTCGCGAGCGCCGCATTCCACGCCTACTTCGCCGAGCAGAAGAACCTGGACGATCCGGCGGTGTTGACTGGCGTGGCGGACGCGTGCGGGCTGGACGGCGCCAAGCTGGTGCAGCAGGCCGGGGAGCAGGCGACGAAGGATCGCCTTCGGTCGAACACGGATGAAGCGATCGAGCGCGGCGCCTTCGGATCGCCGACGATCTTCGTCGACACGACGCGGCTCTACTTCGGCAACGACCAGCTGCCTCTGGTCAGACAGGCGCTGTCGGAAAGCTCGCCCGAATAGACGCGGACGCGCCGCGGCGCCGCTAGACCGCCTCCACCGTCTGCTCGATCGCGCCGAAGATGGACGCGCCGGCTTCGTCCAGCATCTCGATGCGGACGGTGTCGCCGGCGCGCATGAACGGGGTTTTCGGCGCGCCGTCGTCGATGGTCTCGATCATCCGGATCTCGGCGATGCAGGAGTAGCCGAGCCCGCCCTCGGCGACCGGCTTGCCCGGGCCGCCGTCCTCGCCCTTGTTCGACACCGTGCCCGAGCCGACGATCGAACCCGCGCAGAGAGGCCGCGTCTTGGCCGCGTGGGCGATCAGCTCGGCGAGATTGAAGGTGGCGTCTTCGCCGGCTTGGGCGCGGCCGAACGGCGCGCCGTTCAGGTCCACGTGCAGCGGCAGATGCACGAGGCTGTCGCGCCAGGCGGAGCCGAGGTCGTCGGGCGTGACGGCGACGGGGGAGAAGGCGCTGGGCGGCTTGGACTGGAAGAAGCCGAAGCCCTTCGCCAGCTCGCCCGGAATGATCCCGCGCAGCGAGACATCGTTGCACAGCATGACGAGCTTGATGTGACCGGCCGCGTCCGCAGCGGAGGTTCCATAAGGCACGTCGTCGGTGATGACCGCGACTTCGCCTTCCATGTCGCAGCCCCAGGCTGGCTCGCCGAGCGGAATGGGATCGCGCGGGCCGAGGAAGGCGTCCGAGTTGCCCTGGTACATCAACGGGTCGGAGTAGAAGCTCTCGGGCACTTCGGCGCCGCGCGCTTTGCGCACCAGTTCGACGTGATTGATGTACGCCGAGCCGTCCGCCCACTGATAGGCGCGTGGAAGCGGAGACGCGGCGGCGCGCTGGTCGAACGGCTGGGTTTCGACCGCTCCCCCGATGCCGTCTTCTGCGAGCTTGTCGGCGAGGGCGCGCAGCTGGGGTTCAACCTCCGCCCAATTGTCGAGCGCGGCTTGGAGCGTTGGCGCGATCGCGGAGGCGTCGGCGCAGGTGTGAAGGTCTTTGGAAACGACGACCAGCTTGCCGTCGCGGCCGTGTTTCAATGATGCGAGCTTCATGCGTCCGGGCTCGGTGCGTCGACTTGGTTTTCGGGTGCGGCGGCGATGAAGGCCGGATGGGCGCGGGCGCGCTCGTCGATGGCCATGAGGCGCGGATAGGGCGCGAGGTCGAGCTTGAACCGGCGCGCCGTCGCGATCTGCGGCACGAGGCAGATGTCGGCGAGCGAGGGCGCGTCGCCGAAACAGAAGGCGCGCTCGGGCCGGCGCGCCTGCTCGATCTCGAGCACCGCGAAGCCGCGCGCGATCCAATGCGCAGCCCAGTCGCGCACGGCTTCGTCGTCGGCGCCGAAGTGTTCGCGCAGATAGACGGCTGGGGAGAGGTTCTGGAACGGGTGGACGTCCGCGACGATGGTCGTCGCGAAGGCCCTTGCTTCGGCGCGCTCCCACGGATCTGCGGGGAAGAACGACGGCTCGGGGTGGGTGTCTTCCAGCCATTCGAGGATGGCCAGCGACTGGCCGATCACGCCGCGCTCGGTCTCGATCGCCGGCACGCGCGACTGCGGGTTTTTGTCCTTGTACGCCCCGAATTGCTCGTCCTGGCCGGGAAAGATGTTCACCGGCACGGCTTCGTAGTCGATGCCCTTGAGATGCAAGCCGATGCGCAACCGATAGGCCGCGCCCGAGCGCCAGTAGTCGTAAAGCCTCAGCATCGCGTGTCCTATTCGCCTAGTCGCGTCTTCGCCGCCGAATGCGCCGCGCGGGCCTTTTCGTGCAGCCAGGCGGCGTGTTGAGGCGCCTTCTTCGTGCGGCTCCATTCTTCAAGCATGTCGTTGGCGACGCGATTGAGCTCGGCCAGCTCTTCGGGCGTGCCGGTGTCGGCGGCGAGTTCAAGGCGGTGGCCGTTGGGGTCGAAGAAGTAGATCGACTTGAAGATGCCGTGGTCGGTCGGGCCGACGACGTCGAGTCCATGTTCCTCCGCGCGCGCCTTGGCGGCTTCGAGCGCGTCGAGGCTGTCGACCTTGAAGGCGATGTGCTGCACCCACTCGGGCGTGTTCGCGTCGCGGCCCATGTCGGGCTGCTCGGGCAGCTCGAAGAAGGCGAGCACGTTGCCGCCGCCGGCGTCGAGGAAGACGTGCATGTAGGGATCGTATTCGCCGGTCGAGGGCACGTGGTCCTCGGCGAAGGCGAGCTGGAATTCCATGCCGAGCACGTCGCGATAGAACTCGACCGTCGCCTTGGCGTCGCGGCAGCGGTAGGCGACGTGGTGGACGCCGCCCAGCTTCACCGGGGCGGTCATGACGCATCCTCCGTCTTCAGAACGCCGCGGCGAATCTGATCGCGCTCGATCGATTCAAACAGCGCTTTGAAGTTCCCCTCACCGAAGCCCTCGTCTTTCTTGCGCTGGATGAACTCGAAAAACACCGGTCCGATAACGGTCTCGGAGAAGATCTGCAGCAAGAGCCGCGGGTCGCCCTCTTCAGTCGAGCCGTCCAAGAGGATGCCGCGCTTTTGCAGCTCCGCGACCGGCTCTCCGTGACCGGGCAGGCGTTCGTCGAGCATCTCGTAGTAGGTGTCCGGCGGCGGCGTCATGAACTTCGCGCCCAAGCTCTTAAGCTTGTCGTAGGTTGCGATCAGGTCGTCGCAGAGGAAGGCGATGTGCTGGATGCCCTCGCCGTTGAACTGCTCGAGGAACTCCTGAATCTGGCCTTTGCCGCTTTTACCCTCTTCGTTGAGCGGGATGCGGATCTTGCCGTCTGGCGCGGTCATCGCCTGGGACGTCAGTCCAGTGTATTCGCCCTTGATGTCGAAGTAGCGGATTTCGCGAAAGTTGAAGAGCTCCTCGTAGAACTTCGCCCAATAGGCCATCCGACCCGCGTAGACGTTGTGGGTGAGGTGGTCGATCAACTTAAGCCCGACACCTTCGGGATGGCGGTCGACGCCGTCGAGGAACTTGAAGTCGACGTCATAGATCGACGCGCCGTCCTCATACCGGTCAATCAGATAGATCAGCGAGCCGCCAATGCCGCGGATCGCCGGCAGTCTGAGCTCCATGTAGCCCGTCGGCACGTCGATCGGCTCGGCGCCCTGCGCGACGGCGTGAGCGAAAGCGGCCTGGGCGTCCTTGCAGCGGAACGCCATCGAGCAGGCCGAGGGGCCGTGCTCTCGGGCGAAGTACTGCGCCGGCGAGCGCGGTTCATAGTTCGTGATCAGATTGATATCGCCTTGGCGCCAAAGCTCGACGTCCTTGGTCCGGTGCAGCGCGACGCGGGTGAAGCCGAGCGTCTTGAAAACGGCCTCGAGCGGGCCTTTCTCCGTGGCGGCGAATTCGACGAATTCAAAGCCGTCGAGACCCGCGGGATTATCGAACAGGTCCGGCAAGGGAGCCTCCCTAAATGATTTCAAATTCAAGCAATGCTTAGTCCTCAGGCAGGCTAAGTTCAACACCAATTCGCTACGAGATTGGGCGAGTGCATTGATCCAGACGTATATGTTGCAGCGCAATACTAAGGGCAAAGCGCCCGCAGGACTTGGCGAGCCGCGATTGTCCGCAGCAACTGACAGATTCAAGGATAGTTGAAAATGAAATGAATTATCCTAGACTCGCTTGACGGAGGCGGCATGAGCAAGACGACATCCAAATCGGCGGGCGGGGGCGCTCCAAACAAAGCCGGAGGCCCTGGCGGCGGTCTTGCCGGCGGCGTGGAGCCGGTGCGGCCTGCGCACGCGATCGATCTCGACGACTTTCTGCCCTACCGCATCCACCGCCTCGCTGCGCGCCTGGGCTACGCCAACGCGATCTGGTCGCGCGCGGGGGCGAAGGTGCGGGTGCGCGAATGGCGGCCCCTGGTGCTGATCGGCGCGATGGGGGCGCTGTCGAACTCGCAGATCTCCAACCTGCTCGACATGGACGCGGCGACCGTTTCGCGCGCGATCAAGACGCTCGCCGAGCAGGGACTGGTGGAGTCTCGTCCCTCGCCGGTCGACCGGCGCAAGACGCTGACGGCGGTCACCCAAAAGGGCGCCCAGGTGCACGACGAGATCGCGCCGGGCCGGCTGGCGTTCGCCGAAGCGGTGGAGTCCTGCCTCTCTGCGCCCGAGCGCGTCGCCCTCTTTGCGCTCCTCGACAAGATCGACGCCCAGCTCGCCGACATGGCCGAGGGCGAGGGAGCGCAGGCGGCGGGGTGAGGCCCGTAGATCATCCTTAATCATCAGTAAACACAGGAAATATTTACGCAGTGGGACGACAATCGGCGCGACAAGAACGTCGAGGTCCAATCCAAAGTGTTCAGAACTAAGAACCCGGGCGGGGAATCGTCACAAGAACGCGCCGCCCGGTCCGCAGGCGGCGCGGGCGTTCCGGGCGCGCAGGAAAACGTCGCGCCGTTCTTTATTACGCTCGTGCTCGCCGTGCTCATGGGCGCGCAGATCCACTACTTCTTCGGCGCCACGCCTGCGCTCGCCTGGATCAGCGTGAACCTCGTGCTGCACGCCGTCATCCACCGCGACTTGATGCGCGCGATCGCCCGCGGCGAGGGCGTGGAGTCGCTCGACGCTGTCCAAATGATGGCGATCACCCTTGTTTGGGCGGGATGCGCGGTCGCGCTCTGGTCGACGGGCACGGCGGTAGGTTGGGTGAGCGCGATCACGATCATCGTCAGCTTGGCGATTCACGCGGCCATTTCGAGCGCGAACTTGCTCAAGCAGTCGGTCGCGCAGATCGCCCTTCTGTCCGTTCTGCTGATCGGCATGCTGCTCTGGGCGGCGTGGACCCGGTACCCCGTCTGGGTCGCGCTGGCGGCGAGCGTTTCATCCATCGGCACGGCGCTCTCTATCGTGACGCTCGCCAAGACTGCCAATCGGACGTTCGCCCAACTCCAGGCGTCCTTGAAGGAGCTCGAGGCGACCAAGGCGCGCCTGGAGACAGCCAAGGCCGACGCCGAAGCGGCCGCTCAGGCCAAGTCGGAGTTCCTCGCCAACATGAGCCACGAGATCCGCACGCCGTTGAACGGCGTTCTGGGCATGGCGCAGGTTCTTCACGCTGAGGCCGTCTCGCCTGATCAACGTGAAAAGGCCGCGACCATCCTCGACTCGGGCGGACTTCTGACCTCGATCTTGAACGACGTTCTCGATCTGTCGAAGATCGAGGCGGGCAAGCTCGAGATCTCGCATGCAGTTGGCGATCTTCAGAGCACGGTCGGCAGCTGCTGCAAGATCTTTGAAGCTCAGATCGCCGATAAGGGCCTCGCGTTTTCCGTCGAGGCCGCGCTCGATCTGCCGCCTTGGCTCGAATACGACCCCGTGCGCGTGCGCCAATGTCTGGCCAATCTCATCTCGAACGCGGTGAAGTTCACCGAGGCGGGCTCGGTGCGGATCGACGTCGGCGCGGCGCGGCTCGAGGACGGCGCTTTCGAGATCCGGATCTCGGTCGCCGACACCGGCATCGGCATGAGTCCCGAAGTGCTCGCCAAGCTCTTCAACCAGTTCACCCAAGCCGACGGCTCGACCTCGCGGCGATACGGCGGCACCGGGCTGGGCTTGGCGATCTCGCGCCAGCTCGCCCGGATGATGGACGGCGATCTCGCGGCCGAGAGTGTCGAAGGCGAGGGCTCGGTCTTTCACCTCACCTTCAAAGCCCAAGAGGCCGCGCCGCCCGAGACCGGCGACGCGACCGCGACCGCCGCCGAGGACGACGCGGCCGAGCAGAGCCTGCGCGGCAAGCGCGTGCTTCTCGCCGACGACAACGCGATCAACCGTCAGGTGGTCAATGCGTTCATCACTCTGGTCGGCTGCAGGGTGCGCGAAGCGTCGAATGGCAAAGAGGCGCTCGCTGCGCTCGCGGCCGAGACCTTCGACATCATCCTGCTCGACGTGCACATGCCGGTCATGGACGGCGTCGAGACGATCAAGCAGATCCGGTCCGCCGCAGCGCCTTGGCGCGCCGTCCCGGTAATCGCCCTGACCGCCGACGCCATGAGCGGCGACCGCGAACGCTATCTCTCCCTCGGCATGAGCGACTACGTCTCCAAACCGATCGATCAGCGCGAACTGATTGCAAAGATGCAGGCGGCGCTGGGGCTCGGCGAGGAGCGCGCATGCGACGACGGGAAGCCGGACGATCCGTCCGTAGCGGCGTCAGCCTAGCGCGCATCGCTCTCGAAGGAGGCCGCCTAGCCCGCGCGCTGGAACGCCAGGGCGGCGCGGGCGTGGGGGGAGGTCGGCGCGGAGGGCGCGAACTCCGGCAGGGAATGCAGACCGGCCTTGAGCGCTTCGAACACCGCCGGATCGATCGCCGGTCCTGCGTTCTCGTCCATGATCGCCAGCGCCTTTTCGAGCGGCATCGCCGCCCGATAGGGCCGGTCGGCGGTCAGGGCGTCGAAGAAGTCCGCCACCGAGATGATCCGCGTCTCGAAGCTGATCCCTTCGCCGGCGAGCCCCAGGGGATAGCCCGCGCCGTCGAGCCGCTCATGGTGCGCTGCGGCGATCGGGGCGAGTTCTTTGAAGGCGGAGATGCGCGAGAGAAACTCCCCGGTCCGGGCGGCGTGGCCGCGCATGATCTCAAGTTCATCGCCGTCGAGCCGGCCGGGCTTGTCCAGGAGCGAGTTGCTCACCCCCAGCTTGCCGATGTCGTGCAGTACTGCGCCGCGGCGGATCCAGCGGGCGTGCGCCGGGCTGACGCCGAGTTGATTGCTGATCAGGTCGGCGTAGAGGCCGACTCGCGCGCTATGGCCCGCCGTAAACGGACTTTTCGCGTCGACCACCTGGCCGAACGCCGCGGCGATGTCGTCGAGATAGTCCTCGTCGACGAGGACTTCCTCGCGCGCCGGCTCGAGCGCGAACACCTGGGCGTCGAGCCCGGGATCGCAGAGCGTCCGCCAGAAGGCGTCCGGCCGCGCGATCGCATTGAAGGCGGCGGTCAGCTCGGGATCGAACCAGCGCCCGTGGCGGCGCGCCACCTCGGCTTTGGCCGCTTCGGGCCCGGCGCTCCGGTGAAAGACGTCGACGACCTGGGCGAGCAGGGCGATGCGCGAATAAATCGGGATCGCGTCGCCCGCAAGCCTGCTCGGCCGGCCTCCGCCGTCCCAGTGCTCGTCGAGGCAGTGGATGGCGTTCGCCACCTCTTCGGAGAAGCGCAGCTTGCGGGCGATGTCCGCGCCGCGCTGGCAGCGGGTCTCGAACAGCTCCTGCATGATCTCCCCGCCGTTGCGCATGATGTTGGCGAGCGCCTTCAAGCGGTCGGCGAGATCGGCCTGCAGGCCGGTGTGGGAGAAGACGAAATTGAGCGCCGGCGCGAGGCCGCTGTCGAGGAACTTAGCCTCGCGCTTGAAGCCCAGATCGTCGGTTAGATAGAGTTGGCACACTCGCGCCGCGTTCGAGCTGCAGCCGAGGTCCTTCAAGAGGATCGTATAGTAAAGCTCGCGCAGCTCGTGCGCCTCGAGCCCGATCGCCTCGCCGAGCTGAAGCCCGATCCAGCAGGCGCGGACGCAATGGCCCTCGGGCTGACCCTCGGTCACGTCGAGCGCATAGGAGAAGGCGCCGAGCACCTCGGCGAGCTGCACGCCTTCGGCGGGCGCGGGGGGCGGCGCGGCGGCGGTCGCCGGCGGCGTGGTCGTTGTCGTCATCGGGCGGACCTCGCGTCATGCGTGCGCGAGGCATGACGCCTGGAGGACGTTAAGGATTGGTGGAGCGCACGCAGAGTTGATCGCCGCGGTTGACAGGAGGTTGATCGCGCTTGCGCGTCGACCGGCCCGATTGCGCCCGCGCCCGGTCCGTCCTACCCAATGCGCCAAGGCGCGAGGGAGGATGCGGGCATGAACGTTAAGGACAAGGTGGTGATCGTCACCGGCGGGGCGAGCGGCATCGGCAAGGCGATGGCCGAGCGTTTCCACGCCGATGGGGCCGAGGCGGTGCTGGTCGCCGACATGAACACCGAGGGCGCGCAGGCCGTCGCCGCGAGCGTCGACGGCGTCGCGGTGCGCTGCGACGTGACGAAAGAGTCCGACGTCCAGGCCCTTGCCCAGACCGCGCGCGAGCGCTTCGGCCGGATCGACCTCTTTTGTTCCAACGCCGGCATCTCCGCGCGCGATCCGGACATCGAAAACGCCGCCTCGGCCGGCAACGACCTTTGGGCGAAGGCCTGGGCGGTCAACGTCATGGGCCACGTCTACGCCGCCCGCGCCGCGCTGCCCGACATGATCGCCCGCGGGGAGGGCTATTTCTTGAACACCGTCTCCGCCGCCGGGCTGCTCTCCCAGATCGGCAGCGCGGTTTATTCGACTACGAAGCATGCCGCCGTCGGCTTCGCCGAGCATCTCGCCATCGCCCACCGCGAGCACGGGATCGGCGTGTCGATCCTCTGCCCGCAAGCGGTGGACACGCCGATGATCGCCGGCGCGACCGGGTCCCAGAACGTCGACGGGATCATCTCGCCTGAAGAGGTCGCCGACGCGGTGGTCGAGGCGCTGAGTGAAGAACGTTTCCTGATCCTGCCCCATCCGCAGGTGATGACCTACATGCAGCGCAAGGTCGGCGACTACGACCGCTGGCTCAAAGGCATGACGCGCCTGCGGCGGTCGATCATCGACGGGGAGAAGGGCGGGCGCGACAGCTAGCGGCTCGGTTCGATCTATTCGTTATACGGATTATAGTTAGGTATGAGATATCCCGTTGACGCGCTTGGCTCGCGAGCTTGAAGCGCGACTGGTCCTCATCGAAAGATGTTGAAAAAAGCAATTTTCTGTGCACAACTTTAAGTTGTGCGGGCGGAAAGCTGCCCGACAGCGATGGGGGATTTCAATGGTGAGGCAGTTCGTCGGCGACGGATACTACGACCAGGGCATTTGGCCCATGCTGCAGCCGGGCGGGTACCGGGGGCGCTATGTTCGCGATTTCGAGGATGTGAGCCCGTTCGACCCGCGCGATTTCGATAGGCCGTATAGGTCTCTCAAACCGACAGACTTCGGCGACCGACCGGTCGACCCGCCACCCTTCGTGGCGGAACCCGCCGACACCGCATTTCTCAGGCAGCTAAGCCTGTGCTCGCGCGGCATGAAGAAGGTCGGCGAGGCGCTCGCCGAGGCTGAGGATCGAGACAAGCGGCGGGAACTCGCTCTGCACGGACTGATGACTTACTCGTATCTCAAGGGCGTGCTCGCGTCGCGCGGGATATCCGTGCCGTCAGAGATTTTCGGCGACGTTCTCGTCAACAGGCCTGAACCAGCCCGCGGCAACTCGTGCCGTGATTTTGGCGATGCGATCGACAAAACCATCGACAAGTATTTCCGCGGCGGTCGCGGCGTGGGCGCCGACATTGGCGATCTTGCAGACAAAGGCGGTGCGTGCGTGCGCGATCTTCGCGACAATCTCGGCTTCTAGCGCAGTCTTCCTATGACTGACGTTTGGCCGGTTCAGATTTGCGTATTCGGAGCTGGCGATGCTGCGCGAACAGGCAGCTTCGCCAGCCTCGAGCCGTTCTTGCGCCGGCAGCTCAGAGATCTGTCGAGAGTTGCGACCAACCAGCATGTCGCTGCGCTGGCGCAGCTCGATTCCGACACCTCGCCCGGCATCCGCTGGGTGATGGACCCTCACGGACGAACGGGGTTTGAAGAGCTTGGCGAAATCAACACCGGCGATCCGGCCGAGCTGCTGAAGTTTTCCCAATGGGCGATGCGGACGTGTCCGGCGGAACGTCAAATTCTCGTGCTGTCGGGTCACGGACTGGCGTTCCAGGACGACGTGACGCGGCGCTATCTCGGCATGAGCTCTCGCGCGCCCGTGGAGCCGTCCGCGCCGGTGAGGATGCGCCGGCCGCTGTTCAACGAGCCCATCCAGGCGCGCGCGATTCTGATGGATCAGGACGACTTCGTGGACATGAAGGAGCTCGAGCAGGTTCTTGCGACCATCGCGGGCCAATTCCAGTCCAACAGGCTGGATGCGATCGTCTTCGACGCCTGCTTGATGAGCAATATCGAAGTCTTGTTCGAGATCGCGCCGTATGTCGACACCGCGATTGGCTCGATGGACGAACTGTCGGGAGGAGGCTTCAATCTCGCGGGTGCGACGGAAGAGCTGACGTCGATGCTGCGCAATGGCGATCCTGTGACGAACGGCGCGACCGCCCAAGCATTCGTGAGCGCCTTCGAGCCTGCGGCGGCGACGGACTCTATCGTCGCGACGGACCTTGCGCCCTATCGAGAGCGCGCCATCGTTGAAGGGTTCAGCGAGTATTGTCAGGCCGTTCGAGACAGGATCGACGAAGAGCCCGAGGCTGCGACAACGATGAAGGGCGTATTCGCCGACGCCTCGTCGAGGACGGAGCGCTACAAGAGCCAGTCGATCTCCGATTTGGCGCATCTGCACGAGTACACGGCGGCGGCGTTTGGAGAGGATGACCCGGTCGCCAGGACGCTCGAGAACGTCATTAAATCAGTAAAAAGATCAATCGTCGGCAGGAAAGCCGGATCGGCCTATCGCGCTGCGGTCGGCGTAAGCGCGTTTACGCCGGAAAATGCGCAACAACTGAGCAAAATGGAAAGATCCTACAGGTCGTTGCGGTTCCCGCGGGAGACCGGATGGTTCGATCTTCTCGGTCAAATATACGCATAGCGTGGCGCGGCGGCCCGGCGCCTAGTAGGTCGTCTGCACTTCGACGCGGGCGATCATCTCGCCTTCATAGAAGATGTTGACCTCGTCATAGCGCGGCGATCCGGCGTCGTAGGGATCGATGTCGTAGCGCGCGCCGCGGGTCTCGACCGCGGGCGTGTGCGGACCGTCGCGCTCGGTCACGTTCAGATCGAGCATCAGGATCGCCGGGTTGAAGCCCTGGGGCGTCGTCGGCGTCAGCGTGACGTCGTAGCCGCCGTGCGGCAGCATGACCGCGCCAGTGACGTGGAAGCTCGGCGGCCCCGGCGGCATCCGGTCCTCCCAGGCGCGCCAGTCGCGCGTTGTGACGTCGAAGTCCGCGTTCATTTCAGCTGCCCGCGCGCCGACGAAGCCGCCGGGCGGGGGCGTCAATCGTCCGCATCCGGCGACCAGCACGCCCGCGGCGAGGCATAAGAGCAGGAGGCGCATGGCGGGGTCTCCTAGGGCGGCGCGCTACTCCG
>JASFUX010000063.1:0-14808 GCA_050050115.1 Maricaulaceae bacterium | reverse complement strand
TCGTAGGTGACCTTGGCGGTGACGAAAGCCTCCAGGCTGGTGCGCGGCGCGGTGCGGATCACCAGATCGAGCGCGACTTCTTCTTGGCCGATGGTGAAGGTGCGCGGTTCAGCGTCCGAAGCGACGTCGACGCGTCCGCCCACGGCGTAGGTGCTGGCGAAGCTGGCGTCGACCCGGTCGACCGGCGCGATCCGCGAGCCGGTGACGATGACCACGTCTTCTACATCTTCGTCACGAAGCCGCGCCGAGCGCTCGAACGCCGGCGCGGCTTCGGTGAGTCCGGCTGGCGCCGGCGGCGGCGGCGGCGCCGGTGGGCGTAGCGTCAGATGCGGCGGATAGACCGTCGGCGCGGCGAGCTGGGCGACCGGCGGTGCGGTGGACACCGACAAGCGCACGTCGGTCCAATCCTCGCCCGTGTCCTGATAGACCTTGATCTTCTTCTCGAGCGCCATTGTCGCGGTTTCGCTGTCGAGCCGCGCCTCATAAAGCGCGCTCCACCCTGCGTCTGCGACCTGATAATCGAGCGAGAACGCCGTGGTGACCGCTTGTGTCGCCGTCAGCGCGATCTCGACGTTGGTGCGCATCGCAAGGTCGTCGTCCCAGCTGTCGAGCTGGAGCTGGACCTCCTCGGCGGCCCGCTCGAGGTCGCGGCGTTCCTGGCGCGCTTCGAGGATCGTTCGCCGCGCAGCCAGCCCTCCGTTTTCGATTGCGGCGAGCGCGGTCGCCCAGTCGTCGGGATCGAGCGCTTCGGCCGATCCGGCCTCGGACGTTCGCGTCTGGCTGGCCAGGAACTCGACCTGCATCTGCGCCGTGGCGATGCGGTCGTCGACCGCCTGCATCTGGTCGCGCAGATCCTGCAGCTCGTCGCGCAGGCGTTGGGCTTCCTCCGGTCCGCCGCCTTCGGGAAAAGCGTCGACCGCTTCGACCGCGCCGACGATGACGGCGTCGCTGCCGAACGCGGCGCGCAGGGAGTCCGGGTTCAAATAAAGCGGCAGGCCGGCGACGATGACACGGTGCTCGCCCTCAGGGATCGAGATCTCGCCCAGGCGCGTGACGTCGGCGCCGGAGGGGAAGATGAGAACGTTGTCGATCTCGCTCCGCGCGGGCAGGTCGTCGGCCGATGCGGCGGCGGCGTAGGCGAGCGGTGCGACCGCCACCCACGAAATGGCTAAAGCCCGTTTGTTCATGATCCTCGCGCCCTCGCTAGTCGCTGAAGAGTCTGGTCCCTGAAGAACAGGTCGCGCCAGACTATGTCGCGAGTGTGTCGGGCGCGAGGCCCCCGCGCGGCTTGCTCAGTCGCGCTGATCGGCATGCCGACGATAGCGCAGCATGTCGCTGTTGATCTGGTCGATCCGCGTCACGCCAAGCAGCTTCATGTCGCGCTCAATCTCGCGACGCATTTTCTTCAGCGCCCGTTCAACGCCGGGCTGGCCGGCCGCGGCGAGGGCGTAGAGGTACATCCGCCCGCCCGAGCACGCCGTCGCGCCGGCTGCTAGCGCCTTGAGCACGTGCGTGCCGCGTCGGATGCCGCTGTCGAGGATGATCTCGATCTGGCCGCCCACGGCGTCGGCGAGCTCCGCGATCTGATCGAACGGCGCGCGCGAGCCGTCGAGCTGCCGGCCGCCGTGGTTCGACACGATGATCGCGCTCGCGCCGATGTCGATCGCGCGCTTGGCGTCGCCGACGCTCATGACGCCCTTCAGGGCGAACGGCTTGCCCCACAAGGCGTTGAGGCGCTCGGCGTCCTTCCAGTTCATCGACTGGTCGAGCATCTGGGAAAAGTAGCCCCCGACGGTGACGGCCACGTTCGAGCCTTCGGGCACGTGGGTCTTCAACTCGGCCAATGAGAAGGGTTCGTGGGTGAAGTAGTTCCACGCCCAGCTCGGATGCACGGCGAACGACAAGAGGCTCGCCAGCGTCAGGCGCGGCGGCGAGGTGAAGCCGGTGCGAAAATCGCGCTCGCGGTTGCCGCCGGTGATGGTGTCGACGGTGAGGGCCATGGCGTCGAAGTTCGCCGCCTTGGCGCGCTCGACCATCTCGTCGTTAAGGCCACGGTCTTTGTGAAAGTAGAACTGCATCAGCTTCGGCCCGGACGTCATCGCGCCGATCTCGGCGAGCGAGACCGTGGTCAGCGACGACACGCCGAACATCGTGCCGAATTTTTCAGCCGCCCGCGCGACCGCGCGCTCGCCGTCGTGATGAAAGAGGCGCTGCAGCGCCGTCGGCGAGCAGAAGATCGGCATCTTGAGCTTCTGGCCCAGCACCGTAACCGACATGTCTACGTCCTCGACCCCGGCGAGCACGTTGGGCACCAGGTCAGCTTCGTCGAAGGCCGCAGTGTTGCGCCGATAGGTGATCTCGTCTTCGGCCGCGCCGTCGATGTAGTGAAAGATCGGCCCCGGCAACCGCCGCTTGGCGAGCAGACGGAAGTCTTCGACGTTCTGGCAGGATTTGAGGTTGCGGGGCATTTGGCTTCGGGACGTCGGCTGGTTGGGGCAGGGCGCATCTCGCGGGCGCGACGCACCCTGCTCTACACCTACGCTCCGCTGAGGTTCGCGTTGGCGAAGTCCCAGTTCACGAGGCTATCGAGGAAGGTCTCGATGTACTTCGGGCGCGCGTTCTGGAAGTCGAGGTAGTAGGCGTGCTCCCAGACGTCCATCGTCAGAAGCGGCGTCGCGGCGGAGTCCGTCACCGGCGTTTCAGCGTTCGGCGTCTTGGTCACCTCGAGCTTGCCGCCCTTGAGGACCAGCCACGCCCAGCCCGAGCCGAACTGGGTCGCGCCGGCTTGTGCGAACGCTTCCTTGAACGCGTCGTAGGAGCCGAAGTCCTCGTTGATCTTGTCGGCGATGTCGCCCTGGGGTGCGCCGCCGCCGCCCGGCTTCATCGAGTTCCAGTAGAAGGTGTGGTTCCAGACCTGCGCGGCGTTGTTGAATACGCCGGGGTTCGAGCCGGCCGCGCCGCGGATCACGTCTTCGAGCGACTGGCTTGCTTCGGGCTTGCCGTCGAGCAGCTTGTTCAGGTTGGTCACATAGGTCTGGTGGTGCTTGCCGTAGTGGAAATCGAGCGTGTTCTCGGAGATGTGCGGGGCGAGCGCGTCGCGGTTGTAGGGAAGCGGGGGAAGTTCGAATGCCATGGCGCGAAGGTCTCCTTGAACGTGTGAATCGCGAGCGCGATGAAGGCCGCCGGCGCGCGCCAAGGCGTTCAACCGCAAGGCGCGCCGCCGACCGGCTCGCCCTGAACTTAGTCGCTTTGGCCGGCGCGTCACCCTCCTGGGCGCTTTTTTCTTGTTCCAATTCTAAGTAGGGCTGCCTCCCGAGCGTCGATGGGGCGGCCAGGCGCGGATCGGAGGAGCAGGCGAGACGTGGCGGCGGAGATCATGTCGATCAGCGAGACGGCGCGACAGGCCGATCCCGACCGCTGGCTGGCCGCCCGGTTCGCGCCGGCGCCGGCGCGGGCGCGGCTCGAGGCGCTCTACGCTTTCAACGCCGAGATCGCTCGCGTACGCGAGGTGGTGAGCGACCCGATGCTGGGCGAGATCCGCCTCGCCTGGTGGCGTGAAGCGATCGAGGAGATCTACGCCGATCCGGTGCGCCCGCGCCGTCATCCCGTGGCGCTGGCGCTGGCCGACGCGATCGCGAGCGCGGCCTCGTCGATCGACCAGGCGGAGTTTTTGGCGCTGATCGACGCGCGCAGGCGCGATCTTGAACCCGAGCGCTTCGATGATGTCGGTGAAATTGAGACTTATACGGATGAGACCGCCGGCCGGCTCGCCGCGCTCGCCGGCGCCTTTGCGGGTCAGATCCCGCTCGACGCCGGACAGCTTGAAGTTCTTCGCGCCTGCGGCCGCGCTTGGGCGCTGACGGGGCTGGCGCGGGCGCTGCCGGTCCACGTCGCGCAGGGTTGGATCACGCCGCCCGCCGATATCCCGGCCGATCGCGTCGCGCGCGCTTTTTCCGAACGTGACGGAGAAGCGATGCGCGCCTGCGCGGCGCCTTTGCTGGAGACGGCCGAGCGCGCGCTTGGCGAGGCTCGCGCGCAGCTTCCGGCTTTGGACGCGGAACTTTGGCCGGCCTACGGCTACCTGGCGCTCGCCGCGCCGCGGCTGGCGCGGCTGCAACGCGCGAGCGAGGACTATTTCAAGGTGGCCGCGCAATCCCGTCCGCTGACGGACCGTTTGCGCTTGATCGCTTCAGCGGCGACGGGGCGGGTCTGAGTCCTGACGCCGAAAGTCCGGCGCAGCATCGGGCTTTGAATTGATCCGCACGCGAAACTGTGCGACATTACAAAAAATTCATAATCAGGGAGAGTCGCCATGTCGTCTTTGTCTCCGTTGCCGCGCTACGCCTTGAGCTTGCCGATCGCGGCGCTCTTCGCCGTGTCGCTCGGCGCGCTCATGCAGGCGCTGGTGGCTCAGAAGGAAGTGGTGCTCCCGCCGCCGCCCGAGAGGACTGTTCCCGAAATTGTCAGCAAGCGGGAGATCACCGAAGTCGAGATCGGCACTCGGTTTCCGGATCCGGTGGAGCGGACCGCGCCTGATCGACCCGTCATCGAAAGACCTGTGCCGGGGGACAAACCGGGCACTGACGTCAACTTCGCCCCCGAGCCGCCAGGCCCTGGCGGGCTTGAACCGACGCCGACCAGCGGGGCGAGGATCTCCGGCCCTCAACGGATATTCGACCCCGTCACTGAATATCCCTCCAGCATGAACGGTCGCGAAGGCTCCTGCCGCGTCCGCTTCACTGTTGCGACGTCCGGCTCGGTCGTCGATCCTGAGATCGTCAGCTGCACGCACAACGGCTTTGCGCGCGCGGCGCTGACCGCCGCCAGCCGCGCAGGCTATTTGCCGGCGCAGGGCGAGCGCGGTCCGGTCGTCACCGAAGGCGTGATGCTGACCATCGTGTTCCAGATGCCGCAGGACTAGCGGGCGCTACTCGGCGGCCTCGAGCGTCATGGCGCTGAGCCAGGCCTCGAGGTCGGCCGCGGCGCGCGCGGTCCAGGCGCGCTTGCGCGCTTCGGCCTTGGCCTTGCCGCGAAGGCGTGCGCCGTCTTCGGTCTTGCTCGGCGTCTCCACCGGCGGGAACAAGCCGAAGTTGACGTTCATCGGCTGAAAGACGCCTTTGCCGCCGGCGATGTGTCCGCCCGTGACGTGCGCCAGCAACGCGCCCATCGCCGTAGTCTGAGGCGGCGCGGTCATCGCGGCGCCCAGAGCCTCCGCGGCGGCGAAGCGTCCCGCGAGCAAGCCCGTCGCCGCGCTTTCGACGTAGCCTTCGACCCCGGTGATCTGGCCGGCGAAGCGAATGCGCGGCTCAGCGCGCAGCCTCAGGCTCTGATCGAGCAGCACGGGGCTGTTCAAGAAGGTGTTGCGGTGGATGCCGCCGAGCCGGGCGAACCGCGCCTTCTCCAGCCCGGGGATCAGCTTGAAGACTTCGGCTTGCGCGGCGTACTTCAGCTTGGTCTGAAAGCCGACCATGTTGAACAGCGTGCCGAGCGCATTGTCCTGGCGCAGCTGGACGACCGCATAGGGCTTGACGTCCGGCTGGTGTGCATTGGTCAAACCGCGCGGCTTCATCGGCCCGTGGCGCAGCGTCTCACGGCCGCGCGCGGCCATCACCTCGATCGGCAGGCAGCCCTCGAAGTAGGGCGTGTCGCGCTCCCAGTCCTTGAACTCGGTGACCGGCGCGGCGAGCAGGGCGTCGATGAAGGTGTTGTATTGCTCTTCCGTCATCGGACAGTTGAGGTAGGCGGCTTTGTCCGCGTCGGTTTCGCCTTTGTCGTAGCGCGACTGGAACCAGGCCAGGTCCATGTCGATGCTGTCGGCATGAATGATCGGCGCGATCGCGTCGAAGAAAGCGAGCTCGTCCTGCCCGGTCAGCGATGCAACGGCGTCAGCGAGAGCGGGCGAGGTTAGGGGGCCTGTAGCGATGATCGTTCGCCCCCAGTCCGCGGGCGGCAGGCCGGCGACCTCTTCGCGGCGGATCTCGATTCCCGGATGGGCTTCGAGCGCCTCGGTCACGCCCTCAGCGAAGCCGACCCGGTCGACAGCGAGCGCGCCGCCGGCGGGTAAGCGGTGCTTGTCCGCCTCGGCCATGATCAGTGAACCGAGCCGGCGCATTTCGGCGTGCAGCAGCCCCACGGCGTTGGTCGCCGCGTCGTCGGAGCGGAAGGAGTTCGAGCACACGAGTTCGGCCAGCTGCTCGCCGACGTGCGCATCGGTGCCGCGCACGGGCCGCATCTCGTGGAGGACCACGCGCGCGCCGGCCTCAGCGGCCTGCCAGGCGGCTTCCGAGCCGGCGAGCCCGCCGCCGACGATATGTATGGGCGCATCTGTCATGGAATCTGGGTATCGGAGGCGCACGCGTCAGCGTCAAGGGGCGCGCCGGCCGCCTTGACTGCATTTGTGCAAGGGATCGACGGGAGGCGGGGCAAACCGCTAGACTCATGTGGCGCAAGGCGAGCCAAAGAGCCGGCGCCAAACGTCGGGCCTGGGCGCCTCTGGGAGGGACGGATGAACAAGTTTTCCGCGGGCGAAGCGGCGTTCTACGGGTTCGGGCTGATCAAGCGCGATCCGATGACGTTTCTCGGGATCACGCTGCTGTATGCGCTGATCGGCGTCTATCTGGCGCTCGTGTTGTTGCCGGCGTACGCGGACTTCCTCGGCCTCATGATGACCGCGCCCGACGATGAAGAAGCGATACTCGGCGCGGTGTTCGGCTTCTATGGCATGATCGGCCAGATGCTCTTGCTGTCGCTTCCGGTCGCCATGATCATTCTCGGAGCAGTTCAGAGATCGCTTGTACACGGACAATCCAAAGGATGGTTCCTCGGGCTCAAGCTCGGCATGGACGAGGTGCGGGTCATTCTCGTCACTATCGTCTGCTACCTCTTTATTGTGGTTTTGCCTTACATCGGGATCGCGGTCGTCGTCGGTTTGTTCGCCGCCGTCATGGCGGCGACGGGCGGAGAGTCGGCTGCGGCTGCGGTGGGACTGGGGGTGCTGATGCTCGTCGCCATGGTTGGCGCGATCGTCGTGATCGTATGGCTCGCTATCCGCTTGAGCGCCGCCGGTCCGGCCACCGTGGGCGAACAGCGCTTTGTCATTTTCGAGAGCTGGAAGATCACCAAAGGCCGGTTTTGGACGCTGTTTCTCGCCTATCTGATCTTGTACGCGATCGTGCTCGTGGCCGAGACGGTAATCGCCGGCGTGGTCGTCGCGGTCGTGGGCGCTGCGTTCTTCCAGTTCGGGCCGCCCGAGGAGTTCGACCCCTCGATGCTGGACATCAGCTTGGGGCCGTTGGTCATCGTCGGCGCGGTCATCTACGGGGTCGTCTACACCTTCTTCCTGGGCGGCTTCCTCGGCGTCGGCGCGCGCGGTTATCTCGATTGGAAGCAGACCGAAGGCGGCAGCGCCGAAGTCTTCAGCTAAGCCGCATACGAACTTCGGACATCTTGCGAGGAGCCTCATGCCGCAATTCAACGCCACGGACGCCATGTTCTACGGGTTTCGCCTGTTTCAGCGGGACCCGATCCTGATCGGCGTGCTTTCGCTGCTCATGGCGGTGTTCAGCCTGGTGATGACGCAGCTCACCTGGACCGAACTCGCCGCGTTCACTGGTGCGATGTACGCAATTCAAGAGGGCGCTCCGGGCGGCGATCCCGACGCCATGATGCAGACGCTGCGCGACGCCTATCTGGGGCTGCTCACCTCGCCGAGCATGATCGGCTTTTTCCTCCTCAACATCGCCGTCAGCGTCGTCATCCAGGGCGCGGTGCTGCGTTCGCTGATCTTCGAGCAGCGCGGGGGCTGGGTGCTGGGCATGCAGCTGGGCATGGACGAGCTGCGGATTTTCGTCGTCGGCTTGGTCATCGGGCTTGGCCTGTTTCTGATGTGGTTCGCCGCTTCGATCGTCATCGGCTTGATCGGCGGTCTGCTTTCGGTGGTCGCCGGACCGCTGGGCGCGGTCGTCATCGTTCTGGGCTTCTTCGGCGCGGCGTTCGCCATTACGCTCGTCAGCGTGCGGTTTTGCGCGGCGGCGCCGGCGAGCGTCGGCGAGCAGAAGTTCGTCGTCC
The DNA here is from genome assembly GCA_050050115.1 of Maricaulaceae bacterium. Taxonomy (GTDB): domain Bacteria; phylum Pseudomonadota; class Alphaproteobacteria; order Caulobacterales; family Maricaulaceae; genus JASFUX01. The sequence continues at coordinate 6,741 of JASFUX010000063.1, read as the reverse complement.
TCGGGTCGTGGACCATGACGAGGGGCCATATGTGGGGACTTCTCGGCGCCTTCGTCGTGCTGTTCTTCATTGCGATCCTCGCGTTCCTCGTGGTTGCGGCGCTCAACGCGGTGCTCGCCGGCGGCGCGGCGGCGGTGCTCGAAGGACGCGCGGCGGCCGAGGGGATCGACAATCCCGCCAGCGTATTCCTGTCGCCGGGCTACATTCTTTCGACGGTGTTGAGCTCCGTCGTGAATGTCGGCCTCGCTGCGGCCTTTAGCGGCGTGGGCGCCTACGCCTATCTCAAGCTTGGCCGGAGTTCGGGCCAAGCGGTCGCGGAGTCGTTCAGCTGAGACGGCCGAATTGTCGTCAGGAAAAAGCGGCGTTTACTCTTTGACGGCATATATGATCGGCTGAGCGGCGAGTCGCGGCAAGGTCGCAGCGCGGCGCGGACCCGCGCAAAACCGCATGAAGCGGCTCTAGGAGCATGAGCATGGCTGACACGGACAATCCCGCGCCTGCCGATCAACAGAGCGCATGGCCGGAGGACCCGCCCGGCCTGCCGCCAATGTCGCCGGCGCGCCGCGGGCCGTTTGGTTCGATCAAGGCCGGCGCGCGGATGACCTATGTCTGGGCCTCGTTCATCCTCGTTCAGCCGGGCATGTACATCCTGTCGATCGTGCCCGCGATCCTGGTCGCGGGCGTCGTCATGGGCGTCTACATGGTGAGCGGGGGCGTCGATCCGGCGACGATCACGCCCGAGGCCTTGCCGCCCGATCTGGAGCTGCTCCTGATCGCGGTGGCGTCGATCGTGCAATTCCCGGTCTGGGCGTTGATGGTGATCGCCTGGATCAAAGGGTTCGAGCGGCGCAGCCTCGCCTCGGCCGGCTTTCGCGGACCGAATCCGCTCAGGCGCTACGGGCTCGGTTTTGCGCTGGGCGTCGCCGCGGTCGTGTTTCTCGGCATCTTCGGGTCGTTCGTTGAAACGCCGGCGGAAGTCGTGATCGAGGATCCCAACCTTGGCCGACTGCTTTCGCCGGCCTGGATCCTCGTCTTCGTGTGCGCGGTCACCTTCTTCTTGATCCAAGGCTCATGCGAGGAGATCGCGTTCCGCGGCTGGATGATGTCCTCGATCGCCGCTCGGCGCGGTTTGGCGATGGGCGTCGTCCTCAACACGATCCTCTTCGGCTCGTTCCACTTCCATGTCTTCGCCTCGGGGATCGCGGGCGGCTTTGCGTCCATCCTGGCGATCACCTGCGTCGGCTTGTTCATGTCGCTTTGGGCCGTCTACGACCGATCGATCATCGGCGTCTGCGGCGCGCACGGCGCCTTCAACGCCAGCGCGGTCGTCATCGGCCTCTTGGGCGGGGCCGCCCAGTCGCCCGAGGCCGGTCCGCTCGAGGTGCTGATGCAGACCATCGAGGAAGCCACCGCGCTCGACGGCGAGGCGAGCGTGGCGACCGGCCTCGTTCAGCTCGCGGTGTTCGCCGCCTTCTCCGGGGTTACGCTGTGGCTGATCCTGCGCCGGCCGCCGGTCGTCGAGGAGGGCGAAGAGGCGAAGGTCTTCTAGGTCGCCGAGCACGAAATCGGAATCGCACTCGGCGATCTAGGCTTTGATGTCGCATCGCTTTTGCGAAAAACCGGCGTCCACTTTTTCGCGCGATGCTCTAGGCTTTCTCTTTCGGTTTCCGCGCTGGCTTTGCGCGCACGGCGCGGGAGCGTTTCACCGCGGCCGCCGCGACAGCGGTTTTGGCGGCCGACTTTCTTCGCGGGGTTTTTGCCGAGGCGGCTTTCGCGGGCGAACTCTTGGCTCGAGCCGCCTTCGCCGTGCTCTTGACCGACGCCATGCGCTTCCGTCCGAGCACGTCCTTTAAGAACTTGCCGGTCCAGCTCTTGGCGACCTTGGCGACGTCTTCCGGCGCGCCTTGCGCGACCACCTCGCCCCCGCCGTCGCCCCCTTCGGGGCCGAGGTCGATGATCCAGTCCGCGGTCTTAATGACGTCGAGGTTGTGCTCGATGACGACGACCGAGTTGCCGTTCTCGACCAGCTCCTGCAGCACGCCCAGAAGCCGGCGCACGTCTTCGAAGTGCAGCCCGGTCGTCGGTTCGTCGAGGATGTAGAGCGTCCGGCCCGTGGCGCGCTTTGACAGCTCCTTCGACAGCTTCACTCGCTGGGCTTCCCCGCCCGAGAGCGTCGTCGCCTGCTGGCCGACCTTGATGTAGCCCAGGCCTACGCGCTCCAGCGTCACTAGCTTGTCGCGGATCGCTGGCACGGCGGAAAAGAACTTCGCGCCGTCTTCGACCGTCATGTCGAGCACGTCGGCGATCGACTTACCCTTGTAGAGCACTTCGAGCGTTTCGCGGTTGTAGCGCTTGCCCTCGCAGACGTCGCATTCGACGTAGACGTCGGGCAGGAAGTGCATCTCGATCTTGATGACGCCGTCGCCCTGGCAGGCCTCGCAGCGTCCGCCCTTGACGTTGAAGGAGAAGCGCCCCGGCTTGTAGCCGCGCGCTTGGGCCTCGGGCAGACCGGCGAACCAGTCGCGGATCGGGGTGAAGGCGCCGGTGTAGGTCGCCGGGTTCGAGCGCGGCGTGCGGCCGATCGGGGACTGGTCGATGTCGATGATCTTGTCGAGCAGTTCGAGGCCTTCGATCGTCTCGTGCGGGGCCGGCGCGGCCGAGGCGCCGTTGATGCGTCGCGCGGCGGCCTTGTAGAGCGTTTCGACCGTGAGCGTCGATTTGCCTCCGCCCGAGACGCCGGTGACGCATACGAACAATCCGAGCGGAAACTCGATGTCGATGTCTTTGAGGTTGTTGCCGTGCGCGCCAACGACCTTGAGCGCCCGGCCATTGGGCTTGCGCCGTTCGGCCGGGATGGCGATCTCGCGCGCGCCGGACAGGTACATGCCGGTCAGTGACTTCTTCGACGCCTTGATGTCTTCGACCGACCCTTGAGCGACCACTTCGCCGCCGTGCACGCCTGCCTCCGGGCCAAGGTCGACGACGTGGTCGGCGGTCATGATGGCTTCTTCATCGTGCTCAACCACGATGACCGTGTTGCCGAGATCACGGAGGTTCCTCAGCGTGTCGAGCAGGCGGGCGTTATCGCGCTGATGCAGACCGATCGAAGGCTCGTCGAGCACATAGAGAACGCCGGTCAACCCTGAGCCGATTTGGCTGGCGAGCCGGATGCGCTGGCTTTCCCCGCCCGAGAGCGTGCCCGATGTGCGGTCGAGCGTGAGATATTCGAGTCCGACGGCGTTCAAGAAATTCAACCGGTCACGGATCTCCTTGAGCACGCGCTCTGCGATCGTCTTTTCTTTCTTGGTGAGCTTCTTCGAAAGCGCGTCGAACCAGACGCAGGCGTTCTTGATCGACAGCTCGGTCGTCGTTGAGATGTCCTCGCCGCCGACCTTCACGCAGAGCGACTCGGGCCGTAGGCGCTTGCCGCCGCACTCCTCGCACGGCGCGGCGGACTGGTAGCGCGCCAGCTCCTCGCGCATCCAGGCGGAGTCGGTCTCGCGCCAGCGGCGGTCGAGGTTTGGGATCACGCCTTCGAACGTCTTCGTCGTCTCGTAGCGGCGCGCGCCGTCCTCGTAGACGAAGCGCACCTTGGTCGAGCCGGTGCCGTGCAAGACGATGTCGCGGAAGCTCGCTTTGAGCTTGTTCCAAGGCGTGTTGATCGACTGCTTGTAGTGATGCGCCAGCGCTTCGAGCGTCTGGATATAGAGCTTCGAACTGGTCTTGCCCCACGGCGCGATCGCGCCTTTCTCCAGCGACTTCGAGCGATCCGGCACGATCAGGTCGGCGTCGAACACCAGCTCCTCGCCGAGCCCGTCGCAGGCCGGACAGGCGCCTTGCGGCGAGTTGAAGGAGAAGAGGCGCGGCTCGATCTCAGGGATGGTAAAGCCGGAGACGGGGCAGGCGAAGTTTTGCGAGAAGAGGATGCGCTCGGGATCGCCTTTGGCCGGCGCGTCGGCGTATTCGGCGACCGCGAGGCCGTCGGCGAGCTGCAGCGCGGTCTCCAGGCTGTCGGCGAGGCGGGTTTCCATCCCTTCGCGGACGACGATGCGGTCCACGACCACGTCGACGTCGTGCTTATACTTCTTGTCGAGCTTGGGCGGAGTTTCGAGCTCGTAGAATTCACCGTCGACCTTGACGCGCTGGAAGCCGCGAGCGAGCAGCTCCCCGAACTCTTTGCGGTATTCGCCTTTCCGGCCACGGACGATCGGCGCCATCAAGAGCAGCCGCGTCTTCTCCGGCAGCGCCATGATCCGGTCGACCATCTCCGAGACGGTCTGGCTTTCGATCGGCAGACCGGTCGCCGGCGAATAGGGCACGCCGATGCGCGCCCACAGGAGGCGCATGTAGTCGTAGATCTCGGTGACCGTGGCGACGGTCGAGCGCGGGTTGCGCGAAGTGGTCTTCTGCTCGATCGAGATCGCTGGAGAGAGGCCCTCGATGCTCTCGACGTCGGGCTTCTGCATCAGTTGGAGGAACTGGCGCGCATAGGCCGACAGGCTCTCGACATAGCGGCGCTGGCCCTCGGCGTAGATGGTGTCGAAGGCGAGCGAGGACTTGCCCGAGCCCGACAGCCCCGTGACCACGACCAGCTGGTCGCGCGGAATGTCCACGTCGACGGACTTGAGGTTATGCGCCTTCGCTCCGCGAACGCGGATGTGCTTCATCGCTTCGGTCACGTGTCCCTCGACCAACTATGGCGTCGCTGCGCCGTTCCCCGCGTTCGAGCTTTGGAGATAGCGCTTGACCTTGCTAAATCCCATGAGAACAATACGCGAACATGATTTGATGCTGACATCAAGCTGGGAATGAAACGCAAGGAGGGGCGGCCATGACGGAGACCAAGACCTACACAGGAGGCTGTCACTGCGGGGCAGTGAAGTACGAGGTCGACCTCGCGCTGGAAACCGTCAACCAGTGCAACTGCAGCCATTGCCGTAGGAAGGGTTTCCTCCTTGCGTTTGCGCCGGCGAGCAGTTTTCGGTTGATCTCCGGAGACGATGCGCAGACGGAGTATCGCTTCAACAAGAAGACGATCGAGCATCTCTTCTGCAAGACCTGCGGGGTGCAGTCCTTCGGCCGAGGCGAGATGCCGAGCGGGCCGGTGGTGGCGATCAACGTGCGGTGTCTCGAAGGCGTTGATGCAAACGCGCTGGAGATCAAAGCGATCGACGGGGCGAGCCTTTAGGCGATCCAGTCCACAAGGTTTTGGCTGAGCAGACTGGACGTTGAAGATAGAAGCGTCGCGCTATTGAGGATCGCATCTTGACGAATGGAACAAAAAGCGAACAATAGAACCGACTAAGAGCCGTCGCGGACAGCGCAGTACGAGCAGCGACGACAGAGCAAAGGAGACAGCGATGGCCGGCTCATTGAACAAGGTGATGCTGATTGGAAACCTCGGACGCGACCCTGAGGTGCGGAAACTGCCCTCGGGCGACCCGGTGGTGAACCTGCGGATCGCCACGTCGGAGCAGTGGCGCGACAAGGCGACGGGCGAGAAGCGCGACCGCACCGAATGGCACTCGGTGGCGATCTTCAACGAGAACCTTGCGCGCGTGGCGGAGAATTATCTGCGCAAGGGCACGCGGATTTACGTCGAAGGCCAGCTGCAGACCCGCAAGTGGCAGGACAAGGACGGTCAAGATCGCTACTCGACCGAGATCGTGCTCGGCAAGTTCCGCGGCGATCTGCAGATCCTCTCGGCCAAGGGCGAGGAAAGCAGCTATTCCGGTCCCGACGACTCGAGCGGTGGATCGTTTGGCGGCGGCGGAGGCGGCTCGCCCTCGCGCGGCGGCGCGAAGGAGAGCTTCGAGCTCGACGACGAAATCCCGTTCTAGGCCCGACATTTCGGCGCCCGGACAGCGTCCAGGCGCCGTCCGGACATGTCCGGACACGTTTTTCCTTCTGCCCGGGCGAGCTTTCGCTCACGCTCGGGCGGCGGGCGTTGCGATCCTTCGGTTCGCCGGGCGCCGCAACGCCTGTTGGAAATCGATCCGAACCTCTAAACTCGACCCATGTTCAAGCCGCGTCACAAGAAGAAGACCGACACGCTTGAAGTGCGCATGCCGCACGACACCAAGCGCGCCTTCATCGAGGCGGCCCGCGCCGAAGGGCGCACCGCGAGCGACGTGGTTCGGGATGCGATCGACGACTATTTAAGGCGCGCGGCGCGCCGGCGATCTTCCTTGTCCGACAGGAGCATCGCCATGATCTTGAACACCCCCGCAGCTCGCCGCAGCGCTCTGGCCGCCAGTGCGGCCGCGATCGGCCTGACCGCAATCGCCGTGAGCCCAAGCACCGCGGAAATCGACTTGCAGGCCGTCTTCGAGCGGATGGACGCAAATGGCGACGGTCGTGTGACCTTCGAGGAGTTCTCAGACCATTCCCCAACCCCTGGACCGGGCGGCGGCATGATGGTCGTGCGCACCGTCGAACGGACCGAAACGGATGGCGAAGTCGTCGTCGGCGAAGGCGAGCTGTGGATCCCGGCCGCGCCTGATCGGGATGAAGCGATGGCGCTTCTCGAAGATGTCGATGTCGAGACGGACGGCGCTCACGAGTACCGGGTTGTGCGGCGGGTGCGCATCGAAGAGGACGGCGAAACCGAGGACTACGTCGAGCTGGATACGAGCGACGGCGCCTCGTTCGACGTCACGGCTCACCTCGCCGCCATGCGCGAGGAAGAGTTCGGCCGGTTCGACGCCGACGGCGACGGCGCGGTGGATTTCGCCGAGTTCG
>JASFUX010000062.1:0-14851 GCA_050050115.1 Maricaulaceae bacterium | reverse complement strand
CCAGTCCGAATTTAACTTCGTAAATTCAAAGAGTTACCCAGACGAAGAATAGTTCGGCGCTTCGCGGGTCATCACCACGTCGTGCACGTGGCTTTCCCTAAGGCCGGCATTCGAGATCTTCAGGAAACGCGCCTTGGACTGAAAATCTTCGATCGTCTGCGCGCCCGTGTAGCCCATCGCCGCGCGCACGCCGCCCACCAACTGGTGGATGATCGGCCCCGCCGGCCCCTTGTAGGGCACCTGGCCTTCGATGCCTTCAGGCACCAGCTTCATCGTGTCGGTGACTTCTTTCTGGAAGTACCGGTCCGCCGAGCCGCGCGCCATCGCACCCAGGGAGCCCATGCCGCGATAGGACTTGTACGAACGACCTTGGTAGAGGAACACTTCGCCCGGCGCCTCGTCGCAACCTGCAAGCAGAGAACCGACCATCACCACCGAAGCCCCGGCGGCGAGCGCCTTGGCGATGTCGCCCGAATACTTGATCCCGCCGTCTGCGATCAGCGGCACGCCCGCATCCTTCGCCGCGCGCGCCGCGTCCATGATTGCGGTCAGCTGCGGCACGCCGACGCCGGCGACGACGCGCGTCGTGCAAATCGAACCGGGGCCGATGCCGACCTTGATCGCGTCCGCCCCCGCATCGATGAGCGCGCGCGCCCCTTCGTAGGTCGCCACATTGCCGGCGATGACCTGAACCGAATTCGACCACTGCTTCACGCGGGTCACCTGGTCGAGAACGTTCTTGTTGTGCCCGTGCGCAGTGTCGATCACGAGGACGTCGACGCCCGCGTCCACCAGCACCTCGGAGCGCGCAAAGCCTGCGTCGCCCACCGTGCTCGCCGCGCCTACGCGCAACCGGCCCTGAGCGTCCTTGGCGGCGTGGGGGTGCGAGCTCGCTTTTTCCATATCCTTGACGGTGATGAGGCCGACGCAGCGGCCCCCGTCGTCGACCACGATCACCCGCTCGATGCGGTTCTTATGCAAGAGCGCCCGCGCCTCGGACTCGCTCGCCCCTTCAGCGACGGTGACCAGCTCGCGGGTCATCAGCGCGCCGACCTTTTCGTTCTCGTCATCAGCGAAGCGCACGTCGCGGTTGGTGACGATGCCGACCAGCGTGTCGCCGTCGATGACCGGAATGCCGGAGATCTTGTGCCGCTTCTGCAGCTCGCGCAGATCGTGCAGGGTCGCTTCGGGGCTGATGGTCACGGGATTGACCACCATGCCGCTTTCAAAGCGCTTGACCTTGCGGACCTCGTCGGCCTGCAGAACGTAGTCCTTCTCAACCGGATCGTCGGCGTTCGGGCGCTGGAAGTTGCGGTGGATCACCCCCAGCCCGCCCTCTTGAGCGAGCGCGATCGCCATGCCCGCTTCGGTGACGGTGTCCATGGCCGCGGCCAGGATCGGGATGTTGAGGGTGATCTCGCGCGTCAGCTTGGTGCGCACGTCGGTCTGACCGGGCATGACCTCGCTCGGCCCGGGCTCGAGAAGAACGTCGTCGAAGGTGACCCCGTCGCGGATCTCCATGCTCGCCTCCACTCGCAGTTGCGGGGGTTTAACGGATCAAAGAGATTCGCGAAAGGGCGGGAATGAGCTTCTTATCCGCTTGATCGCCCACGAAATCCGGTCGCCACCAGATAGGTTTCAGGGCTTTCCGGCCGGCTTGCAGGCGGCTTGGCATGACGGACCTTCTCAAAGCTGGTCTTGAGCCGCGCCAGGAGATCGCCCTCCGCTCCGCCCTGAAACACCTTGGCGACAAACGCGCCGCCGGGCGCGAGAACCTCCTCGGCGAAGTCCGCCGCCGCCTCCACCAGTGCGACGACGCGCAGATGATCTGTGGCGCGATGGCCAGTGGTGTTGGCCGCCATGTCCGAAAGCACGAGATCGGCGCGCCCGTCGATCGCAGCGCGCACGCGCTCGACGATTTCAGGCTCGGTGAAGTCGCCTTCAATCAGCTCCGCGCCGGTGATCGGCTCCATAGACAGGAGATCTACGCCGACCACCTTGGACGCGCCGCGCTCGAGCGCGACCTGGATCCAACCGCCAGGCGCGGTGCCGAGGTCGACGACCCGCGCGTCCTTCTTCAGAAGACGGAATTTGTCGTCGAGCCCTATCAGCTTGAAGGCGGCTCGCGAGCGATAGCCCGCGGCCTTGGCGCGCTCCACGTAAGGATCGTTGAGCTGGCGTTTGAGCCACAGCGTCGAGGATAGCTTTCGGCCGCGCGCGGTCTTGACCCGCTTGGTCAGACCCTCGCCTCGGCCAGGTTCCTGCGGCCCGCCGGATTTTTTCCGCCGGCGACGGCGCTCGTCGCCGCCTTGACCGTCTCCCGCCTTGCTCACGTCGCCGCCTGCGGCGCGGCCGCGCCGCCTCCGCCGCGCCGCGACCGCCGGCGACGTCGCCTCCGGCGTTTCTTCGGCGCATGCATCAGCTGCATCAGCATGCCTTCGCGCAGTCCACGGTCGGCGACACGCAAACGCGGCGAAGGCCAGCGCTCGACGATCGCCTCAAGGATGGCGCAGCCGGCGAGCACGGCGTCGGCGCGTTCACGGCCGATGCAAGGCTGGCGCGCCCGACCATCGCGGTCGAGCGCCTTGAGCGCATCACAGGCGGCGATGGTTTCGGCCTCGGTCATCCAAAGCCCGTCGACGCGGTTGCGGTCGTAGCGCGGCAGCTCGAGGTGCACCCCGGCGATCGACGTGATCGTCCCCGAGGTGCCGATGAGATGCCCCTCGCCCGCTTCGAAGTGCGGCGCGAGCGCCTGCGCGCCCTCGGGCGCGGGCAGGAGGTCGAGAACGTGAGCCTTCATCTGCGCGTAGGAGGCGGCGTGGTCATCGCCCTCGGGGAAGCGCTCGGCGAGCGTGACGACGCCGACCGGCGCGGACGCCCAGGCCGCGATCGAGGCGCCGATCCCACCCGCGCCGTCGGCGAGCTTGGGCACGTCCACCCACGAGAGCTCGGTCGAACCGCCGCCGATATCAACGACCAGCGCGCACGGTGACTCACGGTCGATAAGGCTCAAACAACCCATCACCGAAAGTCGCGCTTCCTCGTCCGGCGTGATGATCTCGAGCTTGAGGCCGGTCTCTTTGGCGACCCGCTCTAGGAAGCCCTCGCCATTGGCGGCCGCACGGCAGGCCTGAGTGGCGATGCAGCGCGCATTCTGCACCTCGGCGCGGGCGAGTTTTTGGGCGCAGATCTTTAGCGCCGCGATCGTGCGCTCCATCGCGGCGTCCGACAGCGCGCCGGTGTCGTTGAGGCCCTCGCCGAGGCGGACGATGCGCGAAAACGCATCAACGACCTGAAAGCCGCCGTTGGTGCGCGCCGCGACGAGCAGCCGGCAATTGTTCGTGCCGAGATCGAGCGCGCCGAAAAGCGGCCCGCGATTGCGTCGGCGTTCCTGCGCGCGCCCTCCCCGCGACCTGCGCGGCGCGGTTCGCGCTGCAGGTCCGGCGGCGCCCCCCGCTGCGCCATCGTCCATGTGCAACCTCTTGTGCGCCGCCCGTCGCGACACCCGCGCCCAAGACAGCTCGCGTCATCCGATTGTCGCTAACGACTGTAGTCTTGACCGCTCCGCGGCGGAACCGCCTTTAACCACCCCGGATAGAAGAACGGGGCGTTTTTGGTCTCACTCGCGAGGCGCATCGGGCTGGCGATCGGGCGCGGCGTCGGCGAAGGCCTTGAGCGCAAGGGCCTTCTCTTCGATCCGCGCAAGCGTCGGATAGGCGGCGAAATCGACGTCGAAATCGCGCGCCTTGCACATCTGCGGGATCAGCGTGACCTCGGCCAGGCTGGGCGCGTCCCCGAACGCGAAGTCGCTACGCGCCTTCCGGCCTACCGCCAGCGCTTCGAGAGCGTCAAAGCCCTGGCAGATCCAATGCCGCGCCCAATCGCGCGCCGCCGCATCGTCGAGCTCGCCGACCGACTTCAGGCGCGCGAGCACCTTGCGGACATGCAGCGGCTGGATGTCGCTGGCGATGATCTGCGCGAAGGCGAGCGCCTGGGCCGCATCGACCGAATCGGCCGGCAGGAACGGGGGTTCGGGAAAGGCGCGATCAAGATAAAGCGCGATCGCCAAGCTCTGAGTGAGCGCCGTCCCGTCGTCGAGCACCAGCGTCGGCACGCGGCCGTGCGGATTGAGCGCCCGGTATTCGGCCGAGTGCTGCGCGCCGCCATCGGCCGCTCCGAGGTCGACAGGAACGATCTCGTAGTCGAGCCCCTTCAGATTGAGCGCGATCCGCACCCGGTGGCTCGCCGAGGACGCCCAGTAGGCGTAGAGCTTCATCACTTCACACCGCTTCGAGCGCCTGCTCGAGATCGACGATCAGGTCGTCGGGATGCTCGACCCCCACCGAGAAGCGCAGCAGGCCGGCGTTGTAGCCGAGCCGTTCGCGCAGCTCCTCGGAGACCCCCGAGTGCGTGGTCGAAGCCGGATGGCACATCAGGCTCTCGGTGCCCCCGAGACTGACTGCGAGCTTGATCAGCTTGAGGTTGTCGAGCAGCCGGAAGGCGCCTTCCGCGCCGCCGGCGACCTCGAACGCGAACGTCGAACCGGCGCTCAGGCATTGACGCTTGAACACATCTCCGTCTCGCGTGCCCGGCTCGAGGAACCCCAAGAAGCGCACGCGCTCGATCTTCGGATGATCTCGCAGATACTCGGCGCAGACGCGCGCGTTCTCGAAAGAGCGCTCCATGCGCATCTTCACCGTCTCCAGGCTTCTGAGCAGCAGCCAGCAAGTGTGCGGATCGGGCACGGTGCCGAGCGCGGTGCGCAGCGCTCGCACCCGCGCGATGTTCTCGCTCGAGCCCATCACGCCGCCAGCGACCAGGTCGGAGTGTCCGCCGACATACTTCGTGAGCGAATAGATCGTCAGATCCACCCCGAGACGCGAGGGCGTCTGACCGATCGGACCAAGCATCGTATTGTCCGTCATCAGCGCCGGCGCGACGCCCTGGGCCTCGGCGGTCTCGTCGCGCAGGCGCGCGCAGAGCTCCAGGTCAACCAGGGAGTTCATCGGGTTGGACGGGGTTTCGGTATAGATCACCCGGAGCTCGCCAAGGCCCCGCGCCTTCTCGACCGCCGCGCGCACCTCGGCTTCGGGCGCGTCGGCGAAGAACTCGACCGTCTTGACGCCGAACCGCGGCAGAGTGTTGCGGATGAAAGTCTCGGTCGCGCCGTAGATCGGGGTCGAGTGCACGATCACGCTGCCCGCATCGAGGTAGGCCAGAAGGCTCGTGGTGATCGCGCCCATGCCTGAGGAGAACGCGAGCGCCTCCTCAGTCTCGTCATAGAGGGTCAGCCGGTCTTCGAGGACCTCGAGGTTGGGGTTGTTGATCCGGGTGTAGGCGAGGCCCGGGTCCTCGATGTCGCCTTCGCGCGCGAGGCCGCGGGCGAAACGGAAGTAAGCCGCGCCGTGCTCGGCCGAGCGGAAGGCGAAAGTGCTTGTCTGGAAGATCGGCGGCTTGATCGCGCCTTCGGAAAGATGGGGGTCGTAGCCGTAGCTGAGCGCCAGCGTCTCTGGATGCAGCGCCCGCCCCGCAATGTTGCGCCGTCGATAAGGACGGTCGGGCTTGGACATGGGAGGGCTCCCGCGATTGGGGTGAGGTTGCCCTGAGTTCTCCGCCCGCCGCAGGAGCGGGTCAAGCACGAAGCCGCCGAACGAAAAACGGCCCGACTGAGACAGTCGGGCCGTTCATCAGATAGGCTGGAAGCGCTCTGTCGCTACTGGACGACGATGACCACTTCTGACCGGCGGTTTTGCGGTTCGCGCACGTTGTCGCCGGTGGCGACGGCGGGATCGCTTTCCCCGCGCGCTTCGATCGCAATCACGCTTGCCGGCACGCCGCGGCGCACCAGCTCGTCGCGCACGACCCGGGCCCGACGCTCGGACAGACGCACGTTGTAGCCTGCATCGCCGGAGCTGTCGGTGTGGCCTTCGATCGACACCCGCGTGATGTCGCAGGTCTGGGCCCGCTGGGCCGCCGTCGCGATCGTCTGGGTCGCCTGGCTGGTCAGCGAAGATTCGTCCCAGCCGAAGTAGACGATGAACTCGACGTCCTCGCACGCGGCGACCGCCGCGGGCTGCTGCGCCGGAGCCGCAGGCGGCGGCGCGGGCGCCGGCGCAGGGGCCGGAGCCGGTTGGCCGAGCGCCAGACGCAGGCCGAAGAGAATGTCGTGGCTCTCGACGTCTTCGAAATCGAAGCCCGTGCCTTCCAGATCACCCAGGTCGATGTAGCGATACTCAAGATCCGCGGTGAGCCGGTCGTTCAGATCGAACGACACGCCCGCGAGGCCTTGCCAGGCAAGATCGCCGCCGACTTCATGCCCGTCGACTTTCTCGCTGATGGCCGGGTGCGGACCATAGGCCGCGCCCACAAGCTCGCCGTCGAGCATCGGCAAGCCGACGCCCGCACCGAGGTACGGCGTGAACCGGGAGAACCGGTCGAGGTCGTAGATGGCGTTGAGCATCACCGCCGTGCTGCGGATCTCGGTCGAAGTCGGCGAACCGTCGTCGACTTGGCCGCCGTCGTTGCTGCGCCGCACGACATCGAGATCAATCCGCCAGTTGTTGGAGAAATCGTAGCCGGCGCCGAGCATGTAGCGCAGGTCTCCCTTGAAATCGATCTCGCCGTCGCCGGTGGGCCGAACGACGTCGGCCTCGGTCGGCATGCCGTAACCCAGACCGCCCTTGAAATAGAACGCCCCGTCTTGGGCGACCGCCGGAGCGGCGACCATCGCGGCGAGACTCGCCGCAGCCAGCACCTTCTTGTTCATGACTTCCCCTTCCTGGCGCCTGCGCCACTCGCAGCGCTTAGGCTGATATTTAACACGATGATCGCTTCTGATCCTCGGCTTGGTCAATCGCCGCCTCTCCCCCGTCGAGGCGATCCGCTCGCTCTTAGCGAACGGCTCAACGACATCCGCACCGTCCTCAACACTATGCGCGCCTTACGGCGCCCGCTGATCATATCGGGAGCGAACATTACCCCGTCAGCCCAACAGGCAAAACCGATCGGGCTCGCACTAGGCGATGCGGCGGCCTGATCGTTGCAGGAAAACCACTAAACGCCCTCGCCAGAGCCGATTCGGGCCATTCGTAGGCGGCGCAAACCTATGAGGAAACACACCAACCGCGCGCAGCGCCTGGCTTGAGAACCCAAGCGGCGGCGGGTAAGACGCGTTGCGCGCATCTTGAAAGACACTCCCCATGACAAAGCCGCGGGCGGATATCGCCGCCAACACCCTCGCTTTTGAGACCGAAGCGCTGATCAAGCCCGCGGGATTTCGCGAATATGACGCGCGCTGGTGGTTCGGCCACGCCGGCTCGGACCGCGCTCCGGAGCTCAATCTGGTCGGCGTTCAGGCGCTCGGCCAAGGCCTCGCCGCGATCGCCTTTGAGAAGGGCGTCGAGCCGACCTTCGTCGTCGGCCACGACTACCGGTCCTACTCGCTGTCGATCAAGCAGGCGCTGATGCTCGGGCTGATGTCCGGCGGCGCGAAGATTCTCGACATCGGCCTGGCGCTCTCGCCGACCGCCTATTTCGCCCAGTTCGACCTCGACGCGCCGTGCGTGGCGATGGTCACCGCCAGCCACAACGAGAACGGCTGGACCGGCGTGAAGATGGGCGTCGAGCGTCCGCTGACGTTCGGCCCCGACGATATGAGCCGGCTAAAAGAGATCGTCCTTTCAGGAACGGCCGAGCCGCGCCCCGGCGGCGCTTACGAGCGCGTCGACGGGGTCAGAGAACGCTACATTGCGGACGTTTCCTCCGGCCCGAAGCTCACCCGGCCGCTCAAAGCCGTCGCGGCCTGCGGCAACGGCACCGCGGGCGCCTTCGCGCCCGAAGCCCTGCGCCGCCTTGGCGCAGAGGTGATCGAGCTTGACTGCGCACTCGATCATTCCTTCCCGCGCTACAATCCGAACCCTGAAGACCTCGAAATGCTCGGCGAGCTGGAGAAGGCCGTCAAAGAGCACGGCGCGGACGTCGGCCTCGCCTTCGACGGCGACGGCGACCGCTGCGGCGTGGTCGACGACGAGGGCGTCTCGATCTACGCCGACAAGGTCGGCGTGCTCCTCGCACGCGATTTCGCCGCCCAGCACCCCGGCGCGAGCTTCGTCGTCGACGTCAAGTCCACGGCCCTCTTCGAGACCGACCCCGAGCTTCAAGCGGCGGGCGCGAAAACCGTCTACTGGAAAACCGGCCACTCCTACATCAAGCGCCGCGCCAAAGAGCTTGGCGCGGTCGCGGGCTTTGAGAAGTCCGGCCACTACTTCTTCCAGCCGCCGTTCGGCCGGGGCTACGACGACGGCATCGCGGCGGCGGCAGCCGTCCTGCGCATGCTCGAGCGCAATCCGGGCAAGTCGATGAGCGATCTGCGGCGCTCACTGCCGACCACCTGGTCGTCCCCGACAATGGCTCCCGAATGCGCCGACGAGAAGAAATACGGCGTCGTCGAAGCGATGACCGAGACTTATCTGGGCCTACAGCGTGACGGCGCGAAGATCCTCGGCCAACCGATCAAGGACGTGGTCACGGTTAACGGCGCGCGCGTGGTGCTCGAAGACGGCACCTGGGGACTGGTGCGCGCCTCATCGAACAAACCCTCGCTGGTGGTCGTCGTTGAAAGTCCGACATCGGAAGATATTATGCGGGCGATGTTCGCCGACATCGAGACAAGACTGGCCGACCACTCCGAAGTCGGCGCCTTCGACCAGAAGCTGTAGCGCCCGGGCCGACCCTCCCCCCGGCGTCAAGTAAAGGAGCGCTGCAATGCGCGTCGCAATGATCGGAACGGGTTATGTCGGTCTCGTTTCGGGGGCCTGCTTCGCCGACTTCGGGCACACGGTGACCTGCGTCGACAAAGATAAGTCCAAGATCGACACGCTGCGCTCGGGCGGCATTCCGATCTTCGAGCCCGGACTTGACGCGCTCGTCGCGAAGAACGTGGCCGAAGGCCGGCTCGACTTCGCCACCGACCTCTCCGACGCCGTGCGCGACGCCGACGCGGTCTTCATCGCGGTGGGCACGCCCAGCCGGCGCGGCGACGGCTTTGCGGATCTCTCCTACGTCTACGCGGCGGCTGAAGAGATCGCCAAGGTGATGAACGGCTATACGGTCGTGGTGAACAAATCGACCGTGCCCGTCGGCACCGGCGACGAGGTCGAGGCGATCATCTCCAAGGCTCGTCCAGGCGCGGAGTTCGCGGTGGTCTCGAACCCCGAGTTCCTGCGCGAAGGCGCGGCGATCGAGGATTTCAAGCGGCCCGACCGCGTCGTCGTCGGCGTCGAAGAGGAGCGCGCGCGCGAGGTCATGCGCGAACTCTATCGGCCCTTGTTCCTCAATGAGACGCCGATCCTCTTCACCTCGCGGCGCACGTCGGAGCTGATCAAGTACGCCGCCAACGCCTTCCTGGCGGTGAAGATCACCTTCATCAACGAGATCGCCGACCTTTGCGAGCAGCTCGGCGCGGACGTGCAAGCGGTCGCGCGCGGCATCGGGCACGACAAGCGGATCGGCGCGAAGTTCCTCCACGCCGGGCCGGGCTACGGCGGCTCGTGCTTTCCCAAGGACACCCTCGCCCTCACCCGCACGGCGCAGGAAGCCGGCTCGCCGCTCGACATCGTCGAGACGGTGGTCAAGGTGAACGATGCGCGTAAAGGCAAGATGGCGCAGAAGGTCGTCTCCGCGCTCGACGGCGACGTCAGCGGCAAGACGATCGGCGTGCTGGGCCTGACCTTCAAGCCCAACACCGACGACATGCGCGAGGCGCCGAGCCTGGTCATCGTTCCCGCGCTGCTCGAAGCCGGCGCGCAGGTGCGCGCCTTCGATCCCGAAGGCATGGACGAGGCGCGCAAGCTCCTGGGCGACAACCTCACCTACTGCGACGGCCCCTACCACGCCGTCGAGGGCGCGGACGCGGTGGTGATCTTGACCGAATGGGACCAGTTCCGCGCGCTCGATCTCGACCGCGTCCTCTCGACGATGCGCGGCAAGACGCTGATCGACCTGCGCAACATCTATGTGCCCCACGACATGCGCTCGCGCGGCTTCGTTTACGAAAGCGTCGGTCGGCCACACGCCGAGCCCGAACAGCTTTAGCCGCGCGTCGTTCCGCCGCTCCAAGCCGTGGCAGGGAGCGTGAAACACCAAACAATCAGGGGGATGGACAGCCGTCGCGCGCGCACTACTGTGTGCGCCGACGCGAACGGGCGCGCCGGAAAGAACGCGCCCAACCGCTTTTGACGATACTCACATGTGGGGAGTGAGCACCATGCTGGCCCGATCATCTCTTTTTGCGAGCATTGCGCTCGGCGCTTTAGCGGTCGCCTGCGCGCCGGAGGCCGAGGACGAGCGCGCCGAGGCGACGCCCGCGGCTGAAATGGCGAACGAAGGCGAGACGGCGAGCCCGGCGGCTGCAGCCCAGCCCGAGCACGCCTTCGGTCAGGTGAACGCGGCCCGCCTGATCGCCGCGGACGAGGAGCCGGATCAGTGGCTCTCCGCGGCGCGCACCTACGACGAGCAGCGCTTTTCCCCGCTCGACGCGGTCAACACCGACAACGTCGATGAGCTGGGCCTCGCCTGGTACGCCGACATGAACACCCAGCGGGGCCAAGAGGCGACGCCTGTCGTGGTCGACGGCGCGCTCTACGTCACCACGGCGTGGAGCATGGTGAAGGCGTTCGATGCGGCCACCGGCGCGCCGCTGTGGGACTTTGATCCCGAAGTGCCGCGCGAATACGGCGTCAACGCCTGCTGCGACGTGGTCAACCGCGGCGTCGCGGTCTGGGACGGCAAGGTCTACGTCGGCACCCTTTTCGGCGAGCTGATCGCGCTCGACGCCGAGACCGGCGAGGTCGTCTGGCGGATCGACACCATCGAGGACCGGTCTCGTCCGTACACCATCACCGGCGTGCCGCGGATCGTCGACGGGCTGGTGATGATCGGCAACGGCGGCGCGGAATACGGCGTGCGCGGCTATGTGACCGCCTATGACGCCGAAACCGGCGAACAGGCTTGGCGCTGGTACACCGTGCCCGGAAATCCGGCCGACGGTTTTGAGAACGAAGCCATGGAGATGGCCGCCGACACCTGGAACGGCGAATGGTGGTTCCTGGGCGGCGGCGGCACGGTCTGGGACGGCATGGCCTATGACGTCGACCTCGACCTGCTCTACATCGGCGTCGGCAACGGCAGCCCCTGGAACCAGGCGCTCCGGAGCCCCGGCGGCGGGGACAACCTGTTCCTCTCGTCGATCGTCGCGCTCAGGCCCGACACCGGCGAATACGTCTGGCACTACCAGACCACCCCGGGCGAGACCTGGGACTACACCGCCACTCAGCCGATCATGGTCGCCGACCTGGAGATCGACGGTGAAGACCGCCGGGTCGTCATGCAGGCGCCGAAGAACGGCTTTTTCTACGTGCTCGACGCAGAGACGGGCGAGCTGATCTCGGCGGAGACGTTTGCGCCGATCAACTGGGCGACGCACGTCGACATGGAGACCGGACGGCCGGTCGAGGTCGAGGCGGCGCGCTATGACAAGACAGGCGAGGCCGCCGTCGTCGCGCCCGCCCCGCTCGGCGCCCACAACTGGCATCCGATGTCGTTCAGCCCGGAGACCGGATACGTTTATCTGCCGACAGTGCAGAACAACTCCGCCTACGCGCCGATCCCGTCCGCCGAGTTCGAGGTCAACCCGATCGGGTGGAACATCGGCATCTCGTTCGCGGGCGCCGCGGCGGCCTACGCCGCGCCCGGCGCGCCGGCGCGGATCAACCGCGGCTATCTCCAGGCCTGGGACCCGGTGACACAAAGCGCGGCGTGGACCGTCGAGCCCGAGGGCGGCGGCACGACGGGCGGCACCTTAGCGACCGCTGGCGGTCTCGTTTTCCAAGGCAATTCACACGGCTATTTCCTCGCCTTCGACGCGGAAACCGGCGAGACGCTTTGGAACACGCCGACCCAGACCGGCATCGTCGCCGCCCCGTCGACCTATTCGATCGACGGCGAGCAATATGTCGCCGTGCTTGCGGGCAGCCGCGGCTTCTCGCCGACCGCCGGCGATGATGCGAACGACATTGGACAAACCAACCCGCTGTCTACGAACAATTCACGGCTCCTGGTTTTCAAGCTCGGCGCGAGCGGCGCCTTGCCGCGCGAAATGCCGAGCGCCGAGACCGATGTCGCCGACTTCACGCCGCCGGAGTCGACCGCGTCGGCCGAAGTGATCGCCGCCGGCGCGGCCGTCTACGCAGAGAACTGCGGCGTCTGCCACGGCCCCGACGCGGTCAGCGGCGGCACCTTCCCCGACCTGCGCCAGAGCCAGCGCCTGTTCGACGAAGCGGCCTGGAACGCCGTGGTCGTCGGCGGCGAGCTGGCCGGCAACGGCATGGTGTCCTTCGAGGCGGTGCTCGACGACGGCGAGTCCGAAGCGATCATGGCTTACGTAATCGATCGGGCAAACGCGGAGTAGCGTTCGGCCCGCTTCAAATTTTCAAAGAGACGGAATTGAAGGCCGCCCCTCGCCGGGCGGCCTTTTCTATTCGTGCCGCAGGGCGTCGATCGGGTTGAGCCGGGCGGCCCGGTAAGCGGGCAAGAGCCCGAACACCAGCCCGACGAACGCCGAGAAGGCGACAGCCATGCCGATGATCCCGAAGTCCAGGCCGAACGGCAGATCGACGGCGTTCATGATCAGGTAGGACAGCCCCAACGCCAGCGCGATGCCGATGATCCCTCCGAGCGAAGACAAGACCGCCGCCTCGACCAGGAATTGCAGCATCACGTCGCGCTCGAGCGCGCCGATCGCCAACCGCGTGCCGATCTCGCGCGTGCGCTCGGTGACCGAGACGAGCATGATGTTCATGATCCCGATCCCGCCGACGACCAGCGAAATGCCCGCGATGGCGGCCACCGCGATGGTGAAGGTGCCGATCGTCTGATTGATGATGTCCATCGCCTCGCGCATGTCGCCGACGGTGAAGTTGTCGTCTTCGCCGATGCCGATTCGGCGGCGCTCGCGCATCAACCGCTCGATCTCGCGCTTGGCGCGGCTGATCTCGGACGCGTTGCGCACCGAGACCAGAATGACCTGCACGTCGTTGCGGCCCATGATCCGACGCTGGAAAGTCCGCAAGGGAACGAAGACGACGCTGTCCTGGTCCCCCGCCATGGTGGAGCCCTTCTCTTCGAGAAGACCGACCACTTCGCAGCTCAGGCGGTTCAGTCGAATGCTCTCGCCCAGCGGCGACGACGCGCCGAACAACTCGGTGCGCACTTTCGAGCCGATGATGCAGACCGAAGCGCCCGACTGGATCTCAGTGAAGGTGAAGCCGCGCCCCTGGACGATGTCCCACGGGGACACGTCGAAATAGCTTTCCGTCGCGCCGGTTATCGTGGTGCGCCAGTTCTCGTTGCCATAAACCGCCAAAGCGCCTCGCTGGGCGCTCGGCGCCACTGCGCGCACGGAAGGCACCTGGGCGAGAATCGCGTCGGCGTCGGCCTCTTCGAGCATCTGCGCGCCGCGGCCGCTGAACCCCGACGAGCCGCCTGGCGTGACGAACAAGAGGTTCGAACCCATAGAGGAGATCGAGTCTGTAACGTCAGTGCGCACGCCGTTGACGATCGTCACCAGGGTGATCACCGACGCGACGCCGATAACGATGCCGAGCATCGTCAGGCACGAGCGCAGGACGTTTCGGCCGATCGCGCCGAGCGCGAGCGTGACGGCGTTCCAGAGCATCAGGCGGCCTCGGCCTTCAGCGTGTCGGACTCCACGAGGCCGTCCATGAAATTCACCACGCGGCGCGCATATTGGGCCATATCCTGCTCGTGAGTGACCATCATCACGGTGATGCCGTGGGTCTCGTTGAGATCGGTCAGGAGATGCATGATCTCTTCGGAAGTCTTGGAGTCGAGGTTGCCGGTCGGCTCGTCGGCGAGCAGAAGCCGCGGACGCGTGACGATCGCCCGGGCGATGGCGACGCGTTGCTGCTGACCGCCCGACAGCTCGCCCGGCGTATGCTTGGCGCGATCTTCAAGGCCGACGATGCGCAATGCTTCAAGCGCCGCCTCTCTGCGCTCAGCGCCAGACGTGCCGCGATAGAGCATCGGCAGCGCGACGTTGGCCATCGCGCTCGTCCGCGCCAGCAGATTGAAGCCCTGGAAGACGAAGCCGATGTAGTTGCGCCGCAGAAGCGCGCGCTGGTTGCGGCCGAGCTTTCCGACATCGACGCCTTCAAACAGGTACTTGCCCGAGGTCGGCACGTCGAGACAGCCGATGATGTTCATTGTTGTCGACTTGCCCGAGCCCGACGGGCCCATCACCGCGACGAACTCGCCGTGACGGATCGACAAGTCGACGCCGCGCAATGCGTACACGGTCGATCCGCCCAGCCCGTATTTCTTGGTGACGCCCTCGAGCGTGATCAGATCGCCGGCGCCTGCGCTCACGGGGTCTCCTCACGATAGAGAATGACTTCATCGCCCTCGGAGAGCTCATCCGTGGTCACCGCGGTCATCCGCCCGTCAGACGAACCAGGCGTCACGTAAACGGACTCCGGCTCGCCGTCGCGCAGCAACCAGATCTCGCGCCGCCCCTCCTCGTCCGCCTCGCGCGCCTGGGCGCCTTGCAGCCTGATCTCGCCCGGCCCGGTGGCCACGAAACCGCCGGTCGCGTCGGGGTCGTAGCGAAACGCCTCGTTCGGCACCAAGAGCGCGCCCGAGACTTCATCGACGGTGATCGTCGCGCTGGCGGTCATGCCGGGGCGCAGCAGCCCCTCGGTGTTGTCGACGAGCAGCGTCGTCTCGTAGGTGACGACGCCTTCGACCATGTTGGGCGCAAACCGCACGAGTCCGGTTT
>JASFUX010000061.1:0-14871 GCA_050050115.1 Maricaulaceae bacterium | reverse complement strand
GCGCCGGCGGCGAGGCGGCGAGGCAGGGAGGGGAGGCTTCGTTTCAGCATGGCGATTCTCTCTGTCAGAGGATGTCGAGTCCCTGCGGGCCAGGTGCACCCGATCGGCAGGGGACGGACTGCCAGCTGGGTTTTCAGAAGCGCTTCGGCGTAACGCCGGCGCGCCTCGGGATGGCGGGCGATCACCGCAGCGTCGCACGCGAGTTCTTGGTCGAGGCGCATGGCGTGCGCGCCCCAATGAACGAACGGGTTGAACCAGCAGACGCACCGCAGGATCGCGGTGAGCGCGTTCGCCTGGGCGTCAAAACGATCGAGATGCACGCGCTCATGCGCGAGGACCAGCTCGCGCTCTTCGGGCTCGAAGCGCGCCTCGAAGTCTGCTGGCGTCACCATGCGCGGGCTCAAAAAACCGAGCACCGCCGGGCCCGCTACGCCGCGGTCGATGTCAGCGAGAAACCGCATCTGCTGGCTGGCGAGAAGGGCGGCCATCCCGACTGCGCCAAGGATCCAAAGGGCGAGCGCCGCCGCCAGGAGCGTTGGTCCGGTGGCGGTGGATCCGAACGCTGCGGTCGCCTCGAGCGCGCCGTTCCATGCGCCGCCGCCGATCGCCGTTGGTTCGCCGATGGAAACCACGCGTGCGGGAAGCAGCGTCGCGGCCATCGCCGCGGGCACGAGCGCCCAGAGCGCATAGGCCGCGGTCGCGCCGAACAGCCGTCGAGCAGGGCGTCGCAGCGTTAGCGCCAGGCAGACCGCCGCCGCTGCCGCGAGGTTCGCCTCGCCGAGCGCCAAAAGGAGTTCACGCGTCATCGTCGCCGTCCTTTTTGTTCTCGAGTTCGGCGATCAGCGTCTTGATCTCCCTGAGGTCCTTCGCGGTCAGCGCGCGGTGGGCGGCGAAGTTGGCGAGGAAGGGCGCAAGCTCGCCGTCGAACAGGCGATCAAGCAGTCCTTGGCTCTCGGCCTGGAGATAGTCGGCCTGCGCGATCAGCGGACGATAGCGGTAGGCGCCGTCCTCACGCCCGCCGGCGATCGCCTTCTTGCGCAAGAGCCGGGTGATGAGCGTTCGCACGGTGCCCGGCGCCCAGTCGTTGGCCGGCCCGACCGCGGCGATGATCTCCTCGGCGGTCAGCGGCGCGCCGGCCCAAAGGGCCCGCATGATTTGGCTCTCGGCGTCGGAAATCTGCGAGTTCATGATACACCTGTAATCTGATTGCAGAGTACACGTGTATCATGCGAAGTCAAGCCGCCCGCCGGCGCCTTAGATCAGGGTCTTTGCGAAGATGGACGGCTCAGCCGGCCGCCGCGGCGGGCTCGTCCCGAGCGTCCTCGCCCAGCACGCGGATGATCTCGGTCACCAGCTCGCGCTCGGCGAGGGGCTTGGCGAGATAGCCGTTCATCCCCATCCCGAGGTATCGCTCGCGATCGCCGCTCATCGCGTCGGCGGTCAGGGCGACCACCGGTACGTCGGCAAAGTCGTGACCGCCGTTCCGGATCTCGGCGATCGTCGTCGGGCCGTCCATCACCGGCATGTGGATGTCGAGGAGCACGATGTCGAACGGCTGCGCGCGCAGATGATCGAGCGCCTCGCGTCCGTTCGCCGCCTCGACGATCTCAAGCTCGAAGGAGGAGAGGAAGTGCTGCACGACCTGGCGGTTGATCGGATGATCGTCGACGAGCAGCACGCGCAAGCCGCGCAGCGTGCGGTTGGCGCGGTCGGGATTGGGCGCATCGTCGGGATCGGTGCGACGGCGGCGGGGAGCCGTAACGCCGGTCTTCGCGGCAAAGCTCACGACGAACGTCGAGCCGCGCCCTGGCTCGCTTTGGGCGCGCGCTTGCCCGCCCATCAGCTCGGCGAGCTGCCGGGTGATCGACAGGCCAAGGCCGGTGCCCCCGTGCGCCCGCTGCACCGTCTCGTCGGCTTGGGTGAACGGCTGGAACAGTCTGCCGAGCGTCTCGGCGTCCATGCCGGGACCGGTGTCGGTCACCTGGATCTCGACGAGCCAGCCGTCCTCGTCGTGCGGGCGGGCCTTGGCGTGCACGTCGACCCGGCCTTCGGCGGTGAACTTGATGGCGTTCGAGATCAGGTTCGAGACGCACTGCTGCATACGGACGGAGTCGATGGAGAGGACCGGTGGAATCTCGCTGTCGAGCGTCAGGGACAGCTCGAGGCCTTTCTCTTCCGCGCGCGGTCGCCAGAGGTTCAACACCCGGCGCAGCACGTGCGCCACGTCGGTGTCCGACGGCGTAATGTCGAACTTGCCAGCTTCGATTTTTGAAAGGTCGAGCACGTCGTTCAAAAGCGCGGTCAGCGTCTGGCCGGACTCGATGATCGAGCGCACCCATTCGCGCTGCTCATCGGTCAGCTCGGACCGCTCGATGACCTGCGCCATGCCAAGGACGCCATTGAGCGGCGTGCGCACCTCGTGGCTGATGTTGGCCAGGAACGTGGACTTCGAAGCGCTCGCCGCCTCGGCCGCTTTGTAGGCCTTCTTGAGTTCTTTTTCGCGCATGTGGAGGTCCGTCACGTCGACGGAGATCGCCGCCTTTAGACCGCCTGACATTTCGCGAAATGTGACCTGGGCGAGTCGGTCGTCGTCCGTCCACACGCTGTAGGTCTGACCGGTATGGAAGTTTTCGCACAGCTGGTCGGCGACCTTTTGGATCTCCTCCTCAGACGCCTCGGGCAAGCCGCGTCTGACTGCCCGCTTGGTGGACTCGGCGTAGGAGAGGCCGGCTTCGAGATCCTTGTGGTGCAGTCCGAACCGGCGCTTCGTCGCCGCATTGGTGTAGAGCGGGCGCGCGTCCGCGTCGAAGATCGCGATGCCGTCATTGATGGCGTCGAGCGCCTCAATGAAGGTCTCCACGTCGAGTTCGGGCTTCTTGTCCACGTTTCGCCCAGATGCTCCTGCCCCAAGAGAGCATTCAATAGACGAAACGCATTAAGGAAATTTAGCTAACAGCGCTAGACGCCGCTCCGACTGTGTTGGCGCGACCTAGAACCGCACGTTCAGCCGCATGCTGCCGGAGTTGGATTCCTGCTCGTCGCTGATCAGACGGTCGAACTCGAGGGAGAAGACGAAACGCCCCGTCGCGGCGACGTCGAGCCCGGCCTCGAGCTCCATGAAGGTGTCGGTCATCGGCGTGCCGGCGGTGAAGGCGCCCACGCCCGTCGGCGCGTCGAGGAGGACCGCGGTGGGGGAGAACTCGGTGTCCGAGAGCCACGTCGCGCCGGCCTTGAGCCGCGGGCTGACGCGGACGCCCGAGCCCGCGTCGACATCGCCTCTGAGCGCCAGCGCCGGCTGGGCGGTGAGGTACCACTCTTCAGTTTGGTCAAGCGGTCCGAGCGCCGAGCCGAGCTCGGCCCGCAGGTCGTCGAGCGCCAGGTGCACCGCGCCGACCTCAAGCTCGGGACCGAGCCGCCAGGCGCCTTGGTTGAGTGCGTGGGACGCCTGACCGCGCAGCTGCGTCAGTCCGCCGTCCTCGCCCGGCGCGCGGTCGACGCGGTCCGGCCGCCAGTCGGTCAGTCTGGCGCTGAGCAGCAGCGAGGTCTGGCCGTTGTCGTGGAAGAGGCCGGCGTCCGCGCCCTGCGCAGCGGCCGTCTCCTCGTCGATCAGGGCGAGCGGCGGGGCGGAGGGCTCGGCCGCGCGAGCGCGCCAGGAGGCCCCGCGGTTCTGGTTTGCGCCGGGCGCGGCGGCGAGGCGGCCGCCGCCGAGCACGGCCCGCGGTCTGCCGGCCGCGGCGCAGGCTTCGTCGTCGCGGCAGGTCGCAGCGTCTTCTTCGGCTGGCGCGAGCTGGAAGCGGGGCATGCGGGCGGCGAAGTCGCGCGAGAAGTCGGACGCCGCCAGCGACGGTCCGTCACCCGTCTTGTCGCCCGATGGGTGCTTGGGCATCAGAGTGAGCAGATTGTCGGGATGCGCCAGGCGCTCGAACACCGAGTGACCGCCCGCGCCGTCGGGTTGAACCGCGACGACAGCCGCCGCGAGGCACACGGAGACGCCCGTCGCCGTGCTGATCCTCAGAATCGCTCCTTTAATGGAGCTTTGCCGTGGCTCCCTCATCGTGACCGTTCGCCCCAACTCAATTGACCGACCGCGCCGGCTCGACAGGGGTTTCCTGGCGGCTGGCGTCGTTATGCTTTCAAGCTTCAGAATGCGGCGATCAACGCGCCAGGTCACGGCGAGCGGGGGACTTGTCCACGGGATTCGGTGTGGAACTCGTGGGTAGGTCAAGCACAGCCAAGCGATGCGGCGCCAAGGTGCTCTCAGGCGTACGCGGGCGGCCGTGGAATTAGCTGCTCGTTAACGCGAATCGCATGATCAAATACCATATCTTGTGTTCGGCCGCGCAGTGACCCCGATATATGGCGTCAGTCGCGGCTTTGTCTTGAGGACTATTCGCCATGCCCCTCGACACCCCATCCGATCTGCCCGGCCTCTTGACGCCCAGCCACTCCTACAAGCCGTTCCGCTATCCCTGGGCCTACGACTTCTGGAAGCGCCAGCAGCAGGTCCACTGGATGCCCGAAGAGGTGCCGCTGGGCGAGGACTGCAAGGACTGGGCGTCGAACCTGTCGGACGCCGAGCGCAACCTGCTCACCCAGATCTTCCGCTTCTTCACCCAATCCGACGTCGAGGTGAACGACAACTACATGGAGCGCTACTCCCGCGTCTTCAAACCGACCGAAGTGAAGATGATGCTCGCGGCGTTCTCGAACATCGAGACGATCCACATCGCCGCCTATGCGCTGCTGCTTGAAACCATCGGCATGCCGGACACCGAGTTCTCGGCCTTCCTCGAGTACGAGGAGATGGCCGCCAAGCACGACTATATGCAGGCGTTCGGTGTTGATTCCCATGCGGACATTGCCCGCACGCTGGCGATGTTCGGCGCCTTCACCGAAGGCCTGCAGCTATTCGCCAGCTTCGCGATGTTGATGAACTTTCCGCGCCTGAACAAGATGAAGGGCATGGGCCAGATCGTGTCATGGTCCGTGCGCGATGAATCTCTGCACTGCGAGGGAATGATCAAGCTTTATCACTCCTTCGCCGAGGAAACCGGCTGCGTGACCAAGTCGGTGGCCGAAGACATCGTCGATTGCTGCCAGACGGTGGTGAAGCTCGAGGACGCGTTCATCGACCTGGCGTTCGAGATGGGCCCGGTCGACGGCATGACGGCCGACGATATCAAGGCCTACATCCGCTACATCGCCGACTGGCGTTTGGAGCAATTGAAGCTGCCGCGCGTGTTCGGCGCGAAGGAGCACCCGATCCCATGGCTGACCGAGATGCTGAACGGCGTCGAGCACGCCAACTTCTTCGAAGCGCGGGCCACGGAGTATTCCAAAGGCGCCACCAAAGGCTCCTGGCACGGCGAAGAGGGCGTGTGGGATAGCTTTGATCAGATGATGGAGAAGCGGGTCGGGTAGGGGGAAGCGTTGCGCGTCCAGCGCATCAGTGTTTCGCAATGGAGGCATTTTCGGGATATCGAACTCGAAGTTCCCGACAATGCACCGATTGTCTCGTTGGTCGGAGCCAACGGCGTTGGCAAGAGTCAGCTTCTTGAATTGATTGCTGCCTGCGCGGGGAGCGTGGGTTTGTCGCACGGAGCGAACATCCCAAGAGGTAATCCGCTTGGCGATGACGCGAAGTTTGAAATCACATTTGAGGTCGCCAAAGGGACTTGCAGGTCGCTTGAGGAGAGCGGCATTTGGGAGGACAATCTCGCTGGCGAGCTCAAGCAGTGGGACCGTACACTGACGGTCTCGCGTCGCGCAGTAGATCACCGAGAAGTCTTAGCTGGAGGGGTCTCGGAGCAGCACTCTCAAGCTGTCGCGCAGGCGGTAGTTGATGCAATCGGCCAAAGCTTAGATGTTCACTATTTATTTCTTGACGCTGATCGCGCTTACCCAAAGCGAGATTTGAACACCCACCAGTTGGCTGAAGCGTATTCGACCGACTGGGAACGAGGAAAAAAAGACAGCTCTTCCAAGCTCGTCGCCACTCTATATGAAGAGTGGTTTCGGTTTCTTCTTGGCAAGGAGAACCAAGACAATAATTCATTCGTTCAATCGATCCGCGCCTCTCGCGACGCGGGCGAGAACGACCCGGAGTATACTGACCCTATGCTAGGGTATCGAGATGCGCTGAAGACAGTGCTGCCTCACTTGACATTTGTTGGCGTCGACTCCCAGGCGCGAGAAGTCAAATTCAACAGCACGGGCGTGCCGCTGACATTCGATAAGCTCAGCGGTGGGGAGCGAGAGATCGCTTTCCTGATCGGGCAGGTGGAACGATTTGGTCTCCGAAATGGGCTCCTGCTGATTGATGAACCGGAACTCCACCTAAACTATGATCTTCTTCGCGCTTGGATTGGCTTCCTAAAGAGCACGGTTGACGTCGGACAAATCTGGCTCGCGACCCATTCCTTGGAAGTGGTTGAGATCGCGGGTCAGGACTCTACGTTTCTTCTAGAACGCGACGAGAAATCTCCTTCGGTCAAATCCGCCGCAAGTCTTCGCGGCAGGCCGGTCGTAGCCGCTTTGAGCAGGGCCGTCGGCTCACCGGCTTTTTCACTCGCCAATATCGCGCTCGTCATGGTCGAAGGAGAGGCGCTTGTCGGCGAACGTGAGCGCTTCAGGCTCTTGTGTGAATCTCCAAGTCACGTTCGCTTTTTTGAAGCCGGTTCGTGTCAAGAGCTTGTGCGACGTAAGTCAGATTTTGAACTGCTTGCTCAGACGGGCGGGCAGCACCTTAGACTTGGAGGGGTCGTCGACGGCGATTGGCGAGACAAATCGGAGCGACAAGAAATTACCAACCAAGGACTATATGTTCTTGATGTGCACGAGATTGAGAACTTGTTTTTGCACCCGCCAACGCTATCGACGGTCGCTAAGAATTTGGGACAGGGCAACATAGAACCCCGCGATTTGGTTCAGGAAATAGCCGACGACCGTGCGGGAGTGTGGATATTCGACCACGCTCGGACTCATCGTAGGTTTAAAGAGTATCCGCCACCGTCATCAGACTCTCGAACGGCTGCAAACTCGATGCACTGGGCGGATTTTGACCAAGGCATCGACAACGCCTGCGCGGCCCTCGTGGCCGATGAGTCGAACTTGATGGACCAGCAGCGGGAAAAACTGAAACAGGCGCTGGTTGCCAGCGCAAAAATTTACTCGAAGAAGCGCGAAGGAGATGATCTGTGGAAGGTGTGTCACGGCAAAGAGGTGTTCCGCGCCGCATCGGATCGACTGGGATTCAAAAGCGCAAGCGTTGCCGAGGCCGCAATCATCCAGCATTGGACTGGCACGAAATCGGATGTTCCTGAAGCGCTGAAGAAGCTCAGGCGCTACATACTCTCTCTGTAACATTGTGTGCACGCGACATCGACAGTAGCACGACGCTTCGCGCCGTAGGGCCCGCCGGCCTGCAGCCTTGACCCGCCCTACACCACCTGCCGCACCAGCTTCTCAAACCCCTCCGCATCAATATCCCCTCGCGTGAACACCTTCACGTGCCGCACGTACTTCCCCTTGCCGACGAGCAGGCCGTCCGGGTCGTCGAGGGTCGCGCCGGCGTAGAAGCCGAGCTGGACGTGGTCGGGCTCGGCGTGGATGTAGACCTTCGGCGTCTCGCCCGAGAGCCAGCAGCCTTGCCCCCATTTGACCGAGCGCGTGAACTCCGGCGCGACGCCTTCGACGATCTTGGCGAGCGCGGCGATCAGCCGTTGGTTCCGCGGCGACTGATCAGCCTTCCATTCGGCGAACGACGCGTAGGCTTTCATTTTCTGGGGTTTCATGACCCTCGCCCGCGAAAGCTCTCGTTGATGCGCGCGCTGAAGACTCCAAAGCGCGGATCGAACTGGCTAGCATTTCATCTTTGTATCGTAAGCGAGGGCGCTTGAATGTTGGATTCTCAAATATTAGCCGCCGCCGTCGGGGCGGCCTCCGGTCCCGGCCCGGGTCCCAGCTTTATCCTGCAGCTTCTTCCGCTGGTGATCCTCCAGTATATCGGATCGTTCGTGCTCTACCTGTATCACGTCCGTGAGCGGAAGGTCGGCGCAGGTTTCTTTCTCTCGCTGATCCCTCTGATCGGCTACTTCTGGCTCCCCATCACCTTCATCAGGGTTCAGCTGCGGGTGTTGAACCGTCTGAACGCCTTGGAGGCGCTGCACGGCGCCAAAAGCGACTAGCCTGACGAGGCTTGGTCCGCGCGGCGCCGCCTTGGCCTTCAAAAACTGGCCCGCCTCGCTCGGGTAGTTTAAAAGCCGTCAGTCTGCCTAGGGGAGGCGGGTTGCGATCGCCGCGGGACAGCGGGGCGCGGGCCCGACGAGCGAGGGCGAGAACAATGAACGATGCGCCGCCAAACGAGACGCCGCCGGACGACGCGCCGTCCGGGGAGCCGCAGCCGCCTGCCGCGCAGGCAGAGCCGACGCTTGATCAGAAAATCGCCAACGCCGCGGGCCTGTGCGTCGCGCTGGGGGCCATCGGCCTCGTCGGCGGAGTTTTCCAGCTCATCGGCTTTATCGATACCGGCGCGCCCGTCTGGCTGAACTTGGCCGCGCCCGTCGCGGTCATCGTTTTTGGGCTGCTGCTCAATCGGCGCTCGCCGGTGCTCGCGGTGCTGCTGATCGTCGTGTTCATCGCGATGATCGTGAACACGCTGGTCATCACCGTGGAGGTGTTCGACGACGGCGGGATCATACTCACGGGCCTATTGATCCTGCGCTACATCATCCTGGTCAGCGCGGCGCAGGCGCTCGCCGAGGCGTTCCGCGGCATGCTGGAGTTTCGCCGGACCGAGGTGCAGCCCGACGCGTTTCGAGCCGCGCCGCAAGACGCGGCGCCGGTGGAACGATCCTCATCGGCGTCCCGGTCCGCATCCGCCCCGGCTCCAGCGCCGGCGCCAGCGCCAGCGCCAGCGCGCGTGGCCCCGGCGGCGCTGGAACCCGGCGTCAACCCGTCCGCCGTGATGTTCGCGATCATGGCCGGGATGATGTGCATGCTGGGCGTGGTGACCTTGGTTGTGCCGGCGTTCGAAGATTTTCCGCTGCCGGTGAGATTCGCGCCGTTCCTGTTCGCCGGCGGGGTGGGCTATGTCGCCATGCTCGAAGGTCGCTTCTTTCCCCAGAAAGTCGGAGAGCTTCGCGACGCGGTCGCACGGCGCGACGAGGAGCAGATCAAGAAGATCCGGGAGCTCCTCGTCACCAAGGGACGGCTGGCGAGCCGAGCGCTGGCGATCGGGGTGATCTCGTCGCGATCGCAGGCGGACGCGTCCGGCTTCGCCGTCGCGGCGCTCGATCTGATCGGGGAGATCGGGGTTCTCGACAAGGACGCGGCGCATGCGCTGTTCGTCCGGATCGTTCAAGAGTCCGACGACCAAGAAGCCGCCGCCGCGGCGCGCCGCGCGCTTCAGGCGATCGGCTACAATCTCGCCGCCTAGGCCGAACGACGCGGCGGCGCGAAAACCGGTCTGACTCGCTTCCACGAATCACCGCTTGCGATTCGCCCCATTGATTCGTCCGGGGCCCTCCGCGCACGGACTCCCCGTGCAACGTCGCCAGTAACGTTTCATTAACCAGGCGCTCTTGAGTGTCCCGAAAGCGCGCGCGGCTTGCGTTGAGGCGTATGAGTTCCGCGGGCGGCGCGCGCTTTACCTGAGACCAGCAAGAGGCGACATCCGATGTCTGAAGATCAGTCCGTGTCTGATCATTTCGAAACGGCGATCACGCCGGAGGACTTTGCCCCTTACCCCGAGGACGAGCTGCGCGACCTGGCGCGGCGCGTCGAGACTGCGCCTGCCGAGCTTCTAAAGAGCATCATCGAGCAGTCGCGCGTCGGCGCGGCGATGCTGGAGATTTCCGGCTCGGTCGAAGAGGTTGTTCGTCCGCTCGTCGCCGTCTGGGGCGGCCAGGACGAGGACTACGCCGAGGCGGCGTAACAGCTTTCCCCCTCCCTCCAGGGGGAGGGGGCCTCAGCCCATTGCACGCGCGCGGCGAGGCGCGTATCCCAGAGCGAACACGAGCGCCGCGCACCCGCGGCGCCTGGTGACCAACGCCGTCAGGGAAAAGCCTCGTCATGTCTGAACGCCCGCACCGCATCACCATTCTCGCCAAGACCTTTTCGGCCGCGGCGATGGAGTTCCATCGCGCCAAGATGGCCGAGAAGGGCTACCGCATGGAGGGGCGGATCGAGCCGGCGACCTTCCAGATGATCGAGGACCTGGGCGCGCCCGAGCCGCTGTTCGACGGCGAGCCGCTGTTCGCGGTCACCTTCGTGCTGCGCGAGGACGACTAAGGGTCGAGCGATGGCGGCTCCCGCTGAAGCGGCCGCAACCCCCGAGGCGGCCGTCGACGCCCTAAGCGCGCGCTATGATGCGGCGGTGGCCGCGCTGCGCGGCGCGCTCGAGCGCTACGCCGAGACCGGCAAGCCGCCCGATCCCAAGGCGCGCGCCGACGGTCTTTTCTGCTATCCCGAACTGCGGGTGATCTATCAGCCCGACGGCCCCGCGCCGCTCATCTCCCGCGCCTTCGGCAAGTTCGCCCAGCCCGGCGTCTACGCCGCCTCGATCACCCGGCCGGAATTCTTCCGCGCCTATCTGCTCGAGCAGCTGCACCTGCTCGACGAGATCTACGACGTCGACTTCGAGGTCGGCACGAGCAGCGACGAGATCCCGTTTCCCTACGTGCTCGAAAGCGCCGGCAAGGAAACCCTGGGCGCGCTTTCCGACCCGACGGCGCTGGCGCGGCATTTCCCCTCGACCGAGCTGACGGACATCGGCGATGAGCTGGCCGACGGGCTCTGGGCCCAGGGCCCGGACGCGCCGCTGCCGCTGGCGCTGTTCGACGCGCCGCGCGCCGACTATTCGCTCCAGCGCCTGCAGCACTACACCGGCACGGAGGTCGCCGACTTCCAGCAATATATTCTCTTCACGAACTACCACCGCTACGTCGACGCCTTCATCGCCTGGGGTCTCGGGCAGCTGGGCGAGGGCGAATACGACGGCTTCGTCGCGCCCGGCGTGTCGGTGGAGACGAACGAAAAAGACGCCGGCGCAAGGATCGACGCGGGCCCCTGGCGGCGCTCGCAGATGCCGGCGTATCACTTGAAGGCGCCGGGGCGGCGGGGGATCACGCTGGTCAACATCGGCGTCGGCCCTTCGAACGCGAAGACGATCACCGACCACCTGGCGGTGCTGCGGCCCCAGTGCTGGATGATGATCGGCCACTGCGGCGGCCTCCGGCACTCCCAGCGCCTCGGCGACTATGTGCTCGCGCACGCCTATTTGCGGTGCGACAACGTCCTCGACGACGTGATCCCGATCGAGGTTCCCGTTCCGGCGATTGCGGAGATTCAAGTCGCGCTGCAGGACGCCGCCGCCGAGGTGACGGGCCAGTCCGGCGAGACGCTGAAGACGCGGCTTCGCACCGGCACGGTGGTCACCAACGCTGACCGGAACTGGGAGCTGCGGGCCTCGACCGAGGCGCGGCGGTTCAACCAGTCGCGCGCGATCGCGATCGACATGGAGTCCGCGACTATCGCGACCAACGGCTTCCGGTTCCGCGTGCCTTACGGCGCGCTGTTGTGCGTGTCGGACAAGCCGCTGCACGGCGAGCTGAAGCTGCCAGGGCCGGCCGGCCGCTTCTACGAGGAGGCGGTCTCCCAGCACCTGCAGATCGGCATCGCCGCGCTCGAGCGGCTAAAGCGCGACGGCGACGCCGCGCTTCACTCACGAAAGCTCAGAGCCTTCGACGAACCGCCGTTCAGGTGAGGCTCACTCCGCCGGGCGGAACGCCAGCGTGACGTTGCCCGCGCCCGTGCCGAACAGGCCGTATCCGGAGTTCACGAACAGCGTCCCGTTCACTGCGACGATCGAAGCGTTGTCGATCGCGCCGCCGTTGGCGGGCACGCCGTTCACCGTCTCGAAGGCGCGCGCCGTGTCGAAATGCCAGACGACTTCGCCGGTCGCCTTGTCGAGCACGTAGAGCCTGCCGTCGAGGCCGCCGGTGACGATGCGATCGCCGATGATCGTCGGCGCGCCGGAGAGGCCGAAGGTGCGATCGCAGCGCGGGGTGAATTCTCGCGCTTCTTCAGCGCAGCTCGCTTCGACGTGGAAGGCCCAGTCGATCGACCCGTCCTCGAGGTTGACGGCGTAAAGACCCGGCTGGATGTCGTCCGGCACGTCCTGACCGGGGATGGGGCGGCCAGCGTTGGAGATCGGCGCATAGACGTGGGTGTCGTCCGCCGCGATGCCCCAGTGGACGCCGCCGTTCGGTCCGCCCGTGCCGATGTCGGTGCGCCAGACCACGTCGCCGGTGTCCGGATCCATCGCCCAGACCGTGCCGGACTTCTGCCCGGCGAGCACCAGGTCCTGGCCGCTCGGGCTGGTCGCGATGATCGTCGAAGCGCCGAAGTCGACATCGCGGTAGACGGTCTCGAGCATCGGCGTGCAGTTGAGGCCTTCCGAAGTCGGCCCGCAGCCGACCACGAAGATGTCGTTCGCCGTCGCCTGATGCGCCCAGTTGATCGAGCCGTCTTCGAGGTCGATCGCGAGCAGGGCGTCGGTGTTGGGGTGCGCCGGCGGGGAGGTGGCCTCGCCGGTGCCGACATAAAGCTGGCCCCGCTCCACGTCGATCGAAGGCGAGTTCCAGATTGGCGCGCCGGAGGGGCCCCAGATCATCTGCCCGTCGCCGCGATCGCGGATCGGCTCGGCGTCGGGCATGGTGTGCGCCTCCCACAGCCGCTCGCCGGTCAGGGCGTCGAGGGCCACCACGCCGCCGTGGGTCTTGCAGCACTCGTGCGAGTCCTGCCCGCCCATCATGATCTCGAACTGGGAGGAGGGCGCGTAAACGCGCCCATCGTGAAGCACCGGCGTGGCCGTCGCCACGGACATCGGGAAGAGCCCTACCTGTGCCGTCCAGATCGGTTCGCCTGTCGCCGCGTCGACCGCGTGGACGTAACCGGACGAGTCGCCGACGACTACCGCCTTGCGTCCGTCGGGCAGTTCGCCGAAGCCGGCGCTGGAGCGCAGGGTGACGCCCGCTTCGTAGATCCATTGGATGCAGGGCTCGCTCGTCGAAATGTCGAATGCGAAGAGCCGCCCGCCATTCTCGCCGACGGGCTGGAACAGCGTCGTTCCGACGACGGCGGACTGCGAACGCATGGAGACGGCGCGCGGAAAACCGATCGCCCAGGCGAGCTCGAGGTTGGCGAAGTCGTCCGTGTCGAGCCCGGCCTGTTCATTGGTCAGCTGGCGCGTGTTCTGAAGATCGAACCCGAAGGTCGTCACGCTCGGCGGCGCGTCGAGGCTCGGCGTCGCGCGTTCGGCCGGACACATCATGGCGTCAATCCACCCGTCGTCCGTGTCCTCGGCGCCGCCAAGGTAGTTCGACACCGCTTCGATTTCCGCCGCCGACAATCCCGCGGCCTGAGGAATCATCACGCCGGTGACCATCGTGTTGCGGATCGCGATCGGAACCATGCGGCCCAGCGCTTCGACGCTCGGCGCGCGGGTGGCGTCGGGATTGTCGTGACAGGTCGCGCAGTGCTCCCGATAGACCGCTGCGCCGGGATGCTCGTCGTCCTGACCAAACGCGGCGCCCCCTGTCGCGAGCGCCGCGCAAAGCGCCGCAGCGCTCATTGTCGATATTCTGGTCATCATCGCCTCCCCGCAACGATCGTTCGCGCATCCGGAACGGCTCTCAAGGGCGCCGGGCGCTTGCTTGACGTTTTGCTGCTCGCCAAAGCATGGCGCGGGCGCGCGTGGTTGAGCAAGCGTCTTTCGCCGCACTTCGGCTCTCTCGCTTGTGTTCTTGAGGTCCGGGCTATACTGCGCCAAAGGTCTTAAGCTCGGTCAGTCGGTCAAAGGACGTTCAGGAACATGCCGGATCTCGCC
This sequence comes from Maricaulaceae bacterium, assembly GCA_050050115.1. Taxonomy (GTDB): domain Bacteria; phylum Pseudomonadota; class Alphaproteobacteria; order Caulobacterales; family Maricaulaceae; genus JASFUX01. The sequence continues at coordinate 983 of JASFUX010000061.1, read as the reverse complement.
GATCGCCTCGTTGCGCTCGACAGCGTCTACAATTTCCGCGATTTCGGCGGCTATTCGGCCGGGGAGGGGCGGCAGGTCGCGCGCGGGCGGCTTTATCGCTCAGCGCACATGGCGCGCGCGTCGGATCAGGATCTCGAACGGATCAAGGCGCTCGGCATCGCCGTCATTGCAGACCTGCGGCGGACCGGCGAGCGCACGGCCGAGCCCAACCGCGAGCCCGAGGGCTGCAGCTGGCGAGTGATCTCATCGGATAAGGGTTTTCAAGAGGAGCTGCCGCCGCACCTGCAGTTCCTTCGCGATCTCGACGTAATCACGCCTGAGGCCGTGCACGACTATATGCTCGCCGTGTACGAAGGCATTCCGTACGATGAGCGCCACGTTGAAATGTTCGGCGACGTGTTCGCCGCGCTCGTCGAGACGTCTTCTGCGGAAACGTCGGGCGGGCTGCTGGTGCACTGCGCGGCGGGCAAGGATCGCACCGGTGTGCTTTGCGCGCTGATCCTCGACGCGCTCGGCGTGCCGCACGAGCATGTCGTCCGCGACTACGAGATGACCAACCGGGCGGTGAATCTCGAAGGCATCATCGAACAGGCTGCGGCGCGCATTTCGCGTCGCGTCGGCCGAGAGGTGAAACCCGAAGAGGTCCGCCCGCTCGCCAGCGTCAACCGCGACTACCTGGATGTCGCCTGGAAGGTGATCGAAGCGCAGTCAGGCTCGGTCGCGAACTATCGGCGCGAAGTGCTGGGCTTCACCGACGAGCACGCAGCAGCGCTGCGGGCGGGACTTGTTGAGAGCGTCTGAGCCTGTCGGCTCGTCAGCACTGTGCGGGTTCGAGCTTCACCTCGACCGACCGGCGCGGCCGCAGATAGAAGGTGTCCGTCAGCTCGATGTCGCCGGTCAGGAAATGACCGAGCGGCGGCTCGTAGGTGTAAAACACCTCGGCGAGGATCACCGACTGGTTCGGCGAAAGCACGCCGTCAGGC
>JASFUX010000060.1:0-14873 GCA_050050115.1 Maricaulaceae bacterium | reverse complement strand
GAAACGACGACCAAGACCCCGCCAGAGCCGATGCCAGAGCCCGCGCTCGAAAAGACGTTCGATCCCAAGGCGGCCGAGCCGCGCCTCTACGAGGCGTGGGAGCAGTCCGGCGCGTTCAAGCCGCAGGGCGAGGGCGAGGCGTTCGCGATCGTCATCCCGCCGCCCAACGTCACCGGCTCGCTGCACATTGGCCATGCGCTCAACAACACGCTCCAGGACGTGCTGGTGCGCTTTCACCGGATGCGGGGCGAGCGGGTGCTCTGGCAGCCCGGCACCGACCACGCCGGCATCGCCACCCAGATGGTGGTCGAGCGCCAGCTGATGGAGCGCCAGGAGCCGTCTCGTCGCGATCTGGGGCGCGAGGAGTTCGTTAAACGCGTCTGGGCGTGGAAGGAGGAGTCCGGCGGGATCATCCTCAATCAGCTCCGACGTCTCGGCGCCTCATGCGACTGGAGCCGCGAGCGCTTCACCATGGACGAAGGCCTCTCGGCTGCGGTCCGCAAGGTGTTCGTCGAGCTTTACGAGCAAGGGCTGATCTACCGCGCCAAGCGCCTGGTGAACTGGGACCCGCACTTCCAGACCGCGATCTCGGACCTCGAGGTCGAGAACAAGGAAGTCCAGGGCCACATGTGGCACTTCAAGTATCCCTTGGAGGGCGGTCAGACGTACACGTACGTCGAGAAGGACGGCGACGGGAACGTCGTCCTCGAAGAAGAGCGCGACTACATCTCCATCGCCACGACCCGGCCCGAAACCATGCTCGGCGACGGCGCGGTGGCGGTACACCCTTCCGACGAGCGCTATGCCCCGATCGTCGGCAAGCTGTGCGAGATCCCGGTCGGGCCGAAGGAGCATCGCCGCCTGATTCCGATCATCGTTGACGATTATCCGGACCCGGAGTTCGGCTCGGGCGCGGTGAAAATCACCGGCGCGCACGACTTGAACGACTACGGCGTCGCCGAGCGCAACAACATTCCAAAGTATCGCTTGATGGACGAGCAGGCCACCATGCGCGCTGACGGCGCGCCTTACGCAGAGGCGGCGACGCGCGCTCAGGAGATCGCGCGGGGCGCGGAGACAGACGAGGCGGAGGTCGACTCGCTCAATCTGGTCCCGGACGAATACCGCGGCCTCGACCGCTTCGAGGCGCGCAAGCGCGTCGTCGCAGACATCGACGCCGAAGGGCTGATGATCCAGGTCGAGGACAAGTCGATCATGCAGCCCTTCGGCGATCGCTCGGCCGTGGTCATCGAACCGATGCTGACCGATCAATGGTTCGTCGACGCGAAGACCCTGGCCAAGCCGGCGATCGAGGCGGTGCGGTCAGGCAAGACGACGTTCCACCCGGAGAATTGGGCCAAGACCTACTTCCACTGGATGGAGAACATCGAGCCCTGGTGCATCTCGCGTCAGCTCTGGTGGGGGCACCGGATTCCGGCTTGGTACGGGCTCGAGCGCAGCGATGCCGAGAAGATGCTCGCGGTGGTGGAGCGCGCGAAGCGAGGCGAACCGCCGCCAAAGTCGACTGGCAAGAAAAAGCCGATCAAGCCGCTGCAAGTGTTCTGCGCCGCGAGCGAGGAAGACGCCCTCAAGCAGGCGCGCGCCTACTACGATGGACTTGCCGATGTCGTTGTGCGCGAGAGGGGCGAGGGCCGGCGCGTGCCTGCAGCGACGGACGCCGGGGAACTGATCATCTTTCAAGATCCCGACGTCCTCGACACCTGGTTCTCCTCAGGCCTGTGGCCGTTCTCCACCCTCGGCTGGCCGGAAGAAACCGACGAGCTGAAGACTTTCTACCCCACCTCCGTCCTCGTCACGGCGCACGACATCATCTTCTTCTGGGTCGCGCGAATGATGATGCAGGGCCTCCACTTCATGCACGAAGTTCCGTTCAAGGACGTCTACATCCACGCTCTGGTCCGCGACGAGAAGGGCCAGAAGATGTCCAAATCCAAGGGCAACGTCATCGACCCCTTGGAGCTGATCGAAGAATACGGCGCGGACGCGATGCGCTTCACTCTCGCTGCGCTCGCCGCGCAGGGGCGCGACATCCGCATGTCGAAAGACCGGGTCGAGGGCTACCGCAACTTCGGCACCAAGATCTGGAACGCGGCGCGCTTCGCGCAAATGAACGGATGCAAACCCGACGCGGGGTTCGATCCACGCAAAGCCAAGCTGATGGTCAACCGCTGGATCGTCGGTGAGGTCGCGGCGGCCGCACAAGCCGTGACCGAAGGGCTTGAAGCCTACAAGTTCGACCAAGCCGCCGGCGCAGCCTACCGCTTCGCCTGGAACACCTACTGCGACTGGTACCTTGAGCTGATCAAGCCGGTGCTTTCCGGCGCCGACGGTGCGGACAAGGACGAAACCCGCGCTTGCGCCGCCTGGGCGCTCGACGAGCTTTTAAAGTTGCTCCATCCATTCATGCCGTTCGTGACCGAAGAGCTGTGGACCCAGACCGCGGGCGATGCGGGGCGCGACAGCATGCTCATCACCGCAGCCTGGCCCGCGCCGCCTGCCGGCTTCGCAGACGAAGAGGCGCGCGCGGAAATCGGCTGGCTGGTGGATCTAATTTCTGAGATTCGCTCCGTGCGCGCCGACATGAATGTGCCGCCGGCCGCCAAGGCGCCGCTGGCGGTTTCGGGCGCGTCCAAAGAGACCCAAGCGCGGCTCAAAGCGCATGAGGAGCCACTGATGCGTCTCGCCCGACTCGAAAGCTGGACGCTCGCCGACGCGCCGCCGAAGGGCGCGGTGCAGGCCGTCCTCGGCGAGGCGACCTATGCGCTGCCTCTGGGCGACCTCATCGACCTTGGCGCGGAAAAGACGCGGCTCGCCAAAGAGATCGCCAAAGCCGATGGAGAGATCGTCCGGCTTCAGAAGAAGCTCGGCAACGAGAAGTTCGTCGCCAACGCGCCTGAAGAGGTCGTCGCGGCCGAGCGCGAGAAGCAGTCGAGCTACGAAGCGCAGAAGGCCAAGCTGGCGGCGGCGCTCGAACGACTCGAAGAGATGTAGGTGCACACGGCGCATGCCGCACGCGCGATGCGCCGCGCGTTGGAGGGATCTCGCGTGGCCAAGCCCTCGCCTCAACCCGTGAACGCCGAGCCCAAGCGGTTCGACAAGGCCGCGATCCTCGCCGCGGCGGGACCCGAGATCGAGGCGCTGCAAGCCGAAGTGCGCCGCGCCTTCAGCACGTTCAGGACGATGAGCTACGGCGGCCTCGCCATGCCTGTGCTCTTCGTCGCTTCGGCTTTCTTCTTCGCCGCCGGCTTTCTGATGTTCTTCGTCTTCCTTGGCTTCGCCGTCGTCGCGATGGTCGGCGCGATCCGCGCGGCGCAGCGGATCATCAAGGCGCGCTCGCGCTTCATGCAGGCGATCGCGCCGGCGCTGGGCTTGAGCTTCCGCGCCCGCGCGCCTGAGCTGCTCGCCGAGGAAGCGTTTCGCGACACCTACTACGGCGGGCTGTTCAAAGGCATGCGCGTCGAGGACGTGCTTGAGGGCGCGCGCGGCGGGACGCGCTTTGAGATCTTCGACGCCAAGCTGGTCGGCCGCTCGAAGGGCCCGGACGGGCGGTGGCGTTACGGCCAGCCGCCGAAATGGATGGAGGGCTTCGCGTTTCACGTCACTCGTGTCGTCCGGGTGGAGGTCCCGGGGCGCTGGACGGCGCGGACGGTGATCCTGCGCGATTATGGACTGGCGAACATTCTGCAAAAACCGAAGGGGCTCGAACGCGTGGGGCTGGTCGACTCGGGCTTTGAGAAAACATTTGAGGTTTTCTCGAGCGATCAGACCGAGGCGCGCGCCTTCCTTCATCCAGCGCTGATGGAGCGCCTCACCGAGCTTGCGGAACTGTTCCAGCAAGAGGACTCGCCCGCCGTCGCCATTTTCGAGGACGGCGCGCTCTATGTCGCTCTGCCGCTCGGCGCAGGCGAAAGCGAGGTCTCCAAGCTGACCAAAGCGAACGCCGAAGCGATCAACGCGCACGTGATCGATCGCGTCTTTTGGGAGCTCGACGCCGTGCTGGGAGTCGTCGACGTCGTGACCGGCGCCGACTCGGTTCACCGTCCGCCATCGGAGGAAGCCGCAGCCGAAGACGCGCCATGACGGAAACCCGCGAGCCGTTCGAGGAGTTCTTCCCGCGCATCGTCGCCCCGGCGCTCGCCGCCAAGGAGGCCGAGCGCGAGCAAGCGGTGCGCTGGTTCATCGCCGCCGTAGCGGTCGGCGGCGTCCTGGCGCTTCTCGTGGTGCTCGCCACGTTCGCGCGCGGCGCGCCTTCGCCGGCGGCCGGGTTCATCGCTTTCGTGGCCCTCGCCGGCGGGGTCGGCGTCGGCTTCGGTATCCTGGCCGCGTTCGCGACCGGCGTGAAAGACGTCCTCCTGCCGCTGATCGCCCGCTATGCGGGGGTGAGCTTCAAGCGCTACGTGCCCGACGTCTCCTCGATCCGCCGCTTCGTAGAACACGGTCTTCTGCCGACGTACGACCGCTCGAGCTTTGAGGATTTCTTGAGCGGCTTCCGCGCCGATTGTCCGTTCGAGCTGTTCGAGGCGCACCTCAAGAAGCGACGCACCGACTCCAAGGGGCGGACGCGCTACACGACCTGTTTCCGCGGCCAGCTGCTGCGCGTGCTCGTGCCGATGGAGTTCTTGGGCACGACGGTCGTCTTGCGTGACGCGGGCCTGTTCAACGTCTTCATCAAGCCCAAGGGTGAGCTGAAGCGGGTCGGTCTCGTCGATCCGAAGTTCGAGAAGACTTTCGAGGTGTTCGGTTCGGATCAGGTCGAGGCGCGTTATCTTCTGACCCCGGACTTCATGGAGCGGCTGCTGCATCTTGAAGAGCTGCTCAAAGGCAAGAAGGCGCGCGCGGCGTTCGACGACGGCGAGCTTTTGATCGCGATCGAGGGCGGGAACCTGTTCGAGCCGGGCTCGATGTTCAAGCCGCTCGCGGATGAAGCCCGCGCCCGCAAGGTGCTCGAGGAGATCGAGACCGTTCAGGGCGTCATCGACGCGTTGTTGGCGGCGCAAGCTGGTCGGGGCGCGCCGAGCGGCGGGGATGGATGGACGAAGCCTTGGGAGGGCGTCGACCCGCCGCGCGACCAGCCCTAGACGGCCTGCGTCCTGATCTTGATCTCGCCTTGCAGCGTCCGGTGCACCGGACAGCGCTCGGAGATTTCAATCAGGCGCGCGCGCTGTTCGTCGTCAAGGTCGCCGGTCAGCTCGATTTCGACGCGGAATTCGTCGATCGAGCCGTGATCGGTTTCGCAATCCTCGCAGTCCTTGGCGAACACCTTGGCGTGCACGACGCGCACCTGGGCGCGCGTCAGCGGCCAGCTTTTGCGCTGAGCGTACATGCGCATCGTCATCGACTTGCAGGCGCCGAGACTCGCGGCGAGGAGGTCGTAAGGGTCGGGCCCGGTGTCCATGCCGCCGGCTTCGAGCGGCTCGTCGGCGAGGAAGACGTGGCCGTCGACGCTGACGCGATTCTGATAGAGCCCGTCGCCGGTCTCGACGACGAGCGCGCCTTCCTGAGCCTTTGCGGCGCTGCTCATGTCGCGCTCCTCGGGTTGCTTCTAGAACGAAAATTCCGCCACGACGGGCACGTGATCGCTCGGCTTGTCCATCGAGCGGGCGTTGCGATGGATCGTCACCGTCTCCAGCGCATCGAGCGCCTGGGGCGAGCAGGCGAGGTGGTCGATGCGAATGCCGTGGTCCTTCTCCCAGGCCCCGCGCTGATAGTCCCAGAACGTGTACTGATGGATGCGGCCGTCCTTCGCCATGAAGGCGTCGGCGTAGCCGAGGTTCAAGAGCGCCCGCCACGCTGCGCGCGACTCCGGCCGGAAGAGCGCGTCGCCCTCCCAGGCCTTGGGATCATGCACGTCGTCCTCGCGCGGGATGACGTTGTAGTCGCCTGCGATCACGGTCGGTTCTTCGTGCTTGAGCAATTCCTTGGCGCGAGCGCGCAGGCGCTCGAACCAACCGAGCTTGTAGTCGAACTTCTCGCTGTCGATGGGATTGCCGTTCGGAAGATAGATCGATGCGACGCGCACCGGCTGCTCGCCGCCGATGACCGCTTCGAGATAGCGCGCCTGCTCGTCACTGTCATCGCCGGGGAGTCCCTTGAGGACATCCTCGATCGGATACTTCGAAAGCAGCGCGACGCCATTGTAGGTCTTCTGGCCGTGGGTCTCGACGTTGTAGCCGCGCTCTTCGAACTCGAGCCGCGGAAAGGCGTCGTCGACGCACTTGATCTCCTGGAGGCAGGCGACGTCGGGCTTGGCCTCGTCGAACCAGGCGAGCACGGTCGGCAGGCGCGCCTTGACCGAATTGACGTTCCAGGTGGCGATCTTCATGGGCATTGCTTGCCTCAGCCGCCCCGTTTGAGCAACTGCAATCAAGCTGCGCGCCGCGATAGCGTTAACCGCTCCGCCCCCGCATCATTCCGTTTGCGGTGCGGGCGGCTAGGGGACGAAGACATGCGCGCGGTTTGGGCGATCGGGCAGACTGTCTACTCGGTGATCGCCGTGGGCGCGGCCGCTTGGTTGATGATCGCCGTGCTGGCGACGCCGACGATACTTCAAATTCCCGGCGCGACCAGCAGCATCGCGACCATGGCGTTCGTGATCTCGCTCATGGCGGCGCCGGCAAGTCTGATCGTTTCGGCGGCGATAGGCTGGCTGGCCTATGCGCGCAGCGGCGTGCGATTGGTCCTGGCTGGGTTCGGCCTGGTTCTGGTGAACGGCCTGCTGCTGGTCGCCGCGTTCGGCGCGGTTCAAGTGTTTTGTGACGGCCAGTTCGCTTGCAGCGCCTAGAGCCCTAGCGCCGCGCCTCGTCTTCCGTCATCGCTTTAAGCCCCAGCGCGGCGAACAGCGCTGCGTCGTCGTCCTTTTCGGGGTTCGGCGTGGTCAGCAGCTTCGAACCGACGAAGATCGAGTTCGCGCCGGCGAGGAAGCAGAGCGCCTGCAGCTCCCGGCTCATCGACTCCCGACCAGCCGACAGACGCACCATCGAGGTCGGGAACACGATCCGCGCCACGGCGATGGTGCGGACAAACTCCAGGGGATCGACCGGATCGGAGCCTGCGAGCGGCGTGCCGGGGACGCGCATCAGCCCGTTGATCGGCACGCTCTCGGGCGGCGCGGGCAAAGACGCCATCGCGTGGATGAAGCTCACTCGATCCTCACGGGACTCGCCGAGCCCAAGGATGCCGCCGCAGCAGGTCTTGAGCCCCGCCTCGCGGACCTTCTCCAGCGTGTCGAGCCGGTCCTCGTAAGTCCGTGTGGTGACCACCTTGGCGTAGTGCTCGGGCGAGGTGTCGAGGTTGTGATTGTAGTAGTCGAGCCCGGCCGTCTTGAGCTTCTCGGCTTGGCCGTCTTCGAGCATGCCGAGCGTCACGCAGGTTTCGAGTCCGATCGCCTTCACCTCGGAGATGAGGTCGCAGACCTTGTCCATGTCGCGGTCCTTGAGTCCGCGCCACGCCGCGCCCATGCAGAACCGCGTCGCTCCGCCGTCCTTGGCGGCCTTGGCTTCGGCGAGCACCACGTCGCGGTCGAGCAGCTTGGACGCCGGCACGCCGGTGTCGAAGTGCGCCGACTGGCTGCAGTAGCCGCAGTCCTCCGGGCAGCCGCCGGTCTTGATCGACAGCAGCTGGCAGGTCTGCACCGCGTTCGCCGCCCAATTCTCGCGCAGCACGGTCTGCGCCTCGAGGATCAGGTCGGCGAACGGCCGCTCGAACAAGGCGGCGATGTCCTCCTTGCTCCAGGCTTCGGCGAGGGGAATGTCGGCGTCCTTCATGATGGGAACCCTTCAAACGTCGTGAACTCATCGACCTCGACGCGCGTCGATCTCAGCCGGTTGACCGGCGCGTCGGCGTCTTCATAGCCGATCGACATGCCGCAGTAGAGCTGTTCGTTCTCGGCCAAGCCGAGATGCGCCGAAACGGTCTTCTGCACCCGCTGCCAGGCCTCCTGCATGCAGACCGCCAGGCCGCGCTCCATCGCCGCCAGCTCGACCGCCAGCAGGAACATGCCGAGGTGCGCGTACTGCGGCGGGCCGAAGCGCTTGTCGAGGCTGATGAAGAGCCCGACCGGCGCATCGAAGAACTGATAGTTCTCAAACAGCCGCGCCAGCCGCCCCGCCTTGTCCTCGCGGGGAATGCCGAGAAGGGCGTACATCTCCTCGCCCAACTCGTAGCGGCGAGTGCGGTAGGGCTCGTGCAGCTTGGGCGGATAGACGGCCACGGCGGACTCATCGGTCTCGGGATCGCCCGCCAGCTTGGCCGTGACGGCCGCGACGAGCGCATCGCGCGTTTCTCCGGCGATCACGCGAATTTTCCACGGCTGCAGGTTGCCGCCTGAAGGCGCGCGGCGCGCGATGTCGAGAATCGCGCGAATGTCGGCCTCATGAACCGGATCGGAGCGGAAAGCGCGGCAAGAGCGCCGGCGGGCGAGGGCGTCGGTGACGTCCATGATCGCGTCTCTGCGGAGGCTGTCGAGGCGGAAGGCGAGGCCCTTCATGGCACGGCCGTCCCCGCGACGGAAGCGCCGCGCCCGCGCCGCCATGCCTGGCACGCCGGGGCGATGCTGATCGTGCTGGTTCTGGGTATGATCGCAGCGACTGCGGCATGCCTGACCGTCGTGGCGCTGGGTTTCGCGGTTTGGCCGGCCGCAATGATTGCGGCGTTATCCGAGGGCGTTGTGGCTGAGCAGGGGCTTCGGCTCGCGCTCGGCCTCGCCGGTCCCCTGGCGATCGCTGCCGGCCTGCATCTTTCATGGAAGGCCTACGCCCGCGCCAAGCCGGCGCGCTGCACCGAGCTGATGATGGCGACGCTTGTGCTGAGCCTCGCCGTCTTTGCGGGGCTGAATGGCGTCGTCGCGCTCTGAGGCGCTCGCCCGGCCATTGAAGCCGCGGCTTGCCATCTGGGTCATTTCATATATCGTAAAACGATAAAACCCTGCGCGCAGCGATCCGGGTTGCTGTCGCGTCGGGGATCCGCCGGGCGGTTCAGGCGCATCAAACAGGTGCGCGATCTGGTTCGCGCACGGCGCACAACAACAATGAGGGGATAGGCATGTTCACAGCGCACAAGGCTCTCATCGGCGCCGCCGCGGTCGCCGTGCTTGGCGCGTGCGAAACGCTGCCGGGCGCGACGTCGGAGGTCGAGACTGCGGCGGCGCCGTCGGCCGAAGTGCTGACCGCCGACTACCGCTTTCGCTCAGCGGTCAATGACCGCGAATACCGAGTCTCGGTGATCTTGCCGCCGGGCTATGACGTGAACGGAACGAGCCGGCACGGCGTGTTCTACGTCTACGACGGCGTGGGCAAGAACTACGAGGACTTCACTCAGGTCTCGTCATTGCTTGGACCGCAAACACCCGACGTGATCTGGGTCGGCGTCGGGCCGGGGTCGGACCTGACCTGGGATGCGGCTCGCGCCGCCGACATGACTCCGACGCCCTTGCCCGGGTTTGACGCCGACACCTTCCAATACATCGCCCAAGCCGCAGAAGAAGCTGGAGCGCCCTTGAGCGAGCAGGAGCTGGCCGCTCTGCCGCGCTCGGGCGACGCCGCGGCGTTCCTGAGCGTCCTTTCTGAAGAGATCATTCCGCTGATTGAAAGCGCTTACCGCACCAACGGCGATCGCACGCTCGGCGGTCACTCTTTCGGCGGCCTGTTCGCCGGCTTTGTGCTGCTCGAACAACCTGAGCTGTTCGATCGCTACCTCATCTCCAGCCCGTCGTTCTGGTGGGACGACTACATGATGATCGAGCGGGAGGCGCGCGTCGCCGAGGCCAACGATGATCTCGCCGCGCGAGTGTTCATGTCTGTGGGCGGCGCCGAAAACGAGGGCATGTTGCGCTCGAAACGCGAGTTCGAAGCCGGTTTGCGGGCGCGCGGTTACGATAGCCTGGTCATCGAAACGGCGGAGTTCGACGGCGCCGACCACATGGGCGCAGTCATCCCGGCGTTCATGAACGGGGTGCCGTTTCTCTATGCGGAAGAATAGGGCGCGGCCCTAAACCGAAAAGCTGGTCCCGCAACCGCAGCTCATCGTCGCGTTGGGGTTTTTGATCTTGAAGCTCGCGCCGATCAGCTCGTCGACGAAGTCGATCTCCGCGCCGGTGAGGAACGGCAGGGACACCTCGTCGATCAGCACCTTCGCGCCGTCGCGCTCGATCACCAGATCGTCGTCCTCGGCCGCGTCGGCGAAGTCGAAGGCGTAGGAGAAGCCCGAGCAGCCGCCGCCCTGCACCGCGACGCGCAGGAACGTCCGGTTCTCCGCCGCCATGATCTCGTTGATCCGCTTGGCGGCGCTTTGGGTCAGCGTGACCGTCTCGGAAGGGGCTTCGGTCCCCATGAGCTTGTCGTTTCTCCTTTTGCCCGCGACCCGAAGCCGCGTATGCACTGAATATGGGCCGAGCCGCCAAAAAGCCAAATACCGGAGGTCAAACGCCGCCTGTGAAGGCGAGCCCGATGACCCCCGAAGGACCGGATTACCCCGGCACCGTCTGGCGCGCACCGTTCGCGTGCGACCCTCAGGAAAGCCGCGGCCGACGGCATCCTGAGCCCGCCAGCCGCACTCGCACGCCCTTCCAGCGCGACCGCGACCGGATCATCCATTCGACCGCGTTTCGGCGGCTGAAAGGCAAGACCCAGGTCTTCGTCGCGCACGAGGGCGACCTCTACCGCACGCGTCTGACCCATTCGCTCGAGGTCTCTCAGATCGCCCGGTCGATCGCCCGCGTGCTCGGCGCCGACGAAGACCTCGCTGAAACCCTCGCGCTGGCGCACGACCTCGGCCATCCGCCGTTCGGCCACGCCGGCGAAGCGGCCCTGCAGGATTGCATGACCGACTTCGGCGGCTTCGATCACAACGCCCAGACGCTGCGCATCGTCACCGAGCTTGAAGCGCGGTATGCGGAGTTCAACGGCCTCAACCTCACCTGGGAAACGCTCGAAGGCGTGGTCAAGCACAACGGCCCGGTGCTGACCGACGAGGTCTCCGAGGACGACCTGCCGTGGGCGCTCAAGGCCTACGAGGGTTGGCGCGAGCTGGAGCTCGACACCTTCGCCGGGCTCGAGGCGCAGATCGCCGCGCTCGCGGACGACATCGCCTACAACAACCACGACATCGACGACGGCCTGCGCGCCGGCCTCTTTACGGTGGAGGACATGCTGGCGCTGCCCATGGTCGGCGACGCTTTCCTCGAGGTGATCACGGCCTATCCAACGCTGGAGCAGGCGCGGCTGAACCACGAGGCGGTCCGGCGGACCATCGGCGCGATGATCGCCGACCTCGTCGCGGAGTCCCGCCGCCGGCTCGACGCGGCCCGGCCGCAGAGCGCCGAGGAGGTGCGCGCGCTGCCCGACCGGCTTGTTTCCTTCTCCGCCGACATGGAGGCGATCGAGAAGCCGCTGCGCGCCTTCCTCTGGGAGAACATGTACCGCCATTACAAGGTCAACCGGATGATCGCGCGGGCGCGCAAGGTGGTCGCCGAGCTGTTCGAAGCGTTCATGAACGACCCGGCCATGCTGCCGCCCGGCTGGAGCGAGGCGGCGGGCGGTCCGGGCGAGGCGGTGACCGCGCGCGTGGTCTGCGACTACATCGCCGGCATGACCGACGCCTTCGCCCTTGAAGAGCACCGCAAGCTCCTCGGCGCGCAGCTCGCCTGAGCGAAGCCGGACGGCGGCGTGCTGAATCTCCTCAGAGAAATCGGCGGACCAGCCGCGGCTCGGCCCTAGACGAATCAGGGCGAAGCAGGGCCATACGGTAAGGCAATCCTTAACGCTTGGCGGGTTTCCTTGGGTTGGACCTTGGGCCAAGCGCCGTTGCGCCGTTCACGCGAGCGAGGGCGAGACGCCAGATGAACCGAGCCGACACCGCCTACGCGCCGATGCGCCGGAACACTCCCGGATTCGGTCCCGCCGAGCCGTTCGACGAGGACTCCGGGCGCGGGCCGATCTTGCTTGGGATCTGCATGGCGGTGCTGCTGGCGCTGATCGGCATCATCTGGAGCACTTACAACCAGGGTGTCCGCGAAGGCGGGCGCGATGCGCCGCCGCACATCGTTGCGAGCGTCGATCCGTACAAGGTGCAGCCCGAAGATCCCGGCGGCGTCGAGACGGCCCACCTCGACATCCGCGTCTTCGACGTGATCGAGGAGCCGGCCGACGAAGCCCCCGCCGCAGCCGAGGCGCCCAGCACCGCTGCGGTTGAGGACGGCCCGCCCGTTGCGACGCAAGCCGTCCCTCCGTCGTTCGAGGCGGACTTGAGCGAAACCGAAGTCGCGCGGCTTCTCGGCGTCGAGGATCAGACGCTGTCGACCGCCGCCGAGGCGGTCCGCGAGGCTGAAGCCGCGCCGCCGGCGCGCTCCGAAGGACCGCGCACGCTTGAGACGGCCGCGCAAACCGTGGAGGAGACCTCGAACGTCCGGCTCGACGCCCGACCGCTGGCCGACTCCGAAATCCAGACCGCGTCCGCGCCGACGGGCGGGCAGACCCCCGCGCGCGCCGCCGCGCCATCGCCGGCGGCGAGCCAGCCCGCCACCCATCCGGGAACCTACTTCGTCCAGGTCGCCTCTTATCGCAGCGAAGACGCTGCGGGCGTCGGCTGGAACGAGTTCCGCGCCGAGTTCGGCTCGATGCTGCGGGGCAAGCGTCAGGACGTCGCCCGCGCCGACCTGGGCGACCGCGGCGTGCACTACCGCCTCCGCGTGGCGGGCTTTGATTCCCGCGAAGCGGCGTCGGACTTCTGCGACCAGCTCAAGGCGCGCGAGCGCGAGTGCCTTGTGACCGGCTCCTAAGTCGGCCAGCATCGCTTCATGAGCGCGCGCGCGGTCATACTGGGGGCGGCCGGCCCGACCCTTGAGCCGGACGAGGCGGCGTTCCTGCGCGAGGCCGATCCCTGGGGCTTCATCATCTTCAAGCGCAGCGTCGAGGATCCCGAGCAGCTCAAGCGGCTGACCGGAGCCTTGCGCGACTGCGTGGGGCGCAACGCGCCGGTCCTGGTCGACCAGGAAGGCGGCCGGGTCCAGCGCATCGGCCCGCCCAACTGGAAGAAGCGCCCGCCGGGCCGGGTCTTCGGCGAACTCTACAAGCAAGACCCCGAGGCCGCGGTCGAGGCGGCGCGGCTGAATTTCCAGCTTATCGGCCATGAGCTGGCGGCGGTCGGCATTGATGTCGATTGCGTTCCCAACCTCGACATCGGCCGGCGGGGCGCCAACAAAGCCGTGGTCGGCGACCGGGTCCTGGGCGAGGAGCCTGAACCCGTGATCGCGCTTGGCCGCGCCGTGCTTGAAGGGCTTGCGCACGCGGGCTTGGCGGGGGTGATCAAGCATATGCCAGGGCACGGCCGGGCGACGGTCGACAGCCACTTCGAGATGCCCCGGGCGGAAGCGTCGGCCGCGGACCTCGAAGCCACAGATTGCGCGCCGTTCGCAGCTTTAAAGGACGCGCCCATGGCCATGACGGCGCATCTGCTTTATCCAGCTTGGGATGAGAACAATCCGGCAACGACCTCGCCCACAATCGTGTCGGAGATCATGCGCGGCAAGATCGGATTTGGCGGCCTGTTGATGACCGACGACATCTCGATGAAAGCTCTCGGCGGGACCTTTGAAGAGCGCGCGCGGCGCGCCCTCGCGGCCGACTGCGACGTGGTCCTGCACTGCAACGCCGACCGGGCGGAGATGGAGGGCGTGCTCGCCGCAACGCCGGCGCTCGAAGGAAAGGCGCTTGCGCGCGCCGAGCGCGCCGAAGCAGCACGCGGAACGCCCCAAGCGTTCGACGCCGACGCAGCCGAGGCCAGGCTGGCCGAGCTGATCGGCGGACTCTGGGGCGCGTCCGGGGAGGCGGTCGCTTGAGCGGCGTCGAGGCGGAACTCGCCGACCTCGATCCCGAGGAGGTCTTCCGCACCGACCTGGGGGATTTCGAAGGTCCCCTGCACCTGCTGCTGGCGCTCGCGCGCGCCGGCAAGATCGACCTCAAGGCGCTGTCGATGTCGGCGCTGGCCGATCAGTACCTCGCGTTCATCACCACGGCGACGCGGCTGCGGATCGAGATCGCGGCGGACTATCTGGTGATGGCGGCCTGGCTGGCGCAGCTGAAGTCGCGGCTCTTGCTGCCTGCGCCCGAGCGCGAGCCGGACGAGGAGCTGCCGCCCGAGGAACAGGCGCGCCGGCTCGCCTTCCGCCTGACGCGCCTCGACGCGATGCGCCGGGCGGTCGAGGAGCTGAACGAACGCTGGGTGCTCGGCCGGGACGTATTTGTCCGCGGCGCGCCCGAGGACATCGCCGCCGAACCGTCCGGCGCGCCGACCGCTGAGCTTTACGATCTGCTCAAAGCCTACGGCGCGCGCCGGGTCGCGGTCGCGAAGAAGCGCTATACGCTGCCCGCGCCCAAGGTCTATGCGCTCGACGATGCGCGCGCGCGGTTGAAGGCGACCCTGCCGCAGCGCAAGGGCTGGTTCGAGCTGTCGAGCGCTCTGCCGCCGGACGATCTCTTCGCTGACCCGCCGCCGCGCCGCTCGGTGCTCGCCAGCGCCTTCGCCGCCGGGCTGGAGCTGGCCAAGGAAGGAACGGCCGAGCTGCGCCAAGACGAGACCTTCGCGCCGATCTTTCTGCGCGGTCGCGCCGGTGATGGTTCGAGCGACGGTTCAGACGAGGAGGCCGCGGCGTGAGCAAGGCCGAAACCAAGCCGACGGATCTGAGAGTCCCCGACGCGGCCGACATCGAGGCCGCGGTGCGCCGCCTCGCCGCGGCGCATGAACCTACGCGCGCCCAACTTGAAGCCGACGAGGAAGACGCGCGCCGGCGCGAGCACAAGCGCATGCTCGAAGCGCTGCTGTTCGCTTCGGACAAGCCGCTCGGCGTCGAGACGTTGCGG
>JASFUX010000059.1:0-14907 GCA_050050115.1 Maricaulaceae bacterium | reverse complement strand
GAGGCGCCGGCGTTCAGAACGGCGCTGACCGCCGAAGCGCCGTTCGCCGAGCAGATGGGCCTTGATCGATCGTTCGCGCGCGAGCCGGCCTGACCCTTCCCAGCGTCAACTCGTCGGCGCGCCGCGCAACGAGCCGCCCGCCGGTTCCCGCCGGCGGGCGGCTGCGGCGTCTATTCACCCGCGATTGACGCGCACAGCTGCAATTTCACGCCCAATTCACGCCCCTCTCACGGCCGGCGGACGCGCGCCGGAAAGCTTCACGGTCGACATTCATCGATCGCGAAGGAGCCTTGAGATGGCTGAAATCCTGTTGTTCATCGTTCAAGTCCTGGCCGGCTTATTGATCGCCGATTTCGTCTCCGGCCTCGTTCATTGGCTTGAAGACAACTACGGCGAACCCGACTGGCCGATCGTCGGCGGCGCGGTCGCCTCGACGATGAGGCACCACGAAAACCCGCGGCGCATGCTCGGCGTCAGCTATCTCGTGCGCAACGGTCCGACGATGCTCGTCACGGCGTTGTGCGCGGTTCCGGTGCTGGCGATCTTCGGGATCAACCCGGTCACCATGACGGCGTTGCTCGTCGGCTTCTTCGCCAACGAGACTCACGCTTGGGCGCACCGGACGCCGGAGGAGAACGGCCCTGTGATCACCGCTTTGCAGAAGACCGGATTGGTCATCAGCTTCAGGCACCACGCCGCGCATCATCGCCACGGCAAGGACAGCCGTTACTGCGCAGTGACCTGCCTGCTCAATCCGGCCCTCGACCGGATCGGCTTCTGGCGCGGGCTCGAGCTGGCGATCTGGCGGGTGTTCAAGGTCGAGCCCCGGTTCGATCCCACGGTGCGCGACAAGCATCGCCGCTCAATCCGGGCGATGGCGGCGAGAGCATAGCATGGACAACCAACGAACAACGCCTAGCTTAACCTGAAGACAATGCGTCAACGCGTCCATGGCGCGCCGCGCGCAAGCCTGACAGCATGACCCCAAGGAATGCCGCCTCGGCCCGCCCGACTACAGGCCGAAAAGGCGGTCGCGCTCGGGGAGGATGCATTGAGCGCTTCAGGCGGATTGCCGGCGGTGCGCAAAGTTGCGTTGACAGCGCCGTTCGGCTGGCTGGCCGGCGCGTGGGGCGACCTTTGGCGCGCCCCGCTGCCTTGCCTCGCCTACGGCCTTGTCCTTTCGGTATTCGCGATTGCGCTCGCGGCCGCGTTTATCGCCTCAAACGCCGCTTTCTGGGTCCTGGCGATCTTCCTCGGCTTGGTGTTCGTCGCGCCGATGCTGGCGATGGGGCTCTACGAAGCTGGGCGCATGCTTGAGCTTGGGGAGCGGCCCACGCTTGGGCGGATGCTCTTATTGAAATCGGCGTTCCGCGCGGACCTCGCCTACCTTGGCTTGGCGCTGCTGCTCATTTTCCTGCTTTGGGGACGCATTGCTCAAGTTGTGTACGGACTTTCAACCTATAGCCTGCATCGCACCGTTGAGGATTTCGTCGCCTTTGCCGTCGGCTCGGCCGAGGGCCGCAACATGATGCTGGCAGGTTCGTTGATTGGCGGCGTGATCGCGTTCATCACCTACTGCCTCGTGGTCGTTTCGGCGCCCATGCTGTTGGACCGAGACACGAACGTGTTCGCCGCGACGGCAACGAGCGTCCGCGCCGTGACCGAGAACTTTGGACCGATGCTCCTGTGGGCCGTCATCATCGTCGCGCTGATGCTGGTCACGGCCGCGACGGGGTTTGCAGCTCTCGTGATCATCTTCCCTTGGCTGGGCCTGGCGAGTTGGCGCGCCTACCGCGCGCTCGTCGACCAAAATCGCCCGCGCCCGCCTGGGGCCGGCTAAGACCTATGAGTTTCCAGACATGCTAGTCCGTAGAATCCTCAGAAGACGACGCGCGCCGCCGCGGGCAGCCTGTGCTTCACCTCGGCGCCGTGAAGGACCTCAAATCAGTCGGAGACCCGCGTGAATCACAAGCATCGCAAAGTCCTGCATCAGCTCTTCGCTCATCCCGAACCGACCAATCTCGCGCCGTCGGACATCAACGCCGTGCTCGGGGAGCTGGGCGCGGAGATCGAAGAGCGCCACGGCGCGCGTTTCGCGGTGAAGCTGAACGATCGAACGGTCGTGTTCCACCACGCGCAACATTCGTTGCCCAAAGACGAAGTCCGCGCCATTCGCCGCTTTCTCGAAGAAGCGGGCGTCGATCCGGAACGCGACTACCCGCTCGGCTGAGCGTCGCCTGCTGGTTCACCGGTTCAGTCCCTGAACGGATCGCGCATCAGCACCACGTCTTCGCGCTCGGGGCTGGTCGAGAGCAGCGCGACCGGGCAGCCGATCAGCTCTTCAACGCGGCGAACGTACTTGACTGCTTCGGCCGGCAGATCCGCCCACGAGCGCGCGCCACGCGTCGAGCCCGACCAGCCTTCGAGCGTCTCATAGACCGGCTCGACCCGCGCCTGGGCCGCTTCGCTTGAAGGCAGGCGGTGGGTCAGCCGGCCGTCGAGTTTGTAGGCGACGCAGACCTTGAGTTCGGGAAAGCCGTCCAGGACGTCGAGCTTGGTCAGCGCAATGCCGTCGACGCCGCCGACGGTGATCGCTTGGCGCGCCAGCACTGCGTCGAACCAGCCGCAGCGGCGCTTGCGTCCCGTGACCACGCCGAACTCGGCCCCGCGCTCGCCCAGCTTGGCGCCGACCTCGTTGTCCTGCTCGGTCGGGAACGGCCCCTCGCCCACGCGCGTCACGTAGGCCTTGGTGATGCCGAGCACGTAGCCGAGCGCGCTCGGCGTGACGCCCGAGCCTGCCGCGGCTTGGCCCGCGACGGTGTTCGAGGAAGTTACGAACGGGTAGGTGCCGTGATCGACGTCAAGAAGAATGCCTTGGGCGCCCTCGAACAGGATCTTCTTGCCGGCCCGCTTGGCCTCGTCGAGCTCGCGCCAGACCGGCGCGGCGAAGGGCGCGATCTTCGGCGCAAGCTCCTTGAGCTGAGCAAGCAGCTCGTCCGCGTCCACTTCCTCGATGCCGAGCCCGCGGCGCAGCGCATTGTGGTGCGCGAGCAGCCGCTCGACCCGGCCTTCGAGCGTGTCGGCGTCTAGGAGATCGCCGACGCGGATGGCGCGGCGACCGGCCTTGTCTTCGTACGCTGGGCCGATGCCGCGGCGGGTGGTGCCGATCTTCTTGGTGACGTTCGCGTCCTCGCGCGCGGCGTCGAGGTCGCGGTGCAAAGGCAGGATCAGGCAGGCGTTTTCGGCGATCTTCAGCCGCTCAGGCCCGACTTTGACCCCCTGGCCTTTGATCTTGTCGATCTCCTCGAGCAGCGCCCAGGGATCGATCACCACGCCGTTGCCGATCACCGACATCTTGTCCTGACGCACGACGCCGGAGGGCAGCAGCGAGAGCTTGTAGGTCGTCTCGCCGATCACCAGGGTGTGCCCGGCGTTATGCCCGCCCTGGAAGCGCACCACCACGTCGGCGCGGTGGCTGAGCCAGTCGACGATCTTGCCCTTCCCCTCGTCGCCCCACTGGGCGCCGACGACGACGACATTGGCCATCTGGATGGTCCTTTTGTTCGTTTCGACGAAGCGAATCGGTCCGCCGACTCGTCACGGGTGGTATCGTTGCGGGCGGGGAATAACAAGACGAGTTGAGAACGACCCTATTCGGGTTCGACCCCGCTGAGTCCTTGCCGCCACGCATGCTGCATCGCTTGACAGCCAGAACATCCCAACAGAGGCTCTATCAAAACTACAATCAATATTCAGGCTGGGGAGGACTGATCATGGCTCAGGACATGAAGAATCGGCGCGAAGTGCTCAAGAATGGCGCCCTGGCCGGCTTGGCGGCGACCGCCGGCGCGACCATGTGGTCGAAACTCGCGCTCGCCCAATCCGAAGAGCTCGTCCCCTTCACCGACATGCCAGAGGGATACGCCGCTTCACCCGTAACGCCGGGACGATCGCATTTCTTGGACAGCCGAACGATTTCAGATTTTTATACGCCAACTGACGAATTTTACATCGTGCAGCACTACAACCAACCGGAAATCAATCCGGCCGACTACCGGCTGCGCGTCACCGGGATGGTGGACCGGCCGCTCGAGCTCACGCTCGACGACTTGATGAGCCGGTCAAAGGTGGAGATCGACGCCGGCTTTGAATGCGGCGGCAACAGCGAGCGCCTTTTTCACGGCCTGATCGGCAATGCACGCTGGGGCGGCGTCAGCGTGCCCGAACTTCTCGCCGAAGCCGGCGTGCAGGATGGCGGCGACGAGATCGTCTTTTTCGGCGCGGACCGGGGCGTTGAAGACATCCGCGGGCTGGAGGTCGAGCAAAGCTTCGGCCGCAGCATGCATGTCGACGACGCCATGCGCGCCGAAGTCATGCTCGCCTACGAAATGAATGGCGCGCCCCTGAACCTCTATCACGGCGCGCCTCTGAGATTGATCGTGCCCGGCTGGTACGGCGTCGCGAACGTGAAATGGCTCCATCAGATTCACGTTCAGGACCGTCGCTTTGCGGGACGCTTCATGGCCCGCGACTACGTCACTCTGAGCCGCATCGACGTCGGCGGGGAAGAACGTTGGGAAGAACGACTGGTCACCTATATGCAGCTCAAGTCGAGCATCGTCCGTGTGACGCGCACCGGTGATCATCACAACATATTGGGCTTTGTGCTGAATGACGGCACGCCGCTGCGTTCCGTCGAAGTCAAAATCGACAACGGTCCCTGGCGCGAGGCCGAGATCGACCCCGATGCGAGTCCATATTCTTGGAAGCTGTTCAACTACGAATGGCGCGACGCCGCGCCGGGCGAGCACACAATCGTCTCTCGGGTGACGGACGTGAACGGCGTGGTCCAGCCGACGGCAGATCAGATGCCCGAGAAGCCGACCCGCTGGGAGAACAACGCGCAGTTCCCGCGCACGGTGATGATTTCTTAGGCTCTCCGCGCCGGCTCATCGGCGCCGTCGGGCAGCTCTCAGAACTCCAACGCCTTCGCGTCGCGGACGTGTTCGAGAGCTTTGACGCGGTCTACCAGATCGTCCACCGCCTCTTCGTCCATGGCGACGAGGCAGAGCGCCTCCCCGCCCGCGGTCTTTCGCCCGAGGTTGAACGTCGCGATGTTGACCTCGGCCTCGGCCAAGGCGCCGCCGAGCGCGCCGATGAAGCCCGGTTTGTCTTCATTCTCGACGTAGAGCATGTGCTCCGTGAACGCTGCATCCATCGACACGCCGTCGATCTCGACGATGCGCGGCTCGCCGGCGAAGAGCGAACCGGCGACGGTGCGCGAGCGGCGCTCGGTCTCCACGGTGATGCGAATGAGGCCCTCGAAGGCGCCTTCGCGATCGCGCTTGGTCTCCGAGACGTGCACGCCGCGCGCGCTCGCAAGGCTCGGCGCCGAGACCAGGTTCACGTCCGACAGCGCCGGCCGCAGCACGCCGGCGAGCGCGGCGGACATCAGCGGCTTGGTGTTCAGCTCCGCCGGCGCGCCCTCGAACACCACGTCGACTTTCTTGAGGCTCGTCGCCAGGAGCTGGCCGGCGAGCAGCCCCAGCCGCTCAGCGAGCGCGATATAGGGCTTCAGGCGCGGCGCTTCTTCGGCGGTGACCGACGGCGTATTGAGCGCGTTCGCGATCGCGCCGGTCGCCAAGTAGTCGGCAATCTGTTCGGCGACTTGCAGCGCGACGTTCTCCTGCGCCTCGGCGGTGGCCGCGCCGAGGTGAGGCGTGGCGACGAAGTTTGGCGCGCCGAACAGCGGATTGTCCTGCGCCGGCTCCTGGGTGAAGACGTCGAAGGCGGCCGCCGCGACATGGCCGTCCTCGAGCGCGGCGCGCAGGGCGACCTCGTCGACAAGGCCGCCGCGCGCGCAGTTGACGACGATGACGCCCTTCTTGGTCTGCCCGAGCGCTTTCTCGGAAAGGATGTTCCGCGTTTTGTCCGTCAACGGCGTATGCAGCGAGATCGCGTCGGCGCGAGCCAGAAGTTCATCAAGCTCGACCTTCTCCACCCCGATCTCGAGCGCGCGTTCTTCGGTGAGGAACGGATCGAAGGCGATCACCTTCATCTTCAGGCCGATCGCGCGGTCGGCGACGATGCCGCCGATGTTGCCGCAGCCGATGATCCCGAGCGTCTTGGCGAACAGCTCGAGCCCCATGAAGCGGGACTTCTCCCACTTGCCGGCCTGGGTCGAGGCGTCGGCGGCGGCGACCTGACGCGCGGCAGCGAAGAGCAGCGCGATGGCGTGCTCGGCCGTGGTGATCGAATTGCCGAACGGGGTGTTCATCACCACGACGCCGCGCGCGGTCGCGGCCTTGACGTCGATGTTGTCGACGCCGATGCCGGCGCGTCCGATGACCCGCAGGCGCTCGGCTGCGTTGATCACATCCGCGTCCGGCTTGCAGGCCGAGCGCACGGCGAGGCCGTCATAGTCGCCGATAACGGCGATGAGTTCGTCTTTGGACAGACCGACCTTGCGATCGACCTCCATCCCGCGAGATTTGAGGATGTCGTCGGCGGCCGGCGAGAGCTTGTCGGCGATCAGTACTTTGGGCATAGGCGTTTGGCTCGCTTTCTACATGCGGTCGGCCAGCGCCGCGGCGAGGGCGGCGCCTTGGCGCTCGATCAACGCGGCGTTCAATTCGATGCGCTCAAGCGCCTGGGCGAGAGAGCGCTCATAACCTGGAATGAGATCGGCGTTGGCCGTGAAGAAGGCCTCGACCTCCTCGGCGCGGGCGCGCGTGTCGAAGCCCGCCGTCCACAATGGCGACTGCGCGCCGGCGCGAGACGGGACGCGCGTCAGCACCGCCGCGAAGTTGTCCCGCACCCAGGTCCACGCCGCGTCGCGCGTCTCGAAAGCGCCCATCTGCTGGGCGAGGATGTCGCGGAATTCCCGCCCGGTGATCACCTCGCCGCCGAGACCTTCCTCGCGCAGCCAGGCCGCCGCGTCAGCGTCGCCCGAAGCGGCCAGCGCCTGAAGCGCGCTCAGCCTGACGTAAGGGTCGTCCGCGGTCGCGGCGGTCTCCCAGACCTGGTCGTAGAAGTCCGGACCGTAGACAGAGACGCCGGCCGCCAGAGCATTGGGCAGCGCATAGCTCGGCGGCCCGCCGGGCGCGCCGAGATGGGAGCCGGCCTCGATGAACGCCCGGCCCTCTTCGGCCAGCGCGGCGATCACTTCGGCGTCGTGCGCGCCGCCAGCCAAAGCAGCCGTCAGCGCTTCGGCGAGCAGCTCGTCAGCGAGCGCGTCGCCGGCGCGCGCGTCTTCCCAGAGCGGCCTGTAAGTGCGCGAGATGAAGGCGCGCAGCGCGTCCCGGCCCGGCGTTGCTTCGGCGTCGGCAAGCACCGTCAGCCAGCCCGCAGGCGCGCTCGCTGCGTCCCAATAGGGCGACTGCGCCAACGCCTCGACGCCGTCGAGATAGGTCTCCGCGTCGATCTGGCCAGCGCGGAAGG
The DNA here is from genome assembly GCA_050050115.1 of Maricaulaceae bacterium. Lineage (GTDB taxonomy): Bacteria > Pseudomonadota > Alphaproteobacteria > Caulobacterales > Maricaulaceae > JASFUX01. The sequence continues at coordinate 7,467 of JASFUX010000059.1, read as the reverse complement.
CCGCTTCGAGGCTGTCGGCCGCCGCCAGCGCTTCACCCGCCGGCAGCTCGGGGATGTCGGCGATCAGGCGTTCCCACCCGTCGCCCTCGAAGGTGAAGCGGTAGTAGCCCGCGCCGCCGGCGTTCGGAACGACCGAGCTGGGGCAGTCCGAGGTCTCAAGCGCGATGGTCGCGGCGCGGTCGGCGAGCAGGGTGCAGGCGCTCGCCCGCTCGTCCCCGGCGTCATAGGCGACGCACAGCGGGATCTCCCAGCGCCGGCCTTCGGGAATGGTCGACCCGATCGGGCGATAGGACGACTGCGCGACGGAGAGCTGCGCCCCGTCGGCGTCGCAGCTCAGCTCGGCGGTCACCAGCGGCAGGCCCGGCTGATTGACGAAGGAGCGGAAGGCCGAGACCACTTCGGGCCGGCCCGAACCCTCTCCGATCGCTTCGAAGAACTGATCGGACGTCGCCGATTGATCGGCGTACTGCCGGATGTAGGCGCGCACGCCGTCGCGGAACGCCTCCTCGCCGACGTAGCTCTCGATCATCGAGATGACGCCGCCGCCCTTTTGATAGGTGATCGAATCAAAGGCGTCCCAAACGCCTTCGTTGCGCGTGACCGGTTCTTGGATCTGCCGGGTCGAGGCCAGGGAGTCGACGTTCATCGCGCCGATCGCGCCGCGCTGGATGTTGCGGTCGTACTCGCCGTCAGGCTGCCAGGCGTCCACGGTCTTGGCCGCCATCCAGGTGGCGAAGGCCTCGTTGAGCCAGATGTCCGTCCACCACGCCGGCGAGACGAGGTCGCCGAACCACATGTGCGCCATCTCGTGGGAGTGGGTGCCGGCGTAGCTGCGGCGCTGCGAGGCGGGCGCCTCGTCGCCGAACAAGAGCCGGACGTCGCGATAGACGATCGCGCCGGCGTTCTCCATCGCGCCGAATGCGAACTCAGGCACGGCGATCAGATCGAGCTTCTCGAACGGATAGGGCTCGCCGAAGTAGGACTCCAGCTCGATCAGCAGCGGTGCGGTGTTCTCGAGCGAGTAGCCGAAGCCGCCCCCAGCGCCCGCGACGGCGACGCCGCGCAGCGGCACGGGACGATCGCGAATGTCGGTGGTCGGAATGTCGTCCCATTCGACCACGTCATAGGGACCGATCGCCATGGCGATCAGATAGGTCGGCAGCGGACGCGTCTCGGCGAAGACGTGCCGCGTCATCCCCTCGCCCGCCGGCTCGGCGGCTGTCTCGGGCGTGTTGAAGATCACCGCGTCGCTCTCTGGCGTGGTGACGGTGAACCTGAACGGCGTCTTGAACCGCGGCTCGTCGAAGCCGGGGAACACCTTGCGCGCGTCGAGCACCTCGAACTGGGTGACGAGATAGGTCTCCCCGCCGCTCTGCATCGTATAGAGGCCGGCGGCGTTGGTGTTGAACGGCGCGGTGTAGGCGAAATGCAGCTCGCCGCGGCCTGCGGGGACTTCCTCGGCGAACGTCAGTTCCGCCACCCCGCTGCCAAGCACTTGGCGGTAGCCAGCCTCGGTCTCCGCGCCGTCGGCGGCGATGAAGCGCGCCTCGCTGACGTCGAGCTGGTCGCCGTGAATGTAGAGCGTCGTCGTCGGCGCATTGAGGCGAACGTCGATGACCGCCTCGCCTGAGAATCGTTCCGCATTGCGGTCGACGACCAGATCGACCGCGTAGCCGAGCGGCTCGGCGGCCTCGCCGAGGCGACCCACCGGCGGCCCGCCCGATGTGTTGGCGCACGCAGCGACCGAAACGGCGCCGGCGAGAGCGACCAGCAGCAAGCGCATGGCGGTTCTCCTTTGATGTGGACTAGGCGACCTCCAGCTCCGCCGCAGCGGTCGCGTAGGCCCAGTCGATCCAGGGCAGCAGCTTTCCGAGATCGTCGATCGGCGTGGTCGCGCCGCACCAGAGCCTGAGCCCAGGAGGAGCGGTGCGATAGGCGCCGATGTCGTAGGCGACCTTCTCGTCCGCCAGCAGCCCTTCGATCTTCTTCTGCAGCGCGGTCTGCTGATCGGCCGGCAGCGCGGCCACCGCAGGGTCCTTGAACTTCAGGCACGCCGACGTGTTCGAGCGCAGGCCCGGGTCGGCCACGAGGTGACCGGCCCAGTCGCTCTGGTCGATCCAGTCGTAGACCAGCTTGGCGTTCGCGTCCGCGCGCGCATGCAGCGCTTCGAGCCCGCCGATCGAGCGGCCCCAGGCGAGGGTGTCGAGATAGTCCTCGACGCACAGCATCGAGGGCGTGTTGATCGTCGAGCCTTCGAACAGGCCCTCGTCGATCTCGCCTTTCTTCGCCAGACGGAGGATCTTCGGCACCGGCCATGGCGGGGTGTGGGTCTTCAGATGCTCGGCGACGCGCGGAGAAACGATCAGCATGCCGTGCGCGGCCTCTCCGCCCATCACCTTCTGCCAGGAGTAGGTGACGACATCGAGCTTCGGCCAGTCGAGCTCTTGCGCGAACGCGGCCGACGTGGCGTCGCAGATGGTCAGCCCTTCGCGATCGGCCGGGATCCAGTCAGCATTCGGCACGCGCACGCCCGAGGTCGTGCCGTTCCAGGTGAAGACGATATCGCGGCCCTTCTGGGCTTGGGACAGGTCCGGCAGCTCGCCGTAGTCGGCGACATGCAGGCGCGCATCGAGCGGGCGGAGCTGCTGGCCGGCGTCGGTCACCCAGTCGCGCCCAAAGTTTTCCCAGGCGAAGACGTCGACGCCGCGCGATCCCAGAAGCGACCACATCGCCATCTCGACCGCGCCCGTGTCCGAGGCCGGCACGATGGCGATGCGGTAGTCGGCCGGAACGCCGAGGACGTCGCGCGTCTCGTCGATGGCCTGCTTGAGCTTGGCCTTGGCGGCTTTCGAACGGTGGCTGCGGCCGACTGCGGCGTCCTTGAGCGCGTCAAGGCTCCAGCCGGGGCGCTTGCGGGTCGGTCCAGGGGAAAAGCGGGGGTCGTCCGGACGGACGTCCGGCTTCTGGAGATCGGTCATTGTTCCTCCCATCCTTCCAGATGAGCGCGCGCCGGTGGGGGCGCGTGGCCCGCGGGCTGATTACTCCGCGTGAGGTGGGATGGCAAAGAGTTTGTGACAAGCCGAGCGGCGGAAACTCTCTAGGCGACCTTCCCCAGCGCCACCTTTCCAAGCCCCGCCCGCAGCGCCTTCGCCGTCCGGTCTCCCAGCGCCTCGTCGACCTCGGCGTGCGTCGCCGTCCAGATTGGGACCGCCGCGGCGAGCAGCTTGCGGCCGGCGGCGGTCAGGGCGAGGCGGCGGCTGCGGCGATCGGCGGGATCGATCGTCGCCTTGACGAGGCCGCGGCGTTCAAGCGGCTTCAGCGCGGCGGTCAGCGTCGTCCGGTCCATCGCCAGGAACGCGGCGAGCCGCCCGATCGGGGGCGGCGCCGGCTGATTGAGCGCCATCATCAGCGAGAACTGGCCGTTGGTCAGCCCGAGCGGACGGAACGCCTCGTCAAACCGCCGCGCCAGCGCGCGCGCCGCCCGCTGCGTCGCCAGACACAGGCAATGGTCGCGCACATGCAGCGTCGTTTCATGCGGAACTGATTCGGTCTTTGACATGGTCTAATTATGTTGATATCAACCTATTTGTCAAGCGACGGCGCATGTTGACGCCGTCCGCCGAGCAATTTTTGGAGACCGCGCGATGTCGGAAACAGCCACAGCAGAGACGACCAAACCCGCCCCGCAGCTCACCGGCGTGACGCCCTACCTGATGGTCGAGGGCGCGGCCGCTGCGATCGCCTTCTACAAGGATGCCCTCGGCGCCGAGGAAGTCGGTGAGCGCGCGAATATGGACGACGGCCGGATCCTGAATTCGCGGGTCCACATCAACGGCGCGCCTGTCATGCTGATGGATCCGATGCCCGACCACGGCCATCCCGCCGCGCCCCACGACAGCTACAACCTGCACCTTCAAGTCGACGACGCCGACACATGGTTTGACCGCGCGGTCACCGCGGGCTGCGAAGTGGTGATGCCGATGTCGCTGCAATTCTGGGGCGACCGCTACGGCATGGTGAAGGACCCGTTCGGTGTCACCTGGTCGTTCGGAACGACGCCGGCGTGATCACCCGAGCCGCCCGAAGCGATCTCGCAACGACAACATTCAAGGAGAATTCGTATGAAGAAGTTTCTCGCCGTCTACACCGGATCGCCGAACGCTGCCGCGAAGACCGAATGGGACGCGATGGACCCCGACAAGCGCGCCGCACTCGAGCAATCGGGCATGCAGGCGTGGGGCGGCTGGATGACGACGAACGCCGACGTGATCGCCGAGATCGGCGGCCCGCTCGGCAAGACCAAGCGCGTTGATTCAGACGGCGTCTTGGACGTCAAGAACGAGATGGTCGGCTACGTGGTCCTCGAAGCGGAGTCTCACGAGGCGGCGGCGAAGAAATTCGAGAACCATCCGCATTTTTCGATCTTCCCCGGCGAGGCGGTCGAGATCATGGAGTGCCTGCCGATCCCGGGAACGTGACCCGCCGCACTCGTCCGCATCACCAATATGGAGATCAGCCATGACCTACATCGACGGTTTCGTCATCGCGGTTCCCGCCGCGAACAAGGAAGCCTACCGCAAGCATGCCGCCGACGCGGTCGCGCTGTTCAAGGAGTTCGGTGCAACGCGCGTGGTCGAGACCTGGGGCGACGACGTTCCCGACGGCAAGGTCACCGACTTCAAACGCGCGGTGCAAGCCAAGCCTGACGAAGTCGTCGTCTTCTCCTGGATCGAATACCCGGACAAGGCGACCCGGGACGCCGCGCAGGAGAAATACATGAGCGATCCGCGGATGGAGGAGATGGGCGCGAACATGCCTTTTGACGGCAAGCGCATCATCTTCGGCGGCTTCTCAGCCATCGTCGACGGATAGCGCCCCTCCCGCTTCGCGCCTCTCTCTTGTCGCTGCGGCTCAAACCCCTAGTCTGGGGCCGAGGCGCCTTGAAGGGGTGGGATGATGACGACGGCTTTCCGAACTTTGCTCGCGATCGGCGCCGCAGCGGCGCTGGCGTTCGCCGCGCAGGCGCAGGACGACACCGAGGACGCGGCGGAAGAGGAAGACGAATCCTGGGACGTCGCCGCGCCGCCTCTGCCCACGCGCGACATCCCAATCGACGTCACCGAAGGCACCTGGATGAGCCTCGACGTCAGTCCCGACGGGCGGACGATCGCCTTCGACCTCCTCGGCGACATTTACACAATGCCGATCGGCGGCGGCGAGGCGACCAACCTCTCATCCGGCATGCCCTGGGAGATCCAACCGCGGTTCTCCCCCGACGGTTCGATGATCGCCTTCATCTCCGACCGCGCGGGCGGCAACAACGTGTGGATCATGAACGTCGACGGCTCGGAACGCCGGGCGCTCACCAGCGAATCCTTCCGCCTGCTCAACAACCCGACCTGGAGCCCGGACGGCCGCTACATCGCCGCGCGCAAGCACTTCACCACCGAGCGCTCGGCCGGCACGGGCGAGATCTGGCTCTATCACCTGGGCGGCGGCGGCGGCTTTTCGCTGATCGAGCGGCCGAACGAGGACTTCCAGAAGGAACAGGGAGAACCGATCTTCTCCGCTGACGGACGATACGTCTACTATTCGCTCAACACCACGCCCGGCAACCAGTTCATCTACGCCCAGGACTCCAACACTCAGCTGTTCGCCATCCGCCGCTACGAGATGGAGACCGGGGAGACCACGACCGCCGTCTCCGGCCCCGGCGGCGCGGTGCGGCCGACCCCCTCGCCCGACGGCCGACTGATGGCGTTCGTGCGACGCGAGCGCACGCAGTCGATGCTCTATGTCAAGGATCTCACCTCCGGCGAGGAGCGGCGGATCTACGCCGACCTCGACCAGGACATGCAGGAGACCTGGGGCGTCGAGGGCATGTACCCGAACATGGACTGGACGCCCGATTCCCGCTCGATCGTCTTCTGGTCGGGCGGCGGCATCCATCGCATCGACGTGGCGAGCGAAGAAGTCACCGACATCCCCTTCCACGTCGCCGACACGCGCCCGGTGATCGACCCGATCCGCCCGCAGGTCGAAGTCGCGCCGGCGAGCTTCACCACCACCATGCCCCGCTTCGCCGCGGTCTCGCCCGACGGCGATCAGGTCGTCTTCGAGACCCTCGGTAAGCTTTACGTCTTGCCCGCTTCGGGCGGCGAGGCGCGGCGGCTGACGCGCGACAATTCCGCTCGTCGCGAGCTGTTCCCGACCTGGTCGCCGGACGGATCGCGCATCGCCTTCGTCACCTGGGACGATGAAGACCTCGGCTCGATCCGCACGATTGCGGCCGGCGGCGGCGGCGAAGCTCTGGTGACGGACGAGCCCGGCCACTACCGTCGCCCGCGCTATTCGCCGGACGGCGCCACGCTGGTGTTCGAGAAGGGCTCGGGCGGCTTTCTGACCTCCGATCTCTGGTCGGAGACCACCGGCGTCTTCCGCGTTCCCGCGTCCGGCGGCGAGATGACCCGGGTGACGACCTCGGGCTCCGAGCCGCACTTCGCCGCCTCGAACGAGCGAATCTTCATGACCGCGTTCGGCGGGAGCGGCGGCGAGCTGATCAGCGTCGACTTGAACGGCGAGGCGCGGCGCACCCACGCGACCGGCGAGCTGGTCGTCAGCTACCAGGTCTCCCCCGCGGGCGACCACGTCGCCTTTGCGCAGAACTACGAGGCCTATGTGATGCCGCTGACGGCCGGGCCGCAGGAGATCAGCGCGGGCCGCAACGCCTCGGCTCTGCCGGTCACCGAAGCGAGCGGCGACGGCGCGGAGTATTTCCACTGGAGCCATGGCGGCGACCAGCTCAACTGGAGTCTCGGCCCGACACTGTTTTCGGCGCAGCTCGCCGAGATGATTCCCGACGCCCCGCCTGTGCCGAGCGAGGACGAGGACGGCGACGCGGAGGACGAAGACGACGGCTACGAACCGCCGACGGAAGGTCTCGACCTCTCCATGACGGTCGACGCGGACGTGCGCCGAGGCGTGCTCGCCCTCGTCGGCGCCAGGGTGGTCACCATGGCCGACGACGACGCCCAAAACGATGGGGGCGTCATCGAAGACGCGACGATCCTCATCGAGGACAACCGCATCGCCGCCATCGGCCCTTCGGCCGAGGTCGAGGTTCCCGCGGGCGCGGAGACGCTCGATCTCGCCGGGCGCACCATCATCCCCGGCCTCATAGACGCGCACGCGCACGGGCCTTACGGCGTCGACGAGATCATCCCCGAGCAGAACTGGTCGACCGTCGCCCACCTCGCGCTGGGGGTGACGACGATCCACGATCCGTCCTCGGACGCATCCCACGTCTTCCCCTCGGCCGAGCTGCAGCGCGCCGGCATGCTGCTCGCCCCGCGCATCTATTCGACCGGCGAGGTGGTCTACGGCGCGCGCAGCCCCGGCGGCTATGCGGAGATCGACAGCCTGGAGGACGCCGGCCAGCACGTCCGCCGCCTCGCCGCCCAGGGCGCG
>JASFUX010000058.1:0-15007 GCA_050050115.1 Maricaulaceae bacterium | reverse complement strand
CCGTGGATGGGCGACTCGATCGGCTGGTGGGAGGGCGACAGCCTGGTCGTCGAAACCCAAGGGTTCCATCCGCTGCAGAACGTCCGGGGCGGCGGCCCCAACATGGTCGTCACCGAACGCTTCACCCGCGTGGCTCCCGACCGGGTTCACTACGCCTTCCACGTCGAGGATCCCGAAACCTGGGTCGAGCCGTGGGGCGGGGAGTACGAGTTCGCCGCGATGGACGGCTACGTCTACGAGTACGCCTGTCACGAGGGCAACTACGGGCTCGCCGGCATTCTCTCCGCCGGCCGCGAGGAAGAACGCAGGAACGCCGCCGCGGCCGAAGGCGGCGAATAGGTTTCGCGCCCGGATCGCCGCTCGGCTGCGCAGGCCGGGCCGGCGACGCGGCGAGCGCCGTTCATCGCCGAGAGCAGCCATTGGCGGCGAGCAGGCGCTGAACCGGATTTCGGGATAGGGCGATGAGCGGCGCGGGACAAGTTCGCTACCAGCTTGTCGACGGCGTCGCCGAGGTGTCGCTCTGCAAGCCGCCGTTCAACGGCCTGGATTTCGAGTTCCTCGGCGAGCTGCTGATCGCGCTCGAGCGCGCCAGGGACGACGAGGCGGCGCGAGCCGTGATCGTGCGATCCGAGCTGGAGACGGTTTTCTGCGCCGGGTTGGATCTGAGCCAAATCGTCAGTAAGCCGATCGACGACGTTCGGGCGACCGTGAAACGGCTCTACACGGACCTGTGGGACGTTCAATGCGAGATGGGCAAGCCCACGCTCGCGTCCATCGGCGGGGCCGCCCGCGGCGGCGGCATGACGCTCGCGATCTCCTGCGACGTGATCGTCGCCTCGCAGGCAGCCTCGTTCGGCTACCCTGAAATCAAGCTCGGACTGCCGCCGGCGATCCACTTCGCGCACTTGCCCCGGCTCATCGGACGCGCCAAGGCGTTCGAGCTGTTGTTCTCCGGCCGCGCCTTCTCGCCGGACGAGGCGTTGTCGATGGGCCTGATCAACACGGTGACGGCCGCCGCTGACCTTGAAGCGCGCACGCGCGACTTGGCGGCGTCGCTGGCGGCGAGCGCGCCAAGCTCCATCGCCCTGGCTCGGACCGCGTTCGTGCGCGCGACCGACGCCGGCTACCGGCGCGCCGTCGCGCAGGCGGTCGACGACTTCTGCGACATCGCCCTGACCGACGACGCCCAAGAAGGCATGAGCGCATTCTTGGAGAAGCGGCCTCCTCGCTGGATGCGATGATTGGCTTCATGCGGAGGCGCCGCGCGAAAGCGGACATTCAATCCTCGCGGTTGGCGGACCGTTTTTCGGCAAACCTTTGAATTCCGCAGACTTCCAGCCGTCACCGACGGTTCAATGACCACGATTGTCCGCGGGTGGACCCTGCTCTTCAGGTCGGGCACACTCTTCGGCATGTGAGCATCGAGTCAGAGCGTCGTTCACGATGTTGCGGCCATAGGGGGCGCGGGCGTGACGCAGTCCAAGAAACTCAACCGTCGGTCCTTCCTGCGCAGAGTCGCTGGGGCCGCCCTTTCGGCGGGCGGCGCATCCGCCGCGCTGGCGGCGACCGGCTGTTCGACCACGGGCATAACGGATTCCGACAGCGGGGCGTACGCAGATCCAATAGGCGGCGGTCGAGGCGGATCGGGCGTCACTGACTCCGACACCGGCGCCTACGCCGACCCAGCCGGGCGCGGACGCGGCGGCACCGGGATCACCGATTCCGACACCGGCGCCTACGCCGATCCAGCCGGGCGCGGGCGTGGCGGGACCGGCATCACCGACTCCGACACCGGCGCCTACGCCGACCAGGTCGGTCGAGGACGCGGCGGCTCCGGGATCACCGATTCCGACTCTGGAAAATTCGCTGACGAGGCCGGCTACGGACGGGGCGGAACTGGGATCACGGACTCTGACTCTGGAGCTTATGCAGACCAGGTCGGTCGAGGACGCGGCGGGACCGGCGTCACGGACTCCGATACCGGCGCCTACGCGGACGAGGTCGGATACGGCCGGGGTGGTTCAGGCATCACCGACTCCGATACCGGCGCCTACGCCGACCCGGTCGGTCGCGGGCGAGGCGGCTCGGGCGTCACCGACTCCGACACGGGACAGTATGCCGATCCGGTCGGTCGCGGACGCGGCGGCTCCGGCGTCACCGACTCCGATACGGGACAATACGCCGATCCTGTCGGCTACGGCCGAGGTGGTTCGGGCATCACCGACTCCGACACGGGACAATACGCCGATCCTGTCGGCTACGGCCGGGGTGGTTCGAGCATCACCGACTCCGACACGGGACAGTACGCCGATCCTGTCGGTCGCGGACGCGGCGGCTCCGGCATAACCGACTCCGACACCGGGCAATATGCCGATCCGGTCGGTCGCGGACGCGGCAGATGACCGATCGAACCCGGCTTTCGGGGCGCCGCGCGGCCCGGCGGGGCTTGGAGTAGGCCGGAATGGCCGATCCCGCGTGGCAAGTCGATCCGATCGGATTCCTGCTCGGTCCGGATCATGCGGCGCGCTTCTTTGAAGAGATCTATGAGCGCGAGCCGCTGATCGCCGTGCGCACGCCGGGCGGCCGAGACGAGCGTCGGTTCGAGGATCTCGTCTCGATCGAGCGCCTCGACAGCCTGCTTGCATCGCGAACATTCGAGGGCGGTCAAGTCGACGTCGTCCGCGCCGACCGCCGTATGCAGCGCACCGACTACACTGACGCCAACAACATGGTCGACCGGGGGGCGGTCGCGCGCCAGTTTCAAACCGGCGGGACGATCATCTTCAACCAACTACACGAGTCCGACGCGCGGCTGGCTGACTTTGCGCGGGCCGTACAGCGCGTCTTCACCGCACACGTGCAAACCAACATCTATCTGACCCCGCCGGGGGGCCAAGGATTTCGCACCCACTATGACAGTCACGACGTTTTCGTCTTGCAGGTCTCGGGCGAAAAGCTCTGGCGACTCTACGACCGGCCGATCGGCGCGCCCTATCGCGGAGAAGGTTTCGAGCCAGGCGCGCACGAAACGCGTGAACCGGTGGAGACGTTCACTCTCAAACCGGGCGACTGCGCCTATGTCCCTCGCGGGCTTATGCACGACGCGGAATCCTCCGGCGAACAGGCTTCACTGCACGTCACGCTTGGGATCATCACGCGCACGTGGGCCGACCTGCTGCTCGAAGCGGTCTCGGAAGTCGCGCTCGACGCCCCTGAACTGCGCCGCGCCCTGCCGCCCGGCTATGCGCTCGACCCCGCAAAGCGCGCCGTCGTCGTCCGGGAGTTCAAGTCGATCTTGAGCCGTGTGGCCGAACGCGCAACGCCGGAAGCCGCCCTCGATCTTTTCGCCGACACCTTCATCCGCCGGGTCAGCCCTGACACGAGAGGAGCGATCGCATTCGACGGGCGAGCAATCGAGCCGAACGACCGCTTCGCCGTGCGAACCAAGCTGATCTTCCGCATAGCCGAGGACGATCAGCGCGTTGCGGTGATCGCACCCGGCGGAGATTTGTTATTCGGCGAGGACGAAAGAGATGCGGTCGCGCGTGCGCTCGACGGAACGGCCTTCGGCTTTGAAGATCTCGCGCCGCTGGCGGCCGAACAGGCCCGAGACGTGATCGTCAAGCTGCTCGCGTTCGGCCTGCTTATGCGCGTCTGAGCGGGCCGACGGCGAATGACCGCCTTCGATCAGAAGCGGAAGTTCGAAAATCATGATTGTTCAGCCGGCAGCAAGCCCCCTACTCGAGGGCCAAAGCCAATCGCTTCGCTTGAAAAACGACCCGCCTAGTCCTGTCGGTTCCGGCGACGCGCGCTCATCAGGTTGCGGACCCGTCCGACGGTGCGCGGATAGCGGCGGCCCATCCGGACGAAGATCTTCTTCGCGGTGGTCGAGGTGTTGATCAGGATCGCCGCGCCGACGACGATCATCGGCAGCCCAAGCGGAATGGGCAGCGGCAGCACGACCAGGCCGACAAGTATAAAAATGCCGCCTGCTAGCATGTAGAGGCGGCTCAGCGCGTATCTGGAAAGCTCAAGATAGTCGACGGCCCCGGCGGTGGTAACGCCCGTCCAGAACATCCGCGCCATGTAGCGCATCGCCGACCACTCCTTACTCGACCAGATTATTGTTTCACAACAATCTAAGCCGTTCGTTCCGCACCGCAACACTGCGACGCTGTTCTAGGACCTAAAGTCGCAGCGCGTGACGTTCTCGTCACGCTTTGTCCCACGATTCCCGAGGTCTAAGGCGACATCATGCCGGAAAATGGTTCGTTTAGAGTTACGACGCCTTCACAATTTCGCGCCTTCTTCAGCCTGCGCCGTCGGTGTCCAACGCAACACCGGCTGACGCGCGGCGCGGGTCTCGTCCATCCGCCGCGTCGGCGCGAGCCGCGGGGCGCTCGCAAAGCGCGCCGCATCGCCCGCCTTGGCCTGCTCGGCGAGATGGCGCAGCGTGTCGGCGAAGCGGTCGAGGCTCTGCTTGGACTCCGTCTCGGTCGGCTCGATCAGCATCGCGCCGTGAACGACCAGCGGGAAATACATCGTCATCGGGTGGTAGCCCTCGTCGATCATCGCCTTGGCGAAGTCGAGCGTCTCGACGCCGGTGCCTTTCAAGAAACGGTCGTCGAACAAGGCCTCGTGCATGCAGGTTCCTTCGAAGGCCGGGGTCATCACGTCCTTCAAGCGCGCCAGGAGGTAGTTGGCGTTCAGCACCGAGTCCTCGGCGACCTGCCGGAGCCCGCCCGCGCCGTGGCTGAGCATATAGGCGAGCGCGCGGACGAACATGCCCATCTGCCCGTGGAAGGCGCACATCCGGCCGAACGGATCGCCTTGAGCGCCTTCCGTGTGCTCGACAAGCCTAAAGCCGTCGGCGCCGGCCTCGAGGCGCGGCAGCGGAGCGAACGGCGCGAGCGCTTCTGAGAGCACCGTCGGGCCCGCGCCGGGGCCCCCGCCGCCGTGGGGCGTTGAAAAGGTCTTGTGCAGGTTGATGTGCATCGCGTCGACGCCGAGGTCGCCCGGCCGCACCCGGCCGACGATGGCGTTGAAGTTGGCGCCGTCGCAATAGAAGTAGCCGCCCGCCTCATGCACCAGATCGGCGATGCGCTTGATGTCGCGCTCAAAGAGGCCGCAGGTGTTCGGGTTGGTCAGCATGATCGCGGCGAGATCGTCGCCGAGCTTGCCCTCGAGATCCGAGATGTCGACCCGGCCGTCGCCGTGACAATCGATCTCGTCGACGGTGAAGCCGCATTGGACCGCCGTCGCCGGGTTGGTGCCGTGGGCAGAGTCGGGCACCAGGACGCGGCGGCGCTTGCCATTCTCTCCGCGCGCGTCGAGCGCGGCGCGGATCGCCAGCATGCCGCAGAATTCGCCGTGCGCGCCGGCCTTGGGCGAAAGCGCCACCGCGGGCATGCCGGTCAGCTCGGTCAGCCACTTGCCCAGCTCGTCCATCAGCTCCAGCGCGCCTTGCACGGTCGAGACCGGCTGGAGGGGATGGATGTCGGCGAAGCCGGGCATCCGCGCGGCTTTCTCATTGAGCCGCGGATTGTGCTTCATCGTGCAGGAGCCGAGGGGATAGAGCCCGAGATCAATGGCGTAGTTCTGCTGGGAGAGGCGCACGTAGTGCCTCATCGCTTCGGGCTCGGAGAGCCCCGGCAGGCCGATCGGATCCTTGCGCGCCAGATCGCCGAGGCGGCCCTTCGCTCCCTTGGGCGCAGGCAGGTCGACGCCAGTGACGTCGGTCCGTCCGCGTTCGAACAAAAGCGGCTCGGCCTGGGCGAGCCCGCGGGAGCCGGAGAAGGTATCGGACGCAGCGCCGAGATCTATTTCAACGGCGCGGGTAGCGCGACCTTGAACGTTCATGCTCATGCCAGCGCCTCCTTCAGACCGGCGACAAGCTGCGCCACATCTTCTTCCGTGTTCGTCTCGGTGACGGCGACGATCAGGCGGTCATCCAGCCCTGCCCCGGGCATCAGCCGGGAGACGGGCACGCCGGCAAGCACGCCCTTGCCGGCCAGAGTCTCGACGACCTCGACGGCGTCTTTGGGCAGCTTCAGCGTGAACTCGTTGAAGAAGGCCGGCGTCTCCAGCCCGACGCCGTCGATCGCAGCGAGCTGGTCGGCGGCGTCGCAGGCGGCCTCGTGGTTGAGCGTCGCGAGCCGCCGCAGCCCCGCCTCGCCCAAGAGCGACATGTGGATCGTAAACGCCAGCGAGCAGAGCCCGGAGTTGGTGCAGATGTTCGAGGTCGCCTTGGCGCGCTTGATATGCTGCTCGCGGGTCGAGAGCGTCAGCACGTAGCCGCGGTTTCCGTCCGCATCGACCGTTTCGCCGGCGAGGCGGCCGGGCGTCTGGCGGATCAGCTTCATGTCGTTGCGCGTCGCGAACAGACCAACATATGGCCCGCCGAAGATCAGACCGTTGCCGATCGACTGCCCCTCGCCGACCACGATGTCCGCGCCCATCTCGCCCGGAGACTTGATTGCACCCAGCGACACCGCTTCGGTGAACACGGCGACCAGCAGCGCGCCCTTCGCGTGCGCGGCCTCGGCGATCGGGGTGAGATCGGCGATCGATCCGAACACGTCTGGGTTTTGCACGACGACGCAGGCGGTTTCTTCGTCGAGCGCGGCGAGGATGTCGGCGGCCGCCGCGTCCGGGTCGCCGATGCTGACGGGGGTGTTCTCAAGTGCGATGTCGAGATGCTTGGTCGTGGTGCGCACCGTGGCGGCGTAGTGCGGATGTAGACCGCCGGCGAGGATCGCCTTGTTCCGCCGGGTAACGCGCGCGGCCATCAGCACCGCCTCGGCGGTCGCGGTCGAGCCGTCGTACATCGAGGCGTTGGCGATCTCCATGCCGGTCAGCATCGCCACCTGGGTCTGGAACTCGAACAGGGTCTGCAGCGTGCCTTGGGAGATCTCGGGCTGGTACGGCGTATAGGCGGTCAGAAACTCCGAGCGCTGAATCAGATGGTCGACGCTCGCAGGCACATGGTGGCGATAGGCGCCCGCGCCGCAGAAGAACGCCGCCTGACCTGCTGCGACGTTCTTGCCCGCCAGCGCGGCGAGGTGACGCTCGACCGCAAGCTCGCCTTGGTGGTTCGGCAGCGTCTCGATCGGCGCTTTGAGCTGGCCGGCCGCGGGCGCGTCGGCGAAGAGATCGTCGATCGACTTCACGCCGATGACGTCGAGCATCTCGCGTCGGTCTTCTTCGGTTAGGGGGAGGTAGCGCATGGGCGATCCGGATTCTGATGAACTTAAGCGAATGTCGGCGCGGGGGCGTCGACCCGCACCTCGCAATTGAGGGTGTTGGCGATGAAGCAGAGTTCGTGCGCGCGGTGGTGCAGCTCGGCAATCTCTTCCGCTGTCGGCTGCTTGTCGCCGCTGAAAGCGACCGCGGGGCGGAGCACGATTTCGGTCATCGCCGTGCGGCCGTCGGCGCGCTTGTCCATGACCCCGAAAGCTTCGTCGACATAGCTGTCGATGCGAAATCCAGCGTGCGACGCCAAGTCGACAAAGAACAGCATGTGGCAGCTCGACGTCGAGGCGACGAGCGCTTCTTCGGGATCAACCGCGTCTTCGCGTGAGTACGGCGGCTTGACCACCTGCGGCGAGGCCGACGCGGGCACTTCGACGCCGCCGTCGAACCGCCATGCGTGACCGCGCGAATACTTCCGATCAAGGAAATCTTCGCCGTTGCGGTTCCATTTGACAGTGGCCTCGTAGCGGTGCGCCATCGCAGCTCCTATCCCAGTCCATCGACGTAGGCGGCGTAGGCCGCTTCGTCCTTCAAGCTTTCGAGCTCGCTCGCGTCGGCGATCTTGATCTTCAGGAACCAGCCGGCTCCTTCGGGGTCTTCGTTCACCTTCTCGGGCGCATCGGAGAGCGCGTCGTTGACCGCGACCACCTCGCCGCCCGCCGGCGCATAGACCTCGCTGGCGGCTTTGACCGACTCGACGACCGCGGCCTCCCCGCCCTTCTCGAGCGTCTTGCCCGCGTCGGGCAGCTCAACGAAGACGACGTCGCCGAGCTGCTCGGCGGCGTATTTCGAGATGCCGACCGTGCCGACGTCGCCCTCGACCTCGATCCACTCGTGATCGTCCGTGTACTTTTTCGCCATCAGGAGAACTCCCCTAGCCCCGGAAATAGTTGTGCGGCGCGAACGGCGTCTTGACGACTTCGGCGTCGAGCGCACGGCCACGCACTTCGATCTGGACCTCAGTTCCCGCCTTGCTCGCGGCGAACGGCACGTAGCCCATCGCGATCGGCGCCTCGACGGTCGGGCCGAAGCCGCCGCTGGTCACGACGCCCTCGCCCGCTTCGGTGATGATCTTCGCACCCTCGCGCGCTGGGGCGCGCCCCTTGAGTTTGAGCCCGACGCGCTTGCGCGACGGCTTCTCGGCGATCTCGCGCAGGACGCGATCCGCGCCCGGAAAATCGGCGCGTTCGCGGCGGTTCTTTGAGACGGTGAACAGCAGCGTCGCTTCGACCGGACTTGTCGTCGGGTTGATATCATGGCCATTAAGGCACATGCCGGCTTCCAGCCGCAGCGAATCCCGCGCGCCGAGGCCGATCGGCTTGACCCGTTCATCGGCGAGCAGGCGGCGGGCGAAGCTTTCAGTCTTGTCGGCGGGAACCAGGACCTCGAAGCCGTCCTCGCCAGTGTAGCCCGAGCGCGAGACAGGGCACGCCGCGCCGTCGATCTTGACCGTCGTCGCGCGCATGAACACTAGCTCGGTCGCGGCGGGCGCGATCTCGGCCATCACCTCGGCGGCCTTGGGGCCTTGCAGGGCGATAAGCCCGCGGTCGTCGGCGCGTTCGAGCTTGGCCCGGTCACCGATCGCTCTGGCGATGAGGGCGAAGTCGCCGTCCTTCGTGCCAGCGTTGACGACAAGCTGCAGCTGGCCCTGGCGTTCGGACTCCGCGGGCCGGGTCACCATCAGGTCGTCGATGATTCCCCCCTCGTCGTTGAGCAACAGCGTCAGCCGCTGCTCGCCGGGCTCCAGCCCTGCGATGTCGCCGCACACCAGAGGCTCGAGGACGGCGGAGATCTCCGCGTGCGCCCCGTCGCCGCCGCCGAGCGTCGGCAGCGAGAGAAACGCCGGACCCATGTGGGACACGTCGAACAGCCCGGCGCTCGACCGGGTCCAACGGTGCTCGGCGATGATCCCGTCCGTGTACTGCACGGGCATCGCATAGCCGGCGAACTCGACCATGCGTCCACCAAGCTCTTCATGAAGAGCGGTGAGCGGCGTTCTTAAGAGCTGCTGCGTCGACATAAGACCCCGGCGGCGGCGTGACGCGCCTTGCGGGCGCGTCGGCGAACTGGCGATTGCGACACTCCGGCGGTTTCCGCCGACCCGTCGCGCCCCCGCTGTCGTCAAGCCTGAGAGATTCCGGGAACCGCTTGCCCTAACGGCGTTTCTCGCGGCCCCTTGCTCCTTCGGCGAGCGGCGCGATTTTCTCGCGCAGCTGCTTTCCAGCGTGCGTTCGCCTCTCGCGGTCCTTTCGCCTGAGCGTTTCCGGGGCGGTTGCGCCTTCGGCTCCGAGCGATCCTCCTCGAATCACCCGGCATCTCCCGCGAGAGCGCGGCGAATCTGCTCAGTCGCCCCGGCAAAGTCAATCCGACCTCGGCGGTCGGCGGCCGGCCGAGCGCAGCCCCGCGGACCTGTAACGATCCTGAACACTCCACAACACCGGCGTTCAGCGGCCGCTCAAGCGCGCCGCGCGAAGATGCGCAGACTGGGGACGAATCAGTAAGGAGCGTATGTCCGTGTTCAAACCCCTTCTCGCCGCTGCGGCGATCGCCTGTCTCGCGCCCGCCGCGCCCGCCCTCGCCGACCACGACCGTGCGCCGGCGCGGGTTCAATTTGATTTTCGCGTCGACACGTACGGCCGCGACCATCGCTTCCGCGGTCCGCAGATCTCGCGTCATCAAGCGATCCGCATCGCCCGCAGCTACGGCCTGCGGCAGGTCCGCGATGTCGACCTTCGTCGGGGCGTCTGGGAGGTCAACGGCTTTGGTCGGCGCGGCCGGATTGAAGTCGAGATCAACGCCCGCACCGGCCGCGTGATCGACGTCGACCGCCACCGCAGGCGCGGCTGGGGCCGCCGCGGACGCGATCATCATCATGACCGCCACGACGACAGGCGCGGCCGCTACTATTTCTAGTCCGATGAGAGGAGCTACATCCGCTCGGGCGCCTCGATGCCAAGGAGCCCGAGCGCCAGCTCGAGCTGCTTCAAGGCGGCGCCCGCCAGCGCGAGGCGCGAAGCTTTCTGAGCATCGGTCTCGGCCTGGATGATCGGGCAAGCGTCGTAAAACTTCGAGAACGCCTGGGCGAGGTTGAACGCGTGCTCACAAAGGAAGTGCGGCGAGCGGCGGTCGTAGACTGCGGCGCAGGCCGCGTCGAAGCCGTCGAGCGCATCGACAAGCCCGCGCTCTTCCGGCGTTTCGATGGTGATCTCGCCGGGCGCGAGACCCGCCTCGGCGGCCTTGCGCATCACCGATTTGATCCGCACCGCGGCGTAGAGCAGATACGGCCCGGTCTTGCCCTCGAAGCTGGTGAAGCGGTCGAGGTCGAAGATGTAGTTCGTGGTCCGCACATTCTGCAGATCGGCGAACTTCAGCGCAGCTACTGCAACCTTGTGCGCGACGGCCTCGCGCTCGTCCGCGCCGAGGTCTTCAGCGAGGTGCGCTTCTTCGAGCCGTGCTCGGGCGCGCTCGAGCGCCTGGCCGATGAGGTCCGAGAGCCGCACCGTGCCGCCTTCGCGGGTGCGCAGCCGCTTGCCGTCCGGTCCGTTCACCGTGCCGAACTTAACGTGCTCGAGCGTTCCTTCCTCGGCGAGGCCCGCTTTGTAGGCGGCGCGAAACACCTGCTCGAAATGGTCCGCCTGCGCGAGGTCGACGACGTAGAGCACCAGCTCGGGATCGAAGTAGCGCTTGCGGTCGAGGATGGTCGCCAAGTCGGTGGTGCCATAAAGCGCCGAACCCTCCGAGGAGACCAGAATCAACGGCGCGAGCTCCTTCTTGTCGTCCTCGCGCGCGACGCGGACGACGAAGGCCCCCTCGCTCTCCTCGGCGACGCCCCGCGCCTTGAAGTCCTCGACCAGCTCGCCGACCAGCGGATCGACGTCGGACTCGCCTTTCCAGAGGTCGAAGCTGACGCCGAGACGGCCATAGTCCGCCTTGAGCGTGGCCACCGAGACGTCGATGAAGTGCTTCAAGAGCGCGCGGTAGCCCGCACGGCCGGCCTGCAGCTCCGCCGTCGCGCGGCGCGAGCGCTGGAGACGCTCGGGGTCTTCTTTGGCCTTCGCCGACGCCTGCGGGTAGAGCCGCGCCAGATCCTCGATGCTCACCGGCGGCTCGTCCGGATACGGCCCTTCGACGTCGGCTTTGAAGTAGACGAGGTCAGGCTGCTCGTCCTCCAGCTCGGTGATCAGGTGGCCCATCTGCAGGCCCCAGTCGCCGAGGTGGACGTCCGACTTCACCTCGTCGCCTCGGAACTTGAACAGCCGTTGCAAGGAGTCGCCGATCACCGCCGATCGGATGTGACCGACGTGCATGGGCTTGGCCACGTTGGGGCCGCCAAAATCGATCAGCACTCGGCGCGCTGTCTCGACCTCGCCGGCGCCCGCGCGCGCGTCAGCCGCAAGCGCATTGGCGCGCGACGTGTAGAGGCTCGCCGAGGGCGTGATGTTCAAGAAGCCCGGGCCCGCGACCTCGACGCTCTCGATCGCGGGATCTTCGGCCAGCTGCGCGCGGATCTCCTCGGCGATCTCGCGCGGATTGCGGCCCGCGGCTTTGCCCGCCGGCAAGGCCCCGTTGCACTGGTAGGGCGCAAGGTCTGGCCGGTCCGAGCGCGCGGTGCGGCCGAGCGCGGGATCAAGCCCCGCATGCGCGAAGGCCTCGCCCGTCCGGGCGCTCAGCTGCTCAGCAATGGAGTCTGACATCAATCGGCTTGTCTTCAGTCGACTTGTCGGGCGGCGTCGAGGGTGAACCTCTTGCCCAGACGATTGAACTCAAGCTGCTCGGGCGTCAATTCGAAGCCGACGAGAATCTCGAAGTTCGAGCCCGAGGTGGATTCTCCGGCGCGCGGAATGATCACGTTGGGGATGCGCTCTTCGCGGTAGACCCGGTCCTCGTTGCGTCCGAAACGCACGGTGATGGGGAAATAAGATTTTTCGAGCACCGCCACGTCCGTGCGGGTGACCGCGACCCACATGTTGTAGGTCTCCGACCGCTCCTCGGCCGCCGGACCGCGGCCGAAACCGATCTCGACGAAGACGTCGGCGTCGATCGGATTGTCGCCGACGTAGCGGCAGAGGCTGCGCACCGACTGCACCTCGGCGGTGAAGGCGACGTTCTCGAAGTCCTCTTCGGCCGCAGGGTCGGCGAACTCGACGATGCGGGCCGCGTCGTGCAGCGCAAAGGCGTTGGGGCACGGCCCGGCGTTCGGCTCGTCCGACATCGACAGCGAGTTGCAGGCCGAAAGACCCGCCGCGCCGAACAGGGCGAGGCTCAAGCCGAAGCAGCGTTTGGTCCCGATCATGAGATGGCGTCCCCTAAACAGCGTCCGTGGGATGGCGTCCCTGACTTGCGTCTCCGCATGCGTATGCCGCGCCCCTCAGCGTTTCGCCGACTGTGCGGATTTGCTAGAGCAGGCGTGATAGCCGCACCGGGCCTCCGGAGCAATCGCGGCCGGCAACTGGAAACAGCCGGCTCCTGTTGGTTCCGGCCCCATGACCTCAAGCCTGCGGCGCAAGGCTCTGGAAAACCGGGCGAATAGGCCGGGCCGCCCCGAAACGGACATGCACGATTAATGGACGCACGCTCTGCAAAGCCGCCGCTGACGCTGGTTCTCGCCGCGCCCAGAGGCTTCTGCGCCGGGGTCGACCGGGCGATCCAGATCGTCCAGCAGGCGCTCGAGAAATGGGGCCCTCCGGTCTATGTGCGCCATGAGATCGTCCACAACGCCCACGTCGTCGAGCGGCTTGAGCGCCAGGGCGCGGTGTTCGTCGACGAGCTCGACGAGTGCCCGGACGACCGGCCGGTGGTGTTCTCGGCGCACGGGGTCCCTAAGTCCGTCCCCGCCGCCGCCGAGCGGCGCAACATGATCTACGTCGACGCCACTTGCCCGCTGGTCTCCAAGGTCCACGTCGAGGCCGAGCGGCATCATCGCGCGGGCCGGCACATCCTCCTCATTGGCCACCGCGGCCACCCGGAGGTGGTCGGCACCATGGGCCAGCTCCCCGAAGGCGCGATCACGCTTGTCGAGACGGTCGAGGACGTCGCCGCGCTCGCGCCGGAAGCTCCCGAGCACTTGGCCTTCGTCACCCAGACCACCCTGTCGGTCGATGACACCGCCGAGATCGTCGCCGCGCTGCAGACGCGCTTCCCTTCGATCGCCGCCCCGCACAAGGAAGACATCTGCTACGCGACGACCAATCGGCAGGAGGCGGTCAAGGCGATGGCGGCGCGCTGTGCGCTGGTGCTGGTGATCGGCGCGCCCAACTCGTCGAACTCGATGCGCCTCGTCGAGGTCGCCAAGCGCGCGGGCGCCGCAGACGCTCAGCTGATCGGCTCGGCCGACGATGTCGACTGGAACGCGGTGGCGCGCGCCGGCGTGGTCGGGCTGACGGCAGGGGCCTCGGCGCCGGAGGACCTGGTTCAGGGCGTCGTCGCCGAGGCGACCGAGCGGTTCGACGCTGCCCTCGAGGAGCTGACGGTCACGCAAGAGGACGTGGTCTTCAAGCTGCCGCGAGTACTCGCTTAGAAGCGTGCGCGCTCAGAGAACGCTGCCCGGCCGCCGCTCGAACCGCGCCTCGCCATTCAAGCTCGCGGCGATCACCTCGCCGTCGTCGTTCACGTCGAAGACAATCACCATGCCGCTGAGCGGGACGAGTTCCACGCGAATCGAGTCCGGTACGGTGAACGGCTCGGCGGTCGCGCGCAGGACGCCCAGGTGCGCCACCAAGGTGTTCTCCTCGATGATCACCGTCATCGTGCCCATCTCCGGGCTCTCGTAGACGCCGGTGTAGGCCTCGATCGGTTGTGACAGCGTCCATGTGCGCCCTGCGCGATCCGCGCGGCCCGAGGCGATTTGGCTGACAATGACGTCATGTCGTTCGCTCAGCGACGCGATGATCGCCGCCCTCGGCTCGGCGCCTTCCTCACGACCGGCGAGCCGGTCGTAGGCGTAGTTGGCGACCGCGTCGGCGAGGAACGATCCGACGACCGAGTTGTTGGTGAACACCGCGACTCCGACCTCGCGCTCGGGCATGTAGGAGACGTGCGCGCGGAACCCGGCGAAGCCGCCGAAGTGGTGGATCATCTCGTCGCCGCCGTAGGAGCTGACGTACCAGCCAAGCCCGTAGTCCTCGCGCAGATAGTCGCCGAACTGCAGATCGACCTCGGCGAGGCGCGCCCGCGTCTCACGCACGGCTTCCGCCGGAATGATCTGACGACCGCCGACCTCGCCGTCGTTGACCAGCAGCTCGAGCCACAGGAGCGCATCGTTGGCGCTCATGATCATGCCGCCGGCGGACTGCATCGTCGCGTCGATCTTTTCGAGATAGACCCGCGCCATGCCCTCGCCATCCGGACTCGGCATGTGCGGCCGGGCGACCGACCAGCCCTCCTGCGCTGCTTGCAGCATCGAGGCGCTCGTCCGGGTCATGCCGGCCGGCTCGATGATCTCGCGGGCGATCAGCTCCTGCCAGCGAACTCCAAGCTCGCGGTCGGTGAGCACCGTCAGGATGTTGTAGCCGGTGTTCGTGTACTGAAACGTTCCGTGCGGCGCATCCTCGTTGACTTCGCTCACGCCGAGCAGCCGCCACAGAAGCTCCGGCGTATGCTCGCCCGTGTAGGCGCTGCGAAAGGCGATCGGATCGTTGGAAATCCCCGACGTGTGGGTCAGCAGATCGCGCAGCGTCACGTCGTCCGGATGCACCGCGTTGGGAAACGGCGCGTCGGGCGCGTATTCGGCCAGCGTTGAGTCGAGGTTGATCTCGCC
>JASFUX010000057.1:0-15123 GCA_050050115.1 Maricaulaceae bacterium | reverse complement strand
CGTCCATGAGGAGTTGCTCCACCCGGACGCCGCTGCGCGCCTGCCCTCCCGCCTTCGTGATCACGGGCAACATGTGCTTTGCGATGACCTGTGCGCCGCCGACCGGGTACCAGGCGCCGCATTCGAGATAGGAGTGCGAAATCAGCGCGTGGGTGGCGAAGCTCGCCACGCTGGGCCGACCGCCATGGTCTCCCCACTGCGCAAGCAGCGCGGCCTTCAGGGCCTCGTTGTCGGTGATCGACGCCGCCACCTCGGCGGATGTGCGACCGCACCAGCGCTTGATCGCGTCGCGATTCCACCATTCAAGAGCGTCGCCGAAGGGGTGCGGCAAGGCCCGGCTGTTGAGAACGGTGGTCACCGCTTCCCGCGCCTTGTGAACCCCGTCGAACCACGCGTCGATCGCGTCGGTGTCGCCCGGAAAGCGGTCCTTGAGGTCTCTGATCTGGGCTTCATAGGGGCGCGACAACGCGAGCGGCTCGGCATCCCCGATGTGCAGAAAATCGAAGACCGACCCCAAGGACGCCAACTCGATCGGCGTGTCGCAGAGCCGGTTGAGAACGCCGGCCATCCACTCACCCGGCGCGAGCCAGCTCAGATAGTGAATGCCCACATCCCAGCGGAAGCCGTTGCGAGAGAAGCTGTGGGTCAGGCCGCCAAGGGCGTCGTACTGTTCGAGCAGCAAGACCTTGTGCCCCAAGCGCGACAGCGCCGACGCGGCGGACATGCCGCCCATGCCGGAGCCGATGACGATCACGTCCCATTCGGACTTTCTTGCTGCTTCCGAGCCTGGTTCCGTCATCGTGGACGCTCCCGACCTGCACAATCATGTCGTCAAAGGTCCGATCTCAGCGTGGATGCTGCGATCGGCGCTCCTTCGATCACACCGTAGGGACGGAGAATCTTGAGCGCTATTTGGTAAGAATGCGGTGTCGGCGATGGGCTTCGTTCGCGAAAGCAGCGCTGATCGTGCGCTTGGCGCGAACTCGCCGAATGTCCGCGTGAGCCGAAGGCGGACGTTCGCAAAACCGCCCCCCCCTTACTCCCCCTCCTTCTCCTCAAACATCCCGTGCCGCCCCTCCCCGCCCGCAAAGCGCGCAGCGCCAGCGGAAGACTCCCCCGCCTCTATCGTCGTCTTGCCGCGCGCGATCTCGTTCGCGACGGCGGCCGTCTCATCCAAACTCCATTGTTCGAGGACGGACATGCGGTCGTTGCGCATCGCCGTCTGCGGAAAGCCAGTGAGGCTCCTCGCCAGCTTTAACGCCCGATCCAACGCCGCGCCATCGTCGACCACCTCGTTCACCAGGCCGATCGCTTGCGCTTCGGCCATCTCGACGCGCCGACCGGTGAGAATCAGCTCCATCGCCCGGCCCTCGCCGACGATGCGCGGTAGGCGAATGGTTCCAAGGTCGACCAGCGGCACGCCGAAGCGGCGGTTGAAGATTCCCATGAACGCCGAGCGCCCGGCGACCCTGAGATCGCACCAGAGCGCCAGCTCCATGCCGCCGGCGACCGCCGGGCCTTCGATCGCCGCGATGACGGGCTTGCAAAGCCGCAGCCGGGTCGGCCCCATGGGCGCGAACTCGCCGGTCGGCTCGATCGGCTTGCGCTCGCCGCCCGCGAGCGCCTGCAGGTCCGCGCCCGCGCAAAAGGCGCCGCCCGCGCCGGTGAGGATCGCGACATCGGCGCCGGCGTCTTCATCGAAAGCTTTGAACGCCTCGAACAGCGCCTGCGAGGTTTCGAGGTCGACAGCGTTCCGCCGATCGGGTCTTTCGATGGTCACGACCGTGACGCGGTCGGCGGTCGCGACAGTCACGGGATTGGAAGGTGTCGGCATCGTGTTCCTCCTCAAAGGCGGAAAAAGAAGCGAGAACCATGCGGGGATCGGCGACGTGGGGCTCGGGGTGTGCGTGTATCACCAGCTCTATGGTCTCCTCGCTGATCGGCAAAATGAACAGAGCCAGTCCGCAGTGAAATCGGCTCAACCAAGGCGCGCAGCCGTGCTACCACGGGGCGATCAGAAGAAGACGCACGAAACACGTGCAGAGGGGAGTTTGCATGGACACGCCGCGCATCTGCGCAGCGCTCGGCTTGGCCGGTGCGCTGATGACCTCGGCCGCACCCGTAGCGGCCCACAGCGTCGGGCCGATGGGCGTTGAAACGCTCGACTGGCATACGGACGACATCTCCCGCGCCTTCGCACCGGTGAGCGTCTCCAACAACTTCGGCCGGTCGCTGTTCAACGGGCAACCCGCCCAGAGCGTTGAAGTCGCCGGCCAAGAATGCGTCCGCAGCGGCCTCATCCTTCTCGATGTCCGCGATGCGCTCGCCTTCGACATCGACGAGACAGTCGAGGTCGAAATCGCGTTCGATCTGGCGGCGAGCGCGGGCGGCGCGACGCTCGCCTACGACATGAACGGCGCGGCGGGCGGCGAAGTCATCGTCGACCTTCCTGCGTCCGACGGCGAAGACAGTCTGCATGTCGCGCAGCTCAGCCTGCCGCGGGCGCGTTTCGCCGGGCGTGGCGATCTCGACACGGACATCATGATCGCGAGCCAGGCTGGTGCGACCGTCTGCGATGTACGCGTTGCGCGCAGCTATGAAACGACCGCTCCGGACGCCTTCGGCTGGCTGGAGCTGACCGTGCGCGACGAACACGGTGAAGCGACGCCTGCGCGCATCGGTCTCTACGACGAAACCGGTCGCACGCCGCTGCCTTCCGAGGCCGCCGTCGAGATCGAAGAGTTCGACGACCACGTACGCCTGGCGCTGCTTGCGGATGAGCCCAGCGCGGCGAATTGGCCGTCGGACAACCCCTGGATCCTCTACACGGACGGCGCCTACCGCGCGCGCGTGCCGGTTGGCGACTATGACCTGATTGCGGCGAAGGGTCTTGAGTACCGCATCGAGGCGCAGACGGTTCGCGTCGAGGCCGGGGAAACCGCCGCCGTCACGGTCGACCTCGAGCGTTGGGCCGACCTGCCGGGCGCGGGCCGGTACTCGGGCGACGTCCATATCCACCGCGCCCAGCGGGACGCGGAGGACAGCCTGTCGATCCTGCGCCACGCTCAGGCTGAGGACATCCACGTCGCCAACGCCCTTGAAATGGGCAACGCCGCGACGACCCACTATCCGCAGCGGGCTTGGGGCGAAGATGGACGGCGCGGCGACGGCTCCTACATCGTCGCATCCGGCCAGGAGGATCCGCGCACCGCCGCGCGCGGGCACACAATTCACCTCGACCTGCCTGAGCCGGTGCGCGACCCGTCGCGGTATCTACTCTACCACGAGGTTTTCGAACGAGCCTCCGAACTGGGAGCCGTCTCAGGCTACGCCCATGTCTTCTCTCCAGGCGGCGCCACGCGCACCGATGTCGGCCTGGCGATCGACGCGCCGTTCGATCTCGTCGACTTCGTCGAGGTTCTGCAGTCGGGCCTTCTCGGTACAGACCTTTGGTTCGACCTGCTCAACCTCGGATATCAGATCGCGCCGGCGGCCGGCTCCGACTATCCCTACCTGGGGCAGATCGGCTCGGTGCGCAGCTACGTTCGGATCGACGAGGACTATTCGCCGGACGCCTGGTTCGACGGTCTCACGGCCGGCCGCACCTTCGTGACCAACGGCCCGATCGTCAGCCTGCAGGTGAACGGCGCCGACATCGGCGCGCGGCTGGACCTCGCCGCGGGCGACGCCATCTCGATCGTCGCCGACGCCTCGATCAATCCCGACATCGACCTGCTCGAGCGCATCGAGCTGATCGAGCAAGGCGAGGTCGTCGCCGAGGCGGCTTCGGCCGAGGGGGCCGAAATCCTCGCGCTTGAATACGAAGCGACCGCCGAGCACGGGACATGGTTCGTCGTCCGGGCGAGCGGACGCACGCGCACGCCCCACCCGATCTACGGCTTCGGTCAGACCGTGCTGGCGATCAGCGCGCCGGTCTACGTCTCGGTCGACGGCGACCGGACCTGGAAGCGGGACGCGGTCGAAGCGCTTGCGCGGGAACGCATCGCCCTGCTCGACGAATTCGCCGAGACCACGTTCAGCCTCGCCAGCGGCGCGGAGTACTGGGAGGACGGCGAGACGGTGCTGGCTGACTGGCCGGGCCAGCTCGAGCTTCTGGGGCCGCGGATCGACCAGGCCAAGGCGCTCTACGAGGAGCTGGTTCGCGCTGCTCAATGACGCCTGCACCCCGCCCTCATCCGGCCTAAAACGTCCGTGACCATTGCGTATCGGCGCGCTATCTTCGCGCTGAACATTGGGGCGCGCTATGATTGAAGGCGGCATCGAAAGCGACGACATCGAGACCCTCGCGGAGATTCTTGAGCGCGAGCACAAGGCGCATCGCCGTAAGTGCTCTGTGTGTTTCGCGATGTTTCTGCTCGCCTTCTCTTCGCTGGTGGTGGCGCTCGTGCTGGTCGGCGTGCGTCTGGCGATCGTGATCAGCTCGCCGGTCGGGGCCGAAGCGCTCGGGCTGCAGTTCGCCCTCTTCCAGGTGCTCGCGCCGCTGACCGCCGTCGCCTTGTCGTTCTTCGGCGCCTGGTGGGCGGCGCAGAATTGCCTGAACTCAATGGAGCGCGCCTTATGCGCGGCCCGCAACAAGCGCCAGCGGCTGTTCGAGACCTTCCTCGGCCAGATCCAGTGCGCGGGTAAAGAAAAGCAGCGCGCATGGCTTGAAATCGTCAAGAGCGCGGTGATGTGAAGCGATGGCCGAAGCGGGGGAAGAAAGCTTAGCCGAACTGATCGCACGGGAGCAGCGCGGGTTCCGGCGCATCCTGTCGGGCGGCCTCGTGCTACTGTTGCTGATGGCGCTGATCAGCGCGCTGTCGGGCGCCTATCTCTACGTCGCTTCGCAAAGACTGGCGGAAACCACCCTCGCGCTGCAGCGCCACGCTTTCGAGACGCGCCGCCGCGTAGATACGCAGAACAATCGCATCGTCGCCCAGGAAATCTCCATTCGCCGCGCCTATGACGAGATTCGCGCGGCCAGCGGCGAAGGCCGGATCGCTCCGACGTCTGAAAACATCGACGCCGCGCGCGAGGCGGCGCGCAACTTCCTCCTCCGCGGACGAATGCCGAGCCTCGCTGAAGAGCGCTCGCTCGAGCAGTTCGGCGAAGGCGGCGTCGGCGCAGTCGATCCGGCAACGCGCAACCTGTTCACCGGCGTATCGGCGCTCGTCAGCTACGAGTCGCGCGGCGGTCAGATCGTCGCGGGCGCAACCGAGCTGCCGCCAGAGCTGACCGACGCGCTCGACGCTTTCGAGACGGTGCGCGCCGACCGGTCCCTGCGCGCTCTCGGCTACGCCGGGACTGCGTGGGTTTTGTTCGAGGACGCCTCGTCCGGGCGGAACAACTACACGACGGAGGCTTGCGAGGCGGTGTTCGACGCAGTTGCACAAAGCGTCATGGCGAACGCGCCGAGTCCGCAGCCGCTCTACTGGCAAGCCCAATGCGAGCGCAAGCTCGGCATGACCAGCGAGGCCCTGGGCGACTACGCCCGCGCCCTGCGCGCCAGCGCCGACGCGGGCGACGCCGCGAGCCGCGACGCCGCCGAGATGCAGCTGGCGATGAACGCTTTTCACGGCGTGGGCACGACGTTGATCGCCGGCGCGGACATTCCCGACGACGCGCCGGGCATGGCCGAGGCCCTAGCGATCGCCGGAGAGGCTTGCCCGCGGCGCGGCGCCTACGCCGAGCGTTCGCCGCGCATGGCGCTGGCGCTCTCCTGCCTCGACGAAGCGATCGCGCTGCGGCGCGCGCTCGGCCAGACCGACAATCAGCTTTCCGGCTCGGGCGAGAACATCAGTTTCGCTCACCTGCGCGACGGCGACGTCAACGCCGCCTACGAGCACACGGTCGAGGTCGAGCGCACGGGCCTCTTCGCCTGGAACGAGGTCATGCGCGCGCTGACGGCCGCGCGCGCCGATTATGACGACCGGGCGGCTTCCCGCGCCGCAGCCGCCGCGGCGGCGGACGCGCGGCGCAACGTCTCGATGTTCACCGTTGGTCAATTCAACGTCTGCGAGCTGAAGGCCCTCTACGATCTCGACATGTACGAGGCCGCTCGCGAAATCATCGCCGAGACCCATCCCGGTGAAGAGGTCGGCTGTCCGTCGGCGGAATAGCCGATGCGCTGCGAACTGGAGCATTCGCCATGACTGATGAGGACGCCGTCTGCGAAGGTTCCTGCCGTTGCGGTGGTGTCCGGCTCGAGGTCCGCGGTGCGCCCGTGGTGACGATGGCTTGTCATTGCACGGGGTGTCAGCGCATGACCGCCAGCGCCTTCTCGTTGAGCGCGCTCTATCCTGTCGACCGCTTCGCCGTGACGCAGGGCGACCCGGTCGTCGGCGGTCTACGCCGCGCGACACGGCACTTATATTGCCCCGACTGCAAGAGCTGGCTGTTCACCTACATTGAAGGCGTCGACGGTTTCGTCAATGTGCGCGCGATGATGCTCGACAACGCACATGACTTTCGACCGTTCGTTGAAACGTATACGAGCGAAATGCTTCCCTGGGCGAGCACCGGCGCAAGCCACAGCTTTGAGAAGTTCCCGCCCGAAGAGCAGTTTCCGAACCTCATGGCGGAGTTCGCGGCGCAGGCGGGATAAGACAGCCATGCGCCGCCGGTCCGATCAGCGGCGAGAGCGATTCCAGAGATGCTTGCCGGTGACGATCGCGAAACAGTTCATCATCACGAGCAAGAAGAGGATTGAGGATATCCAGGCGCCGAAAGGCGTTTCGTTCCTCTCGGCCGCCGCCTCCGGCGACGGCGCCAGCGCGATCCAATAAACGCCCAGCAGAACGCCGCCGGCGAGCAATCCGACGCCCGCGCCCAGCGGCGCAAACACCATGGCGGCGCCTCCGACAAATCCTAAGTCGGCCATGCACGCCGCATCACCGACCGACCCTCCGCCCAGCAACGCCAGCCCGGCCATCGCGCCGCTGAGCACGACCGCGCCGATCACCGCGGCGATGTTCCGGCCAAGGTCGTGCTCCTCGCCCGCGCGTGACAGGATCCAAACAAAGAGGACAGTGATCGCCGCGCTCAGAATCGCCGCGATCGGACTGGGGATGTTCTCGAAATAGCCGGTCGGATCACTCCAGCCGCAACCCGCGCCAAAAAGACCGGCGACAATCCCAAACGGCAGCCAGATCATCGCGTCGTCTTCCCCAACAAGGACCGGCTGGCTCTCGCGTCGAGCGAACGCCGCTCACAAGATAGATGCGCTGAAGGAATGCGCCGCCGCCTACATCCGCTCCAGCGCCACCGCCGTCGCCTCTCCCCCGCCGATACAGAGCGAGGCGAGGCCGCGCTTGGCGTCACGCGCTTTCATCGCGCCGAGCAAGGTCGCCATGATCCGTGCGCCGGACGCGCCGATCGGGTGACCGAGCGCGCAGGCGCCGCCATTGACGTTGACCACGTCGTGAGGAACCGACAACTCGGCCATCGCCAGCATCGGCACCACCGCGAACGCCTCGTTGACCTCGAAGAGATCAACGTCGGCGGCTTTCCAGCCCGCCTTCTCCAGCGCTTTGGCCATCGCAGGGCCGGGCGCCGTGGTGAAGTAAGCCGGCTCATGCGCATGCGCCGCGGTCGCGACGATCTTCGCTTCTGGCGTCACGCCAAGCCGTTCGGCGGTCGACAGCCGCATCAGCACCATCGCCGAGGCGCCGTCGGATATCGCCGAAGCGTTCGCCGCCGTCACCGTTCCGTCAGCGGAGAACGCTGGCCGGAGGCTCGGAATCTTTTCCGGACGCGCGAGCCGCGGCAGTTCATCGGAGGAGATACTCTCCTCGCCCTTGCGGGTCTTCACCTTGACCGGGACGATCTCGGACGCGAACGCACCGTCTTCCGAGGCGCGCTGGGCGCGGCTTAGGGTCTCCAGCGCGTAAGCGTCCTGCGCCTCGCGGGTGAGCTGGCGCTCCTGGGCGATCATGTCGGCGTAGACGCCCATCGCCTTGCCTTCGTAGGCGTCCTCGAGCCCGTCGCAGGCCATGTGGTCGACGACCTTGTCGTGGCCGTACTTCACCCCCGTGCGGTGCCGGGGCAGCATGTGCGGCGCGTTCGACATCGACTCCATGCCGCCCGCGACGATCACGTCCGCGTCGCCGGCGAGGATCGCGCCGCGCGCCAGAATCACCGCCTGCATCCCCGAGCCGCACATCTTGTTCAGCGTCGTCGCCTCGACCGACATCGGCAGCCCCGCCTTCAAGGCCGCTTGGCGCGCCGGCGCCTGGCCCTGCCCGGCGGGCAGCACGCAGCCCATGACGATCTGATCGACGTCCTCGTCCTTGACGCCCGAACGCTCGAGCGCCGCGCGCACCGCGACCGCGCCAAGCTCGTTGGCGCTTTGGCCGCTGAGCTCTCCCAGAAGCGCGCCGATCGGCGTGCGCGCCGAGCCGGCGATGACGATGGGGTCTGAGGACTCGCTGTTGGCGGGCATGGATGGCTCCTATCTGATCGCGATCGGGTTGATCACCACCTGCACCGCGCCAACGAACTTCGGTTGTCCGAGCACGAACAGAAACTCGTGCACGTCGTCGGCGGCCAGCTCGGCGGTGTTCATGCTCTCAAGCACGTAGACTCCGTTCTTCGCCAGCATCGTCTGGTGGACCGCGAAGGCGCCGTCCTCGAACGGGATCACCTCGAGCGCCGGCGTGTCCGAGCCGATCGCGACGACGCCGAGGTCGGCGAGATATTCCGCGCCCTCGACACCGGGGCCCGGCTGGACGGTGATGAAGCGCTCATCGTCGACGCCCAGAAGCTGCATCCAGCCGGTGTAGAACAGCACCACGTCGCCCGAGCGGATCTCGACGCCCTGGGCCTCGGCCGCCGCGTCGATCTCGGCGCGGTTGAAGGCGGTGCCCTCCTCGACCATGTCGACGCCGAAGTGCTCGGTCATGTCGAGCAGCACGCCGCGAGTGACGATCGGCGGAATCTGATGCGTGCCCAGCTCCCGTAGGCCGTGCTCCTCATCGACGATCTCCGCGGTGGTCAGGCCATTGTAGTACTGGTTGCCGATGCCGAGGTGACCCAGTCCGTCGATCTGCGAACCGATGCCGAAGCTGGTCGCCACTCGCTCATCGTTGGACGTGATCGCGTCCGAGCCAACCTCGGCGTCCGGATTCGAGGCGATGATGGTCATGTCGAAAGTGCGGCCGCTGTAGGCGGGCGTGTCTTCGCCCGTCTCGACGCCGAGCGAATAGACCTTGCCTTCGGTGACGAGCCTCGCCGCCTCCACGACGATCTCCGGCGAGAGATTGTTTGCGGCGCCGATCCGGTCGTCCGCCCCGTAGCGCGACGGCGCCCAGTCCTGGGCTGTTGCGCACCCCGCGATCGCCGCGGCGGCGAGGCCGCCCATCAACAGAACCCGCATGTCATCCTCCCCTTCGCGCCGGTTTCGGCTTGGTTGTGCGGTGATTGTGATGGATTGGGCGCGTGAGCGCTACCGCGCAGGCACAATCGACGGGCGTCTGTCGGCTGCGAGGATCAGATGTCCGCTTCCGTCAAAGAGATCGTTCGGGCGATGCGCCATCGGAGCGTCGACGCGTCTCACCGCAGACCGGTTGCGGGGTCCGAGGATGATCGCAGCGCGCCATCCTCCCTAAAATTCGGTCTTCAACGCCGTTGGTATTACAGCTCGCAACGCTGTGATAGTGACTTGGCGCTTGCGATCATCGCGCGCAAAGCTTCAACGAAGGAGGGGGGTATGTCGCAATCCCGTGTGCTGTGGTTGCTCGGCGCGATCGCTGCGACCTTGGCTGGCGCAGTCGGCGCGCTCTACGCCGTTGCGTTCGTTGAGCTTGGCGGCGCGGGCGAGGCGGTCGGGGCCTTGCTCGTCGGGATCGTGGCGCTCGGCGGCGGCGAGGCCACGATGGAGTCCCGCCCGGCGTGGACCACAATCGTCGATTGGGTGATCAGGATCGCGACGCCGGTAAGCATCGCGTTCGGGGTTGCGATGGTGTGGGCAGGTTTCATTCGGCGCAATCGAGCAACCAGCCTGCGCGGGCTTGGGATCGGCGTCGGCGGCTTCGCGGCGTTCTTCGTGCTGCCGGTGATCGTGTACGTCGTACTATTTTAGCCGTCTGCGCGCCGCGACAATCCCGGTCCATGCATTGCGAATGTCGGCTGTGGGATCGAAAGCGGACATGAACCCTCTTCGCCGCCGCACTCCCTACCCCAACCACCGCTCAACTTCGTCGAGCTGCAGCGCCGGGGCAAAATAAAAACCCTGGCCATAGTCGCACCCCGCCTTCGCGAGCCGCTCGGCGGTCGCCGCCTCCTCGACGCCCTCGGCGACCACCACCAGCCCCAGGTCATGCGCCAGCGCGGTGATCGAGGCGACGATGGTCTCCGAGCTGGTCGAGCTGGGCAGGGTGCGTACGAAGTAGCGGTCGATCTTCAGCGCATCGACCGCGAACCGCTCGAGCCAGGCGAGCGAGGCGTGCCCCGAGCCGAAGTCGTCGAGCGCCAGCGATGCGCCGGCGGCTTTGGCCTCCGCGAGGATGGCTGCGGCCTTGTCCGCGTCGCGCATCACCTCGCCTTCGGTGATCTCCAGCCTGAGCGCGCCCTTGGGCAGGCCGTGTGCGGCGATCAGCGCGGCGACGTTGTCGGCGAAGTCGGCCGCATCGAGATCGTGCGCCGTGATGTTGACCGCGACGTAGCCAAGCGCAGCGGCCGCGCCGGCGGCGCGCCAGCGGCCGAGCTGGGCGGCGGCCTCGGCCCGCATCCAAGCGCCCAGACGCGCGGTCTGGCCCAGCTCGTCGAGCATCGGCAGAAAGTCGTCCGGCGCCATCACCCCGCGCTCTTCGCTGCGCCAGCGCACGAGCGCTTCGAGCCCGGCTGTCTCGCCCGACTGCAGCGATACGATCGGCTGATACCAGGCTTCGAAATCGAGATTCTCCGCCGCGCACCGCAGCGCCGGCTCGAAACCGATCCGTCCGTGCTCGGCGGTTTCACCTTCCGCGCCGTAAGCCGGCGTGATCAGGCCGCCGAGGATGCGCGGATAATCGCCCGACCAGCCGACGCGCACCCGGGCGCGGCGGAAACGGCCGCCGGGCTGGCTCAAGCGCACGACGATGACGCCTCCGTCAGCGTTTGCGCGCAGCCGGTCGAGCTGGGGCCGGTCCGCTTCGACGAAAAGCTCCATCAGCTCCGCCCACGTCGCAGCGGACGCCAAGCCAAGCGCCTCGGCCGCGCCCGACCAAGAGAGCGCGTCGTCCGCCTCGCTCCAAAGGAACGCGGCGACACCGGCCAGACCGAGCGCCGTCGACGCCGCAGCGGCGCCTTCCAATCCCTTCGCTCGTCCGCCCGCACGCTCGCTCACAGGGCGCGCTCCCCGTCGCCAGCCGCGCTCCAGGCGGGATCGGAGGAAAGCAGCGCGTAGATCACATGATCGCGCCAGGCGCCGTTGATCTTCAGATAAGCGCGGGCGACGCCCTCGTAGGTGAAGCCGGCTTTCTCCAGGAGGGAGCGCGACGCGCGGTTGGTCGGGATGCACGCCGCCTCCACCCGATGCAGATCGAGCGTCTCGAACGCGCAACGCACCGCGGCGCGCACGGCGGCGAGGCCGTAGCCTTGGCGCTGATAGGGCGCGCCGACCCAGTAGCCGATCGAGCAGGCCTGCAGCACGCCGCGGCGGATGGTGTTCAAGTTGCAGGCGCCGACGAGCTGGTCGTCCTCTGCGCGGAAGATGAAGAAGGGCGCGGACAGGTCCTGGCGGAACTCGCGCCCGTAACGCCGCAGCCGTCGGCGATAGGCGGCGGGCGAAAGCTCGTCGGGCGCCCAGGTCGGCTCCCAGGGCTCGAGATGCGGCCGGCTGACCGCGCGCAGCTCCGCCCAGGCGTCATAGTGGTGCGGCTGGGGACGGCGCAGGACAACGCCCAACCCCTCCACCCGCTCGAGGCTCGATGATCGCGTCGGAGCGCTGGCGATCGCCATACTCAGCCGTCCCGTCGTCCGCGCCGACGAAAGGACGACGCGACAGACCCGAATCCTGCCGCGAGGCGGTGGGAGAGCGCAAGCCTTTGGGCGCGCAGAGCTCAAGCAGCCGTGATGGCTCCGGCGTCTGGCCCTGTGCTAGCGTTCCTCTCGCAACGCCCGCTTGGGCCTAAACAAGGTGGGGAAAGCCATGTGTGACGAAGACACCGTCCGGGACAATGAAGACTACCTGAAGCGCATCTCGCGGCGCGGCTTTGGCACGCTCGCAGGCGCGGCGGGGCTGATGGCGATGCTGCCGCGCGCGGCGAACGCGCAGGAGGTGACCGAGGCCGACGTCATGATCGAGACGCCGGACGGCATGGCCGACTGCTTCTTCGCTCACCCGGCCGAGGACGCCCACGCGGGCGTCATCGTCTGGCCGGACATCATGGGGCTGCGCCCCGCCTTCAAGGCGATGGGCCGGCGGCTGGCGGAGTCCGGCTACTCGGTGCTCACCGTGAACCCCTACTATCGCGACGCGGCCGCGCCGGTGATCGCCGAGGGCGAGAGCTTCTCCGACCCGCCTGTCCGTGAACGGCTGATGCCGCTGGCGCAGTCGCTGCGCTCTGACGGCGCGCAAACGGTGCGCGACGCCCAAGCCTACGTGCAATGGCTCGACGCTCAGGACTCGGTCGACACCAGCCGCCAGATCGGCACGACCGGTTACTGCATGGGCGGGCCTTTGGTGATGATGACCGCCGCGGCGATCCCCGACCGCATCGGCGCGGGCGGCAGCTTCCACGGCGGCGGCCTGACGACTGAGGGAGACGACAGCCCGCACCTGCTCATCCCGCAGATGCAGGCGGGCTTCCTGATCGCCATCGCGGCGAACGACGACGAGCGCCAGCCGGAGTCCAAAGACATCCTGCGCGCCGCGTTCGACGACGCCGGCCTGATGGCCGAGATCGAGGTCTACGAAGGCGCGATGCACGGCTGGTGCCCGCCCGACAGCACCGTCTACAACGAAGCCCAGGCCGAGCGCGCCTGGGAGCGGCTGCTGGCGCTGTTCGGCGAAGCGCTGGCGTAAGGACGAAAGCTTCATCCCCTCCCTCTCGCAGGGAGGGGATCGAGAAGCGCCGCCGCCGGGAGGGCGGCGCCCCGTGAACTGGCGGCTAACTGTGCTAGTTTCTCCTCGTCAGGGGGCGCGACCGGCAGACGAGACCCGCCTTGATCGAGACGAGCGGCGAGGATCTGAAGGCCCTGCTACGCGAGCTGCGCCGCCGCTGGCGATGGCCGTCTGCGGCTTCCTTCGCGGTCGCGTTCGCCGCGCACGGGGTCTTGGCGCTCGGCGTATACTACGCCGCCTCACGCGCCCGACCTCAAGAGAGCCCTCCGATCGAAGCGCTGACGGTGGCTCTGGTCGAGCCGCCCGCGCCCGAACCACCGGCCCAACCTCCGATCCCGGCGGCTGCGTCCCCCGATCCGGACGAGGCGGCCGCGGGCGCGGATGCGCCGACCGTCGACTTCACACCGTCTCTTCCGTCTTCGATCTCGTTGCCGGGGCTGGACGCCGGCTTCGCCGGCGCATCCGCGCCCGCGACCGAGATCGCGCCCGCGCCGGACGCAATCCGCCTCGCCGTCGCCAGCGCAGCGCCCTGCCGTCTATCGACGCCGCCGCCGCAGGCGGACAGAAGCGATTGCTCCGCGATAACCGACCGTTCGGCCCGCGCCGCGCAAGTCGGAATCACGACCGCTTCGCTGAAGGACCCGCGGCTCGCCCCGTGGGACTGGCCGGCGGAGTTCGAGTTCGGCCCCGTCGATGTCGAAGTCACACTCTTCGGATCAGGCAGCGCGCCGTTTCAGGTCACGATAACACCCCGCCCGCGGTGAGACGGTCTAGTTCTTCGAAAAACGCCCTTCGCGCACATGGTAGGCGACGTAGACGGCGACCAGCGTTCCAGCCAACCCGAACCAGGTCCACGCGTAGCCGAGGTGGCGCGAGGGCGGCATTGCGGCGAGGCGCTCGGGCGGACCGGGCGACGTGTCGATCAGCCAGAGATCCGTGATCAGAGCACCTACCTCGACACCGAAGGCGACGGCGAGTTCCTCGGGCGCGAAGCGATAGTAGTCGCCGCGCGCAGGATCGTTCTCCGGCGTGAAGCCGCCCGCGCGCGGCGGTGCGGCGGCGGTCAGCGTCGGCTGTGCGGCGATCTCTAAATCGTTGTTGGTGAGGAACGCCGTCTGGACGACCAGCAGCTTGTCTTCGCCCAAGCAGTCGGGCGCTGGGGCGAGCCTCAAGACGCGCCAGCCCGCCTCGCCGTCGCGGCTGCGGCCAATGAAGCGGACCTCCTCGCCCGACCGCCCCTCCGGCGGGTCGACGGCGACGCCGTAGATGTCCGCAGCCGGACTGCACAGCGGCTGGGCGCGCGCGCCCGCGACGGCGGCGTTGGCGAGATAGGCGGCCATCTCGACGCGCTTTTCCTCCGCGCGCCCCAGCTGCCAAACCCCGAGCGCGATCAGCAGCGCGAGCGCCGGGATCGCGAGCAGAGTCATGACGGGAAGCGGGCGGAAGGTCATGAAGGCGATGCCTTAGCCTTAGCCTTGGCCTTCGTCATCCTCGAACCGCGCCTCTTCGGCCTTGTTGTGGAACTGCAGCGTGATCATCACGCCTTTGAACGGGCGCAGCAGCATCAGCGTCAGCACGGTCGCCAGCGGGATCCACAACAGCAGGTGCAGCCAGATCGGCGGGCTCAGGGCCACCTCGAGCACGAGCGCGAGCGGCACTACGATGAAGCCGACGACGAACATCACGAACACCGCCGGGCCGTCGCCGGAATCCGCCTTCGACAGGTCCGCCCCGCAGCTCTCGCACTCGGACGCCACCGTGAGATAGCCGGCGAACAGGTCCCCCTCCCCGCAGACCGGACAGCGGCCTTTGAGGCCCGCGGCGATCGGGTTGACGGGCTGTTCCGCCGTCATCGGCTATCCCGGATTGAACGAGAAGAGGTAGGGCACGACGTAGACGAAGGCGAACAGGAACAGCCAGACCACGTCGACGAAGTGCCAGTACCAGGCCGCCGCTTCGAAGCCGAAATGCTTTTGCGGCGTGAACTGGCCGGCCATCAGCCTGAGCAGGCACACGAGCAGGAAGATCGTGCCGATGATCACGTGCGCGCCGTGGAAGCCCGTCGCCATGAAGAAGGCCGA
>JASFUX010000056.1:0-15177 GCA_050050115.1 Maricaulaceae bacterium | reverse complement strand
CCCAAGGCGTTCAAGCTGATGAAGCTCGCCGGCGCCTATTGGCGCGGCGATCATCGCAACGAGATGCTCCAGCGCATCTACGGCACGGCCTGGGCGGACAAGAAGGACCTCGACGCCTATCTGCACCGGCTGGAGGAGGCCGAGAAGCGCGACCACCGCAAGCTGGCGCGGGTGATGGACCTGTTCCATCTCCAGCCAGAGGCGCAGGGCTCGGTGTTCTGGCATCCCCAGGGCTTTTTGATCTGGCGCGAGCTCGAGGCCTACATCCGCCGCCGTCAGGACGAGACCGGCTACGTCGAGGTGAAGACGCCGCAGCTTCTCGATTCAAAGTTCTGGGAGCAGTCGGGCCACTGGCAGAAGTTCCGCGAGAACATGTTCGTCGTGCCGGACGAAATCCCGTCCACGGACGACGACAAGCCGATCCTGTCGGGTGAGGGCGATCTGATGGCCCTAAAGCCGATGAACTGCCCGGCGCACGTGCAAATCTTCAAGAACGGCCAGCGCAGCTATCGCGACCTGCCGATCCGCATGGCCGAGTTCGGCTGCTGCCACCGCAACGAAACGCACGGCAGTCTGCACGGGCTGATGCGCGTCCGGCAGATGACGCAAGACGATGCGCACATCTTCTGCCGCGAAGATCAGATCGCCGAGGAGACCAAGGGCTTCCTTGAGTTGTTCGCCAGCGTCTACGAGGACTTCGGCCTCTCCGATATCGCCTACAAGCTCGCCACGCGGCCCGAGGTGCGCGCCGGCGACGACGCGACCTGGGACCGCGCCGAGGCCGCGCTCGCCAGCGCGCTCGACGCGACGGGGCTCAAGTACGAAATCGCCGAGGGCGAGGGGGCCTTCTACGGGCCGAAGCTCGAATTCCACCTGACCGACGCGATCGGGCGGACCTGGCAGTGCGGCACCTATCAGCTCGACTATGTGCTGCCAGAGCGCCTGGGCGCGGAATACATGGGCTCGGACGGCGAGCTGCATCGCCCGGTGATGCTCCACCGCGCGGTCTACGGCACCTTCGAGCGGTTCCTCGGCATCCTGATCGAGCACTACGCCGGCGCCTTTCCGCTGTGGCTGGCGCCGACCCAGGTCGTGGTCGCGACGATCACCTCGGACGCGGACGGCTATGCGCGCGCCGCGGCGGCCGATCTCGCCGCGGCCGGTCTGCGGGTCGAGGTCGATCTTCGCAACGAGAAGATCAACTACAAGGTTCGCGAGCACTCCGAGCGCAAGGTCCCGGTGATCGCCGTGGTCGGCCGCAAGGAGGCCGAAGACCGGACGCTGGCGCTGCGGCGTTTCGGCGAAGGCCAGGCCCGCCAGCAGATGGTCGATCTCGACGCGGCCGTCGCCAGCCTCGCCGAGGAGGCCGTTCCGCCCGATCAAAAGCGTCTTGCCGCTGGACGCGCGGCGGCCGAATAGGCTCTAGATCAGTCGACAGCCGATAGAGACGCCGCGAAAGGACCTTTCGTTCGATGCCGTCACTGGCGAACAACGCGTCGTGGGCTCGCGGCGTCTTCGTCCTTTTGATCTTCGCCTTCGCCGGGCTCGCGATCGGCGCGGGCGGGCTCGGCCTTGCGCCGCTGGCCGCCTTGGGCGGCGTCGGCTGGGCCGTATTCACGCTCTTCGAACGGCGTGCGCCGCGCCCGAACGCGGCGCTGATCGCGGCGGTGGCGTTCGCGGCCTGGGCGGGACTGTCTTTTCTGTGGTCGGCCTACGATAACGCCGAGTATCTGCTACGTTTTGCGACGGGCGCGCCGCTCTACGTCGGCTTTTTCCTTCTGTGCAAGGATCTTGAAGGACCCGCGCGGCGGCTCGCGCAGGGCGGCGTGCTCCTCTGCGTCGTCTTTTCGGCGGTGTTCCTCGGGCTCGAGGCCGCGTTCGGCGGCATGGTCACCGCCTCGCATCGCGAGGAAGTGGACATGGGCCAGGTCTGGCGCAATCTCGGCCACGGCCTGTCGGCCTGGGCGGTGATCGCGCCGTCGGTGGTGGTGATGCTGCTGGTCGCCAAGCGGCCTTTGCACGCCGCAACCGCGACCGGCCTGGCCGCGGCCGGTTTCGCCGGCGCGATCGTTTTCGGCCTGACCTCGAACCTCGCCGGTCTGATCGCAGCGCTTGGGGTCGGCCTGATCGCGCTCTTCGGCGCGCGCACGACGGTCGCCGGGCTTGGCCTGTTCGCTGCGCTCGGGGTCCTCGTCGCGCCGGCGATCGGGCTTTGCGCCGAGTACGTGCCCGCCGGCGTGCGCAACGCGCTGCCGAACTCGTGGGATCTGCGGCTAGAGGCGTGGCGCGCTTCTTCCGAGATGATCAAGCACAAGCCGCTGTTCGGCTGGGGCTTTGACGCCTCGCGCGCGACCGCAGGGGAGATCTTTCATCGCGGTGAGACCACTTCGGTGATCCCGCTGCACCCGCACAATCTTGGTCTTCACGCCTGGCTGGAGCTGGGACTGGTCGGCGCGCTTCTTCTTGCTGCGGTGCTGGTGCTCGGCTCGCGCGCGATCGCCTATGCGCCGAACCTGACGCGGCGGCAGGGCGTCTCGGCCGCGGCCGCCGGCGGGAGCTACATCGCCATGGCGCAGATCTCCTACGGCATGTGGCAGGAGTGGTGGCTCGCCGCGATCGCCTTCGCCGCGGCCGCCGCCGCGCTCGCCGGCCCCTCCGCCGCGGAGCGCGCAGCCGGGCGGAGCGCATGAGCGACGAGGGCGGCGCGGCCGAAAGCGCGGGCGGAAACGTGACCGCGATCGTGGTCAGCTACCGCACCGGGGAGATCCTGTTCGAAGCGCTCGGCCGCCTGCTCGCCGAAGACGAGATTGCGCACGTCGTGCTCGCCGACAACGGCAACCCGCCGTCGACGGAGCAGCGGCTTGACGCGCTTGCAGCGGCCGAAGCGAAGCTGACGGTGCTGCGCGGGCACGGCAACGTCGGCTTTGCGCGCGGCTGCAACCTCGCCGTCGCTGCGGCGCGCGCGCGGGCGCCCGAGGGCGTCGGCCATGTGCTGTTCGCCAATCCCGACGCTTGCATCGAGCCGGGCGCGGTCGGCGCGCTCAAGGCGGCGGGCGCGGCTCTGCGTGCAAGCGTCGGCAAGCCCTGGATCGCGGGCGCGCGCATCCTCGACGCGACCGGGCGCGAGCAGCGCGGCGGTCGGCGCAACACGCCGACGCTCGCGGGCGCGCTTGGCGCAGTGCTCGGCCGCGATCGGGTCCATCTCGAAAATGAGCCCGCGCCCGAGGCGCCGATCAAGGTCGGTGCGGTCTCGGGCGCGGCGATGATGATGAACGCTGGCGACTTCCTCGCCCTCGGCGGCTTTGACGAGGGCTACTTTCTCCATGCGGAGGATCTTGATCTTTGCCGCCGCGTGATCGACGCAGGGGGCGACGTGGTTTTCGTTCCGGACGCGCGGGTGCGCCACGTCGGCGGCACGAGCGCCGCGCCCTCGACGTTCGTGGAGTGGTGCAAAGGCCGCGGGCTGGCGCGCTACTTCGTCAAGTTCGCGCGCGGGCCGGTGGAACGGGCGCTAGCGATCCTCCTCGGTCCGCTCATCGTCGCCGCTGCGGTCGCGCGCGGCGTGATACCGCGCGGCGGTGACAGGAGCTGAGTCAGGAGACGAAGCAGCCTCGCTTGATCTTGAAAGGGTGGGCGCCTACCGTCCGCCGCCGTTCCAACAGGTGATCCAACGATGCCCGCCGCGAAAACAAAAAAGTCGAAGTCCAAGACGTCGCCCGCTGCGCCGAAGGCGTCCTCCTCCGCCAAGGCTTCGGAGGGCAAGCCGTCGTTTCAGGACATCATCCTGACGCTGCAGCGCTACTGGGCCGATCAGGGTTGCGCAATCCTGCAGCCTTATGACGTCGAGGTGGGCGCGGGCACGCTGCACCCGGCGACGACCTTGCGCGCGCTCGGCCCCAAGCCCTGGCGCGCCGCCTATGTTCAGCCGTCACGCCGGCCCGCCGACGGCCGCTACGGCGAGAACCCGAACCGGCTGCAGCACTATTATCAGTATCAGGTGATCTTGAAGCCGAACCCGCCCGACATTCAGGACCTCTACCTCGGCTCGCTCGATGCGATCGGGGTCGACCGTGAACTGCATGACGTGCGTTTCGTCGAGGACGACTGGGAGAACCCCACGGTCGGCGCCTGGGGGCTCGGCTGGGAGGTCTGGTGCGACGGCATGGAGGTTTCCCAGTTCACCTACTTCCAGCAGGTCGGCGGGCTCGACGTCGAGCTGGTCTCGGGTGAGCTGACCTACGGACTCGAGCGGCTGGCGATGTACGTCCAGGGCGTCGACAATGTCTTCGATCTCGACTTCAACGGCGCGGGGCTCAGCTACGGCGACGTCTTCCATGAAGCCGAGCGCGAATTCTCCGCCTTCAACTTCGAACACGCCGACACTGAGATGTTCGCAGACTGGTTCTCGGGTGCGGAACGTCAGTGCAAGACGCTTTTAGACAATAAGCTGCCGCTGCCGGCGTTCGATTTCGCCTTGAAGGCCAGCCACTTCTTCAACTTGCTCGACGCGCGCGGCGTGATCTCGCCGACCGAGCGGCAGAGCTACATCGGCCGCGTGCGCGACCTCGCGAAAGGGTGCGCTGAGAGCTGGGTCGAGCTGGAAAGGAGCGCCTCATGACCGACATCACCCTCTACGCCGCATCGCGCAGCCGCGCTGTGACAGCGCGCTGGATGCTCGAAGAGGTTGGCGAGCCCTACACGGTTCAGCTGCTCGACCTGGCCGCGGGCGACACGCACACGCCGGAGTATCTGGCGCTCAATCCGATGGGCAAAGTGCCGACGATCAAGCATGGCGACGTCGTCGTTTCCGAGGTTGCGGCGATCGCGGTTTATCTCGCCGACGCCTTTCCTGCAGCGGGCCTGGCGCCGGCGATCGGCGATCCGCGTCGCGGGCCGTACCTTAAGTGGTGCTTTTGGGGACCGAGCTGCATCGAGCCCGCGATGATGCAGCTGATGCTGAAGTTCGAGGTCGGCCGCGGGACGGCCGGCTGGGGTGATCCGCAGCTGGTGATGGACGTTCTCGCCGACGCCGTCCGCGAAGGACCTTGGCTGCTCGGCGATCAGTTCACCGCCGCCGACGTGGTCGTCGGCTCGGCGGTCATGTCGGCGATGATGTTCGGTCTTTTCCCCGAGCGCGACGAATTCGTCGCCTACCGCGAGCGCTTGAGCGCCCGCCCGGCACGCCAACGGACGGTGGCCGCGGAGGAAGAGGCGGCGGCCGGCTAGCCGCCCGCCCGCAGCTTCACCGCCGTACCCGTCACCAGCACCTCCGCGGCGCCGGCCATCACCTGGCTGGTGGTGAAGCGGATCGCGACGATCCCGTCCGCGCCGAGTGCTTGGGCGCGGGCGATCATCCGGTCGATCGCCTGCTCGCGGGATTCGGCGAGCAGCTTGGTGTACTCGGGCACCTCGCCGCCGACGATCATGCGGAACGCTGCGAAGATGTCGCGCACGAAGAAACGGGCGCGCACCACGTTGCCTTTGACGAAGCCGAGCGTGGACTCGATCGTCATATCGTCGAACTGATCTTGGGAGGTGAGGTGCATCGTCGCTCCTGTTCGTGACGGCCGCTCCGCGCGGGCTACTCGTGGATGTCGCGCGAATAGCGCCGGTCTTCGGCGTCGCGCATCCGGTCGAACACCAGTGCGAAGATGATGAAGAGACCGGGCGCGACGGCGATCAGGATCGGCCAGATCAGCGAGGTCGCCTGCCACAGCCCGATAGCGAAGGCGGCGACTGAGCCGATCGCCCAGAGGATCGCAAGCACCGTCACGATCCAGAAGGCGACTTGCATCAGCGGCGTATTCTCACGCATCGGGCGCTCCAATATTTGTTGAAAAACGATAAGTCGCGCCATCGAGTCGGTCAAGGCGAGCCGGCCGCTTGACCCCCGGGAACGGGCGGGCTC
The DNA here is from genome assembly GCA_050050115.1 of Maricaulaceae bacterium. GTDB lineage: Bacteria > Pseudomonadota > Alphaproteobacteria > Caulobacterales > Maricaulaceae > JASFUX01. Next base: position 9,269 of record JASFUX010000056.1, on the reverse strand, counting down.
CATTCCCGGGTGGAGGGTTCGCCTACGCTCCAGGAGCGCAGGGCGGAAGCACAGAGGGGACCGACCATGCACGCCCCAGTTATTTTTCTTCAGGCCGTACTTCTTCAGGCTCGCGAACCCGGCTTCTACATGCCGGACCTGCCGATCTATTCGATCACCATCGCGCTGCTCTTCGTGACGATCATCGCTTTCTTCTGGGCTCGCGGCGGCGGCAAGTCGAAGAAGCGAACCGCTGCGCCGCCGCGCGCGCGGAAGAAGGAGGCGGCCGCCTCCGAGGATATGGAGGCCTACAATACCGGCCGCTTGAACTTGCCGGGCGAAGCCGGCGCGCCGGCGCCCGCCGCGCCCGAACCCGAAATGGCGGCGCGCGCCGGCGGGGCCGGCTCGATCCTGCCGTGGATGACTTTCGCGGTGTCGCTGTTCGGCACGGTGTCCTCGTTCGTCCTGAGCCTGCTGACCTATCTGAGCGCGCAGTCGTAGGGCGCGTGCTCCGGGCCTGCGGCGCCTGACGCTTGACGGCGCGCGCGGGCGCCCGTCCATTTACGGCGGATCGACTTGGGGCGTGCGGATGAACGGCGTTTTTGTCCTATTTGTGCTGCTGTTCATCGCCGCGGCGGTGATCGGTCAGGTCTCCAAAGCGAACAAGACCAAGGGCGGGCCGCCGGCGCGGGGCGCGGGCCGGATGGCGTCGGGCGCGAAGCATGCGCGAACGGCGAAGACGACGACGAAGACGGCGGGGAAGGCCTCGGCCAAGCCGGCGCGGGCCGTAGTGCGCAGCGCGCCGGTGACCCTCGTCGCGCCGGGCGACAACTGGGCGCTGCCCTGGCTGCTGGTGCTCGGCCTCGTGGTCGCGACGGCCGCGGCGTTCGTGTTCTCCTGAAGGCGTTTCGCCGCGCGCCGAACCGCCCCGCGCCTTGACCTTGCGGCCGGTCCGGTCCACTTCGGCGCGGTCTTGAGTTCCGCGCCTGAGCCCCATGCCCGAGCTGCTGTTAGAAATCTTCTCCGAGGAGATCCCCGCGCGCATGCAGGCCGCGGCGGAGGATCAGCTCACGCGCGCGCTGACCGACGCGCTGACCGAGGCGGGGCTTCTTCCCACAGGCGGGCGCAGCTTCGCCGGCCCGCGGCGGATCACCGCCGTGTTCGACGACTTGCCGGTGAAGACGCCCGACCGCCGCGAGGAGCGCAAAGGCCCCAAGGTGGGCGCGCCCGACAAGGCGATCGAAGGCTTCGTCCGCGCGGCCGGCCTCGCGTCGATCGACGAGGCCGAGGTGCGCGAGGACAAGAAGGGCCAGTTCTACGTCGCCGTGACCGACAAGCCGGGCCGGCCGACGGCGGACGTGATCGCCGAGGCGGTCCCCGCGATCATCCGGTCGTTCCATTGGCCGAAGTCGATGCGCTGGGGCGATGGTGATCTGAGATGGGTGCGACCGATCCAGCGTATCCTGTGCGCCTTCGACGGCGAGATCGTGCAGTTCGAGATCGACGGGATCGAAAGCGGCGACCTGACTGAAGGCCACCGCATCCATGGCCGCGGACCGTTCAAGGTGCGCGAGTTCGAGGACTATGAAGGCCGGCTGCGGCGCGAGGGTCATGTGATCCTCGACGCGGCCGAGCGCGCCGAGATCATTCTCGCCGACGCCAAGACCTTGTGTCAGGCGCAGAACCTCGAGCTGGTCGAGGACGAGGGGCTGCTTAAGGAAGTCGCGGGGCTGGTCGAGCATCCGGTGGTGCTGCTCGGAGACATGGACCCGGCGTTCCTCGACCTGCCGCCCGAGGTGATCCGCCTGACGATGCGGACGCACCAGAAATACTTCGCCGTGCGTAATCCGAAGACGGATAAATTAGCGCCGAAGTTCGTGGTCGTCGCCAACCAGACCGCGCCCGACGGCGGCAAGGCGATCGCGGCGGGCAACGCGCGGGTGCTCTCGGCGCGGCTGAATGATGCGCGCTATTTCTGGGACAATGACCGCAAGACGCCCTTGGGCGCGAATATTCCCAAGCTCAAGGACATCGTCTTTCACGCCAAGCTCGGCTCGGTGTTCGACAAGACGGCGCGGGTCGAAGCGCTAGCGAAGGAACTTGCGCCGATCGTCGGCGCGGACCCGGACTTGGCGGGCGTCGCCGCGAAGCTGGCCAAGGCCGATCTCGTCTCCGAGATGGTCTACGAGTTCCCCGAGCTGCAAGGCGTGATGGGGCGCTACTATGCGCTGCTCGAAGCCGGGCTCGATCCGCTGACCGGGGAGGGCGAGGTCAAGCCGGGCACGCCCTACAGCGCGGATGCCGCGCGCGCGGTGGCGAACGCGATCCGCGACCACTATCGCCCGCAAGGCCCCTCTGACGAGGTTCCGACTGAGCCGACCGCGGTGGCCGTCGCGCTGGCGGACAAGCTAGATACGCTTTTTGCGTTTTGGCGAATTGACGAAAAGCCTACGGGTTCAAGTGATCCGTTTGCGCTACGAAGGGCAGCCTTGGGCGTAATCAGAATACTGCTCGAAGGCGACAAGCGCGTGAGGCTTTGGGATGCCGCAAGTGTGCTTGTGCAGATATGGCTGAAGGATGAGTTCTCCCGCTACGACGATGCGATTGACAAACTAGTCGCAGCATTTCCCGCAGATCTTCTGAATACAGACCGTGCTTCGCAACTGCGTCGAATCGCAAGTTCCGCTGTGCTTGAGAGGTTCAAGAAACCTGATCTCGAGATTCTGAAGAGGGCGATGGAGCCTTACGTCGGTGTCCGAGATTTCGTTCTAGAGCGTCTCGAACACTACATGCGTGGGAAGGACGTTCCGGCTGATCGAATTAGAGCTTCGGTGGTTAACGTAGGTGCGGGCGTTGAGTACCAAGGAGTTCGTGGTGATGCGATCGAGGACGATCTCGTCCTGATCGCCAAACGCGTCGAGGCGCTCGGCCGCTTCCTCGATACGGACGACGGCGCGAACCTGCTCGCCGGCTACAAGCGCGCGACGAACATCTTGAAGGCCGAGGAGAAGAAGGACGGCGAGAGCTACGCCGGCGAGCCCGATCCGGCGCGCTTCGACCAAGCCGAGGAGAAAGCTCTCCACAAGGCGCTGACCGCCGCGCGCGCCGAGGTCGAGAAGGCCGTCGCCGCCGAAGAGTTCGAAGCCGCCATGGCCGCGCTCGCGCCTTTGCGCCCGGCCGTTGACGCCTTCTTCGACCATGTGACCGTTAACGCTGAGGACAGCGAGCTGCGGCGAAACCGCCTTCTGCTCTTGTCTCAGTTCCGCGACGCGTTATCAGGTGTCGCCGATTTCTCGAAAATCGCAGGGTGACGGGGCTAATGGCTGTCGCGCAAACGTCTGCAACTCCCAAATGGGTCTACGCCTTCGGCGGCGGCTCGGCCGACGGGGACGCGTCCCAGCGCAATCTGCTGGGCGGCAAGGGCGCGAACCTGGCCGAGATGTCGGCGCTCGGCCTGCCGGTGCCGCCGGGCTTTACGATCACCACGGACGTCTGCACGGCCTACTACGACAACGACGAACAGTATCCGGACGAGCTCGACGCCCAAGTCGAGGCCGCGCTCAAGGACCTCGAAGCCAAGACCGAGAAGACCTTCGGCGATCCGAAGAATCCTCTGCTGGTCTCGGTGCGCTCGGGCTCGCGCGCCTCGATGCCGGGGATGATGGACACGGTGTTGAACCTCGGGCTCAACGACAAGACCGCCGAGGGTCTGGCCAAGTTGTCGGGCGACCGGCGCTTCGCTTTCGACAGCTATCGCCGCTTCATCCAGATGTACTCGGACGTCGTCTTGGGCGTGAAGCACGACGCCTTCGAGATGATCCTCGACGAGCACAAGGAAACCCGCGACTACGCCCAGGACACCGAGCTGACGGCCGAGGACTGGGAAGAGGTCATCGTTCTTTATAAGAAGGCGGTCGAGGACGCGACCGGCTCTCCGTTTCCGGAAGACCCCAAGGCCCAGCTCTGGGGCGCGATCGGCGCAGTGTTCGGTTCGTGGATGAATCCGCGCGCCATCACCTATCGCCGCCTGCACGATCTGCCGGCGAGCTGGGGCACCGCGGTCAATATCCAGGCGATGGTCTTCGGCAACATGGGCGAGACCTCGGCCACCGGCGTCGCCTTCACCCGCAACCCTTCGACCGGCGAGAAGCGCTACTACGGCGAGTTCCTGATCAACGCCCAGGGCGAGGACGTGGTCGCCGGCATCCGCACGCCGCACGCGCTGACCAAGATTGCGCGCGAGGAGATGGGCGACGCGGGCCCCTCGATGGAAGAAGCGCTGCCCGAAGTCTTCGGCGAGCTGGCGAAGGTGTTCGAGACGCTCGAAGCCCACTACCGCGACATGCAGGACATCGAGTTCACGGTCGAGCGCGGCCGGCTCTGGATGCTGCAGACTCGCACCGGCAAGCGCACCGCCAAGTCGGCGCTCAAGATCGCGGTCGACATGGCGCATGAAGGGCTGGTCACGGAAGAAGAAGCGGTCGGTCGCGTCGCGCCTGAGCAGCTCGACCAGCTATTGCATCCCCAGCTCGACCCCGACGCGCCGCGCGACCTGATCGCGTCGGGCCTGCCTGCGTCTCCCGGCGCGGCGACCGGGGAGGTGGTGTTCGATCCCGACGAGGCCGAGCGGCTCGCCAAGGAAGGCCGTAAGGTGATCCTTGTCCGGAACGAGACGAGCCCCGAGGACATCCACGGTATGCACGCGGCCGAAGCGATCGTCACCTCGCGCGGCGGCATGACCGCGCACGCCGCCGTCGTCGCCCGCGGCATGGGCACGCCGTGCGTCTGCGGCGCTTCGGAGATGCGGATCGACGAGAAGGCCGGCGAGTTCGTCGCGCTTGGCCGCACGGTGACGGCTGGCGAGGTGATCACCGTCGACGGCGCGGCGGGCAAGGTCTACCTCGGCGAAGTGGCGACCATCCAGCCCGAGCTGACCGGCGACTTCGCCACGCTGCTCGAATGGGCCGACCGGGTGCGGCGGCTGAAAGTCCGCGCCAACGCCGAGACGCCGGCCGACGCCGAGGTCGCGCGCCAGTTCGGCGCGGAGGGCATCGGGCTCTGCCGCACCGAGCACATGTTCTTCGACGCCGAGCGCATCGCCTCGGTGCGCGAGATGATCCTGGCCAACGACGAAGCCGGCCGGCGCAAGGCGCTCGAAAAGATCCTGCCGATGCAGCGGGCGGACTTCATCGATCTCTTCAAGATCATGGGCGAGCTGCCGGTGACCGTGCGCCTGCTCGATCCGCCCCTGCACGAGTTCCTGCCGCACGACGCCGATGACGTCGAAGCGGTCGCCAAGGCGACCGGCCTGCCGGCGAAAGAACTTTTGGCCCGCGCGCGCGAGCTCGCCGAGACCAACCCGATGCTCGGCCACCGCGGCTGCCGGCTGGGGATCACCTATCCTGAGATCTACGAGATCCAGGCGCGGGCGATCTTCGAGGCGCAGGAGGCGGTCTACCAGCAGACCGGCGTGCGGCCCAACGTCGAGATCATGATCCCGCTGGTGTCGACGCCCGACGAACTCCGCATCCTGAAGGACGTGGTCAAGACCGCGGCGGACGCCGTCGCCGCGACCGGCGCGGCGCCGAGCTATCTGATCGGCACGATGATCGAGCTGCCGCGCGCGGCGATCCGCGCCGACGAGATCGCGGCCGAGGCCGAGTTTTTCTCGTTCGGCACCAACGACCTGACCCAAACCGTGTTCGGCCTGTCGCGCGACGACGCCGGGCGCTTCATGAACGTCTATATCGACCGCGGCATCTACCCCAAGGACCCCTTCGTCAGCCTCGATCAGAGCGGCGTCGGCGACCTTGTTCGCATGGGCGTGGCGCGCGGCCGGTCGGAGCGGGCGGACATCAAATTGGGGGTCTGCGGCGAGCACGGCGGAGACCCCGCGTCGATCGCCTTCTTCGAGGCCGCGGGTCTCGATTATGTGTCTTGTTCACCGTTTCGTGTCCCCATCGCCCGCCTCGCCGCCGCCCAAGCGGCCGCTTCCGCGGGCGGAGTCCAGAAAAAAGACACGTAAAATCAAGGCGATAAACGCCACTGTTGTCGCACGGTAACACTTCTGTAACCAGTGTGACGCGGCGCCACGTTGCGACCGTGATGATTGTGCTAAAATTTGAATCTAAATAAGGGCTGAAACCGAGCCGGTCATGTTTGGTGGGCTGTCGGCGGCGCTCCGCGAACTGCGGAGGCAAGCCGACGTTTTCATATTCCCGATCCGTTGCGGCGCGCGCGAACCGATTAACGCACTGTTAAGCGAATCGGCGCATCGGTGTGCACAACTGCGTGTGTTCGCGGAAACCACAGGACTGACGCGGATGGTGAAGTTCGTGACCGAGCCCGATACGCGGCGGCTCGCGACCAATGCGACGGCCGGCCTCGGCATGATGGCCGTCATCGCGGTCGGCGCGCCGGTGCTTGAGCATCGTGTCGAAGAGCAGGCCGAGGCCCGCACCTGGCGGCTTCGCGCCCAGGCGTTCGTCGAAGCCGACGCAGACCAGTTCGCCGAGGCGCGCCCGTCGGTCAAGCGCATGGCCGCGCTGCAGACCGTCGATCAGCCGGCGCGCGACCGCGCCGTCGTCGCGCCGTACCAGACTTTCGCGCCGGTGCACTTCGAGACCGCTGTCGAGCAGCGGGTCGATCTCGATTGCCTGTCGCGCGCGATCTACTACGAGGCGCGCTCGGAATCTCAAGTGGGACAGCTCGCGGTCGCCGAAGTGGTGTTGAACCGGGTCAGCCACCGGCTTTACCCGAACAACGTCTGCGACGTCGTCTATGAGGGCACCGACCGGGAGACGGGCCTCTCCTGGCGCGGCAACCACCTCTCTTGCCAGTTCTCGTTCACCTGCGACGGCTCGGAAGCGCGTCGTCCGCCGCGCGGGGCGCGCTGGCAGCAGGCGCAAAACATCGCCGCGCACGCGATGATGGGCCTGTCGACCGCAGTAACCGGCGATGCGACGCACTATCACGCGAACTATGTGCGTCCCTACTGGGCGCCACGGCTGGTGCACACCAAGACCATCGGTACGCACATCTTCTATCGCTTCCCTCAAAGCGACGAGGAATCGGGCCGGCGCGGCGCGTAAGCGGCGCGGCTTGCCTGCGTGCTGCAGGTCGGGCGACTCCCAGATCCATTCTCGCGATTGTCTAAAGAACCGGCCGGCGAGGCTTGGCGGTCGTTCGCAGCCGCCTTGTCCGCATAAGCGCGTCTCGCATTTTTGAGACATGGACGGCGTTCATATAGTGCGTTATATAACGCGTTATGTAATGGCGAGCGCCGATGAGACAGCATCGCGACATTCTGAGGGAGAAAGCGGCGCTGGCTTTGGGGAGCCGGCTCAAGAGGCTGGCCGATCGGCTTCAAGCCGAAGCCGGCAACGTGTTTCAGGCGCTCGACCTCGATGTCCAGCCGAGTCATTTCCCGCTGATCGCCTGCCTCGACGCTCATGGTCCGGTCGGCGTGGTCGAGGCGTCCCAGATCATCGGCGTCTCCCAGCCGGCGGTGACGCGCGCGGCCTCGCAGCTGAGGGCGGGCGGGCTGGTCGAGCTGAGCGCCGACGCCGGGGACTCGCGTCACAAGATCATCTCTCTGACGCCAGCCGGACGGGATCTCGTCGAGCACATGAAGTTCGCGCTCTGGGCGCCGGTCGAAGCGGCGGCGACTGAGCTCTGCAATCAGGTCGGACCGGATTTCCTCGAGCAGCTCGGCCGCCTCGAGGACGCCTTGAGCGAGCAGAGCCTGTTTGATCGCGTCATGCGGCAGACGGCGCAGCGGGACGAGATCGAGATCGTCGACTATGCGCCGGAGCTGGCGCGCGCGTTCTACGAGATCAATCACGAGTGGGTCAGCGAGATGTACGAGGTCGAGGCCGCCGACCTTGCGCAGATGAACGATCCCGAGGCGGCGATCATCGCGCCGGGCGGCGCCGTCGTCTTCGCCCGGTCTCGGATGCTGGGCGTCGTCGGAACCGGCGCGCTGGTCGACATGGGCGGGGGCGTCTATGAGCTTGCCAAGATGGGCGTGCTGCGCAAGGCGCGCGGCCGCGGGGCCGGCGACCTCATCATCCGACAGCTGATCAAAAAGGCCGGTGAGCTGGGCGCGCGCGAGCTGTTCCTGTTGACGAACAAGAAGAGCGTCGCCGCGATCCATCTTTACGAGAAGCACGGCTTCGTCCACGACGCGGAGATCATGGAGCGCTACGGCGCGGAGTACGAGCGCTGCAACGTGGCGATGAAATACGATCCGGCGGCCGCGCCCGAGGCGTCGTGAGTTTGCCGGCTACTTGATTTCTATGTCGAGCCCGATGTCGAGCGCCGGCGCCGAGTGCGTCAGCGCGCCCACGGAGATGACGTCAACGCCCGTCTCGGCGATCGCATGAACGGTGTCGAGCGTGACCCCGCCCGAGGCTTCGGTGATGCAGCGCGAGCCGACGAGGCGGACGGCCTTGCGCAGGTTCTCGAGCGGGAAGTTGTCGAGCAGCACCACGTCCGGGCTGTAGCGCAGCGCTTCTTCGAGCTGGTCGAGGGTGTCGACCTCCACTGCGACATGGGTCATATGCCCCGCCTTGGCGCGCACGGCCATCAACGCCGGCCCGACGCCGCCGGCGACCGCAACGTGGTTGTCTTTGATCAAGATCGCGTCGTGCAGCCCGAGGCGATGGCTCGAACCGCCCCCGCAGCGCACCGCATAGGTCTCGAGCGCCCTGAGGCCAGGCGTGGACTTGCGCGTGTGAGCGATCCGCGCCATCGCCCCGTCGACCGCGGCGACGTAGGCGCGCGTCAGCGTCGCGATCCCGGAAAGCCGCGACATCAGATTGAGCGCCAGGCGCTCGCCGGCGAGCACTGCGGCGGCCGAGCCTGACACCTCGGCGATGTCCGCGCCGCCGCTTGCGTTCGCGCCGTCGGCGAGCGCGATCTTGACCTTCGCTTCGGGATCGAGCCGGGCGAACAGGGGCGCGAGCAGGACGCCGCCGGCGATCCGTCCGGCCGCGCGGGCGCGGAACGCGGCGGTGCAGCGCGCGCCGGGGGGCAGGGTGTGCTGCGAAGTCAAATCTCCCGCTTCGCCAAGGTCCTCGGCGAGGCCCGTCTCGATCACGCGATTGATCACGTGCGGCGGAGGCGGAGCGAAGTCAGGGCGCGGGCTGGGGCGGGGCATTGGTCTGTCTTTCTTCAAGGCGCGAACAGGCGAACGGCGGCGGCGCGACCGCTTCGATGCGGTCTTCTTTGAGTTTTAGGAAGCTGCGGGCGGCGACTGGCGCATGCTCGGGGAAGTCAGTGCGGAAGTG